>DATJSB010000216.1:0-12435 GCA_035504315.1 Occallatibacter sp.
CGGCCGATAGCAGGAACAAGGCACCCGTGGGCTCTGGGACGCAGCGCTCGCGAGGTATATCCCGAAGCATGGGATTTCATCGGGACGATGTACGAATCCGTGATGGCTCGGGGTCAGACTGTCAACTATCTGTCCGATGCACTGGTCCCTCTTACCCGCAACAACTATCTCGAAGAGGTCTACATTGCATTTTCTGCTAGTCCTATTTGGGATGACAATGGCCTCGTAGGCGACTCCAACTTTGTGGTGCTGTATTTGAGCGCAGAGCTGTAATCCGGCCATGGGTCACCACGGATTCGACCCGACAGGCTCATAGTGCACCCAATCGAAATCTACATATCCTGGATCGGAGGCATCTGCGGTGTACGCGAACAAGGCCGGCCGGGAGCCCTTCCACCAGCTGAAATGTATTGGCGTAGTTGATCCGAGCGGCCGAAAGGTACTTCCATCGTCAAGACTGTAAGAATAGTCAGCCTGGTCGCCATAGATATGGATGCGCAGCTGCACAAGCGGCTGCGAAAGGACCGGGCCATCCATATGATCGTTCAAGTGAAAAAAGTCCAATCTACGTTCATTCCCTTTTTGGACAATCTCGAGCCCACTTGCCGACTCCTCAAACATTGCAATTCCTGTGTGAATACCGTTCTTGATCTTCGACACATCGATGCGGACCGTGAATCTGAATGAATTGTCCTGCATGCACTGCGTCAATGTGTTCCTGGCGGCAAGTAAACCCGTCGCGCGAGTTGGAACGAGGCGCAGGAATCCCGGCCTGGCCGTCAAAGACCACCGAGCGTCGTCCGGATTGTGGTTCCACTCCCATTGCGGGCCCAGCGTGATGCGATCGAATTCGTCTGAAGTCTGCGGATGCTGCACAGAGAGGGTCACTTGATGCTCGGGGATCGGGCCGGAAGGCACGGGTTGCCCGGTCGATTGGCCGCCGGGATCGTCGCCGATAATTGGCCAATCATCACGCCATTTCACAGGCTCGAGATGAACAATCCTCCCATGGGCGCCCTTTGATTGAAAATGAATAAACCAACCTTCGCCGCCGGGCGTTTCAACATAGCCGCCCTGGTGTGGGCCATTGATGCTAGTCGAACCCTGCGAGAGAACCACATGAAAATCGTACGGCCCGTAGATTGAGCGAGAGCGAAGCACAGCCTGAGACCCTTTCTCCACTCCGCCGAACGGTGCAAATATGTAGTAATAACCATTACGCTTGTACAACTTCGGACCTTCGAGCGTCGGCAGATGCACGGGGTCCTGAACAACGATCCTGCCCCCGTCGAGCACGTGCCTTCCGTCAGGCGACATGCGGTGAAGAATCAATGGGCCGGCGCCCGTCTTTGAGTGAATCAAATATGCTTTGCCGTCGTCATCCCAGAACGGGCATGGATCTTCGAGACCGGCTTGCGCGATCACCGCACGTGGCGCACTCCACGGTCCAGTGATTCCTGGAGCGGTGCTTACAAAGATGCCTTCAGTTGGAGTTGGGAAATAGACATAAAACAGGCCGTGATGCTTTCGGATGGAAGGCGCCCAAACGCCTTTTCCATATCTGTCTCCACCAACCAGGTCGTAGCGAGGGTCCATCGTCAAACGACTCACAACATGCCCCAGGATCGTCCAATGCACGAGATCTGTGGAATCGAGAATCGGGATTCCCGGGACGAAGTGAAAGGTAGAAGCTACGAGGTAATAATGGTCGCCATCGCGAATCACGTCAGGATCGGAGTAGTCTGCGAAGAGAACCGGGTTGCGGTAGACGGCTTGCTTCGAAGAACCGGACCGCGCGAATTGAGCCACAAAAAACAATACCACCAGGCAAGCGCCCAGCACGACAATGTTCCTTCTTCGCTGGTTCCCTCTCATTACCGCTCTCAATGGGTCGCCTTTTTTAGGCTGCCCGCGTTGCATTCAAATACAGTTGGGCCGAATCAGCCGCGCAACGGTCGGTACGATCGACGTGGCGCCAGAAAGGCCCTGGTTTGAATTGCAGAATACAAGGAGAATAACTCATTGGCGTGGCGCAGCGGAAAGCCGGACCAGCCATCGACATGAGAAGATCGGCTTAAGCGACAACTGTGCGATGCGAGGAACGTCTCGGGGTTGATACTGGCGATAAAATCACGTTTCGGTTTTGAAGGCATTCGGCGACCGCCTCCTGAAGAATTTTCACTGGAAGATCGAACTCTTCGTCCCTCCAAAGAATCCAATTCGTTGACCCTATCAGGACGTGCGCGCCATTGACGCTGACATAGTAGGACGATATGAGCCGCGTCACTTCGACGCGCGGCGCTGCAGAATTAAAATGGATTTCTTCAGTCCGTCAGACAAATGAGGATACTCGAATGCGTGGTGTTTTAGAGGTTGTCGCTCTGGGCCTGATCGTGCAAGCCGGGACAATTGCGGTGTCAGCGCAGCAGGATTATTTCAGCAATTGGCCAGCGGGCCGGTCGCCGCAGGAAGTTGGCAAGCGTCTTGCCGAGCACTTCATTACCAGCCCGCACCAGGGTTCGACGATTTTCTATGGCGAAGTGGGCACATGGTACGGAGCGCTGACCTTTGCGCAATTGACCGCCGACACAGATTTGCGCGACCGGCTCATCAAGCGCTTCGAGCCATTGCTTCCGGGAGGGTCGGAGACCGCTCTGATCGGCCGCCGCCGGCATGTGGATGACGAAATCTTCGGCATTGTTCCGTTAGAGATTGCGATTCAAACCAAGGATCCGAAATATCTCGCCTATGGCAAAGAATTCGCTGACCGCCAATGGGAGAATCCCCAGCCGGACGGGCTTTCGGCTGAGACCAGGTATTGGATCGACGACATGTATATGCTCACCATTCTTCAATTGGAGGCCTATCGGGCCACCGGTGACAGGAAGTATCTGGACCGGGATGCGCTGGAGATGGTTGCTTATCTTGACAAGCTTCAGCAGCCGAATGGTCTTTTCTACCACGCACCTGACGTGCCATTCTTCTGGGGTCGAGGTGATGGTTGGGTGGCCGCAGGCATGGCTGAGATGCTAACTTCTCTGCCCGCTGACCACCCTCAGCGGGCGCGAATCATGCGCAGCTACCGGATGATGATGGCCGCCCTGCTCAGGTATCAAGGCAAAGACGGGATGTGGCGGCAATTGATCGATCACGATGATGCATGGCCGGAGAGTTCCAGCTCGGCCATGTTTACCTTTGCCATGATTACCGGCGTGAAGAACGGCTGGCTCGATCCTTATACATACGGACCGGCCGCGCGGAAGGCATGGATCGCGGTGACTGGATACATCGATCAGAACAGCGACGTAACCAGCGTCTGCGAAGGCACCTCAAAGAAGGACGATGAGGAATACTACCTGGAGCGGGGGCGAAGAACCGGAGACTATCACGGACAAGCCCCGATCTTGTGGGCTGCCTCGGCGCTGATGAGGGAGTCTGCGACGAAGTAACGCGCCAATCACTTTCTTGAAGTGGCTTGGACCTGCTCCTTAACAATCGTCCACCCGCTTTGCCGACTCGCGATGCGTGAAACCCACCAAATGCGCCGCTTCCACCTCAAAATCCCGTGCCCCTCCTGAGTGGAGCGCGGCGGAGTCGATGGGCCTGCTTTTTAATTTCGTCTGTCGCGAGGGTGGAAGACCACCTCCCTGCCTTAAACTACGCAAAAGGAAGAAAGATGCGGTTATTGAATAAACAGGTTTTCGCCTTGGTTGCGATAGCGCTTTTTGTAAGGGCGGCTGAGTCTGTCGCTCAAGAGAACAAGCAGAGCGCTCCCGCTGAATCTGCCGCAGCAGTAACCGAGTTCCCCAATGTCCTCTATGGCGTGGCCTATTACCACGAGTACATGCCATACGACCGGCTGGATACGGATGTGGCTCTGATGAAGGCCGCCGGCCTCAACGTGGTTCGCATGGGTGAGTCCACCTGGAGCCTGTGGGAGCCCGAGGACGGGCGATTCGAATACGCGTGGATGGACCGAGTGGTGGATGCCATGGGCAAGGCCGGCATCAAGGTGATTCTGGGAACGCCCACTTACTCCATTCCTGCCTGGATGGCCCACCAGCATCCCGAGATTCTTGCCCGCGAACTGAACAGAAGCGAGTTTGGCGGACCGACTGTGCAGGCCACTTATGGGATGCGCCAGAACATGGACACCGATTCGCCGGCCTTCCGTTTTTATGCCGAACGGTTGATCCGGCACATTGTGGCCCATTACAAAGACAATCCTACGGTGATTGGCTGGCAAATTGACAATGAGACGGGCAGCAATGACGCAGCCAATCCTGACGTATTCATCGGCTTCCAACACTATCTTGAAAAAAAGTTCGGCACTCCCGAGGCACTTAGCAAGGCCTGGTTTCTGAACTACTGGGGCGAGAACCTGCACACCTGGGAAGATCTCCCCACGCGCGACGGCGCCCAAAGCACCGGCTACAAACTGGAATGGACCCGCTGGAGCCAGATGCGGGTGACGGATTATCTGCACTGGCAGGCAGAGCTGGTTCGCGAGTCGGCATCGCCGCGCCAATTCGTGACCACCGATTTCAGTGGAATGATGCATCACGACGTCAACGAAGAGTCCGTCGCCGAGACCCTGGATATTGTCGCCGTGAACAATTACCACGGCACACAGGACCATTACGACGGCACCTCGCAGTCCATCACTGAGGACTTTGCCCGCTCGCTGAGGGGGGCGAATTTCCTGGTTACCGAGACCAACGCTCAAACCATCGGCTGGAGCTCGGCCTACCAATATCCGCCATACGATGGGCAATTGCGCGAGGACGTTTACACCCACTTATCGAACGGCGCAAACATGGTTGAGTACTGGCACTGGGCTTCGATTGCGGCCAACCAGGAGACTTATTGGAAAGGCGTTCTTTCGCACGATCTGGAACCAAACCGCGCCTACGCCGAGATCGCCCGCACCGCCAAGGAACTGGAAAAGATCGGGCCCCACCTGGTGGGCCTGCAAATTCACAACCAGGTTGCCATCCTGTGGAGCCGCGACTCGCTCAATGCCATCGACTTCATGCCCTTCACCTCCGCAGGACCGCAATGGAGTTCGGGAAGACCGGTTGCGGATTACGCCACGCTGGTGCAACAGATGCACAAGTCTCTTTACGACCTTAATGTCGGCTCGGACTTTGTCTTCCCGACCACCCAGGATTTTTCCGCCTACAAGCTGCTGATCGTTCCCGCGCTTTACATCTCAGACAACGCGTTGCTCCAGCGCATCTCGGATTATGTAAAAAACGGCGGCCACGTTGTGATGACCTTCAAGAGCGGGTTCGCCAATGAAGACTCGGCGGTACGTTGGGTACGGGCGCCGGGGCCGTTGCGTGAGGCCGCAGGCTTCAGCTATCAGGAGTTTTCAAACCTCGAGCATCCGCTGGCGCTCAAAGGCGATCCCTACCACGTAGGCGCCGGAAATCATGTTCAATACTGGGCCGAATTCCTCATGCCTGACCATGCCAAGGCGATCGCCTATTACGATCATCCCTTCTTCGGCCGCTGGCCTGCCATTACCGAAAACTCGTTTGGCGCCGGAACACTTCTTTATGAGGGGACCTATCTTTCCGACGAATTACAAACCGCGGTGCTGCGCACCAGTCTTGAAAAGCTCGGACTCACCGGGCCGGACCAGCAGTTGCCCTCCTCGGTCCACGTTCAGCATGGCGTCAACCGGCTGGGCAAGCGGCTTCACTATTACTTCAACTACTCCGGCGCTGAAGTGAAGGTGAACTACGCCTATGGCGCCGGAACCAACTTGCTCGACGGCAAGAAAGTGGGCAACGCCGCCGACTTGACGCTGGGACCGTGGGACCTGGCAATCATCGAGGAGAGTGGCGCGAACGTGTCAGTACCCTCCAAACAGAACTAAGCCGATTCCCAAGTGCGGCCATGGTCTCGATTTGGCGGACGGCATCGGTCTGCGGGTCCGATTCGCGAACCACCATCATGCCGAGCGCGCGACCAATAACTCCCATGCCCCTGAGGAGGGCGCGGCCGGCCTGAGGCCATCGCGTGAGTTTACATCCGGCCGGATGGACATAGTTTCTTACCCACGCCACTTGGTGAGCACAGCGACGGCTTTAACCTGCCATCGTTGCCGGAATGCGCAGCACTGCTCGATAGCGGTCGGCGCGATAAGAAGATCGGGACGTCTCGACAGGTTCGCCGTCTACGTCCCGCAAGGTTCGCGAAATGACAAGCAGGCTTGATCGGAGAGGAATCTCCAAGAGTTGGGCCTGCATCCGGCCTGCGATCTGCGCCTCCAGGATCTCGTCAGCCAGGCCAAAACCGATGTGGTAGCGCTGGCGCAGGGTTTGATAGAGCGACAGCCGCGCAAAATCCAGCTTCTGGATGCCGGGAAACTTCGCCACGGGGAGATACACTTCCTCGATTGCAACGGGAAGCTCATCGGCCAAGCGAAGGCGGCAGAGCCGGAACGCCGTCGTGCCTACATTGATGGCAAGCCGGCCTGCAATCTCATCGGTTGCAGCAATTGTTTCCGCGGCAAGCACCCGCGAACCGGGCCTCAGGCCCAGCGCCCGCATCTCTGCCGTAAAACCCAAAAGGTGCGTAATGTCCTTTTCCACTTTGGGTTGCTCGACAAAGGTCCCACGCCCCTTGTGCCGCGTCGCGAAGCCCTGACTTTTCAGCGCTTGTACTGCCTGTCTCGCGGTCATGCGACTTACGCCGTAGACACGGCTCAACTCCTCTTCGCTGGGCAGACGATCACCGGATCTGAGCTGACCGGATTGAATCATTCCCAGTAGTCGGGTCTGAATCTGGGCGTACATGGGGACAAAACTGCCTCTATCCAGAGATCCGATCGGCAAAGGCTTGGCGCCAGGTTTTGCCGGTGCATCCCCGGAGCCTGCTGCAATCCTGGGTTTCATCTTCCACATCACTCTACCTCGTCAACAAAGATTGGTGCGCCTGGCACATCAATCCCCTGCCCTGCTGAGCAGCACAATGGCAATCAGCAGGAATGCGAGCCCCGAATACATCCACCTTCGGGCTCCGCGTGGGGCCTGCTTCCACTCGCCCAGACCGAATCCGATGGCATTTGCAAGCACCAGGCCTGTGGCCAGGCTAAGCGGCCAACCGATCGACGCGCCGAGCGATCCCAATCGCGGCGCAGCAGCCCCGTAGACAAAAATACTTCCTCCCCACAGCAGCGCCATCAGCATGGATAGAAGATAGAGTCGCGTCGCTCCAGCGGCCCGGAACTTGAGAAAATTGTGGCTTTTCAGGAAGAGATGCACGCAGAACCCGATATTGGCGAGCGAACCGGCAGCCAGCATCACCCCCCAAATCAGGTTCGTGCTCGCGAATGCGCTCAATCCCTGAGTTCGTCCGTACGCGGCGATGGGCTGCGACAAAGCGAAGCCGATATTGAATACACCCGAGAGCACGCCGGATCCTGCCGCAAGCAGAAGAGCAATTCCCATTGGACGGGCCCGGCCGACGAGATTGCCGCGTTCAATCCGGCCGCCAGCTGCTTTTTCACGCATCTGTCCGGCTTGGCCGCACAAAACGATGCCTGCAATAGCCACAGCTACGCCTTCAAGAATCCTATGGCCTGCAGGTTCGAAGAACCGTTGCCGGGCAAGCAGCAGAACAGGTAACAGCGAACCAAGCGCCGAACTAATCGCCAGCACCAGGGTATTGGCCAGAGAAATACCGATGGCACTTGCACTCTGCCCAAACATCAGAGCTCCGAATCCCCAAGCAAAACCGGCGAGCGCCGCAATCGCCAGTGCGCGCGCGGGCGCGTGTGCAAGGATCGCCCAGCTATGCGGCGCTTCGATGCCAATGATGGCCGCCGGCATCGCCAGGCAGGAGATGGTAATGAAGAGACTCCAGACGTGCTCCCAGTCCCAACGCCCGAGAAAGCGCATGGGGAGGGTAAAGCTCCCGTTCATCAAGCCTGAGACCATGGCCAGCAGGACTCCTGCGCCAAGCGTGCTGCTCATTCGCTCTCCTAATATCATGTATAGTAGACTATACAAGTATACAAGCTTTATTGCAGGCACTGCACTCGGATTTTGCGAGCCATGGAATGCACGAGGTTTTACAAAGAATGGCGACTATTCAGGAACAATTGAAGGGCAAACTTGTGGTTTCCTGCCAGGCCGCGCCCGGCGACCCTCTCGAAGACACGGAAACCATCCGCAGGATTGCCCAGGCGGTGATCGGCGCGGGCGCAAGAGGCCTGCGCATCAACAGCCCGGAACATATCGCGGCCATCCGGCGGGATACGGATGTGCCCATCATCGGAATCGAGAAGCGATATGTAAACGGAATGCTGCGCATTACCCCCGATTTTGCCTCAGCGGCGGCTCTGGCCAGCGCGGGAGCAAGCATCATCGCTCTCGATTGCACCCGGCGGACATGGGCGTTCGGCGAACAATGGAGGCAATTGATCGAGCGCATCCATATAGAGCTGAAACTCCCGGTCATGGCGGATGTGGCGACACTGGACGAGGCACGGGCCGCGGCAGAAGCGGGTGCGGAGTTCGTGGGCACAACCCTGAACGGCTATACCGAAGAAACGCGGGATATTGAGTCTTTCAACTGGCCGCTGCTGGCGGATTTGGCTCGGCAAATCCGCACTCCCATCATTGCCGAGGGACACATTTCCACGCCTGCCGAAGCGAGGCGCGCCATTTCGGAAGGAGCCTGGTGCGTCGTAGTCGGATCGGCGATCACGCGCCCCGGCACAATCACGGAATGCTTTGTCCGCGCGCTCCGGCTTCCCTTGGGCGGCGCGTCGGCAATCGGGGTCGATATTGGAGGTACCTCCATCAAATCGGGGATCGTCAGCTGCAATGGCTCGATCAGCCATACCGTGCTGGTTCCAACTCAAACCAGTGGAGGCAGAGATGCAATTGCCGCAGGTCTTGCCGCGGCGATCGGCCAGGTGGCTGATGCGTCACGTGACCATCGAATCGACCTCTGCGGCCTGGGAATCGCCAGTGCCGGAGCGATCAACGCCCATGATGGATCGATCTTTGCCGCGACTGAAAATCTTCCCGGCTGGACTGGTTTCAATCTGCGCGAGTTTGCGGAGCAACGATTCAAGTTGCCGGTCTATGTCGCGAATGACGCTCACGCAGCAGCCCTTGCCGAGCTCAACTTCGGGCTCGGACGCAACCTATCCGACTTTGTTGCAATCACGATCGGCACCGGGATCGGGAGCGGTATCGTCTCCAACGGTAAGCTTGTTCGGGGCCAGCGCGGATTTGCGGGAACCATCGGCCACCATACGATCCGTATCGACGGACGCTACTGCAATTGCGGCCGCCGGGGATGTCTGGAAGCATATGTATCCACAGCATCGTTATTGAGAGAGTACGAAGGGCGCGCGGGGAAAGCTGCCGATCCCGCAATTGCCGACTCGGCTCGGGCGCACGAGATCAGCCAGCTTGCACTTGCTGGCGATCCTGCGGCACAGAGCGCATATGCCACGCTGGCCGGTTATCTCGCGGAAGGACTGGCGAACATCTTCAACATCCTGGATCCTCAGGTGGTATTTGTTTCCGGGGGCATCATGGAAGGACACCAGAAGTTCGTTGCGAACGTCGAAGAGCGCGTAGGGAATTTGCTGCATTTCGGTCGCAAACGCGCGCCTCGAGTCCAGTTGGCCGCACAAGGACACTTTGCCGGTGTGCAGGGAGCTGCATCGCTGGTATTCGGCGAACTAGCGTTGTAGAAGACTTCCCTTTCAAATCAGACTCCTAACGCTTGCAGGACTGTCGATTTCTTTCGTACGTATGTGATATAGTAAACAAAGGAAAATAGTCGTTAATATTACGCTACCATTGTCCTGCCGCCATCGTGGTTCGGATGGCCGTGGGATGCAATTTTACGTTCAGTCACAGCTCGCGGAGACGATTCCCCAGGGTCGAGACGGAGAGCAAAAGAGGATGAGTTTTGACCAGAGTAACAGTGGATCGGGATCGTGGACACGGCGAGATTTCGTGCGGATGGGTGCGGTGAGCGCGGTCGGCCTTGGCGTTATGAACCGTACAAATGCGGAAGCAAACACATCAAGCCGCACCATGATAAACGTTGCCTTTGAAAAGCGGGAGCCGCGGATTGCGTTGATCGGACCGGGTCGGCGCGGCACATCGTTGCTGGAGAATCTGCTGGCCGCAGAGGGTCAGGTGGTCGCGGTGTGCGATCCCCTCAGCGAACATGCCGAGCGCGCCGCTTCAATGGTAGTAGCGGCCGGCCAGAAGCGGCCGGATTTATACACCGACGGGCCTCACGCCTATGAATCGATGCTGGCTAGAAGCGACGTCGATCTGGTCCTGGTGGCGACGCCGTGGAGGTTGCATGCGGAGATGGCCGTCGCCGCAATGAAACACGGCAAGGATGTGGCCATCGAGGTGCCCGTCGTCATTTCCATCGAGGAATGCTGGGCAATCGTAAGGACGTCGGAAGAAACCCGCAAGCATTGCATGATGCTTGAGAACTGCTGCTACGGCTACAACGAGACGCTCATCCTGCGCATGGTGCACGATGGTATGTTCGGTGAGCTCCTCTATGGCGAGGGGGCATACCTTCACGATCTTCGCAGCTTGCTGTTTACCAACGACGGACCAGGCCTATGGCGCCGGACTGAGCACACTTTGCGCAACGGCAATCTGTATCCGACTCATGGGCTGGGTCCGGTAGCCAACTACATGAACATCCAGCGCGGAGACCGCTTTGCGACGCTGGTGTCGATGAGTTCCCCGCAGCGAGGCCTCGATCTCTACCGCAAGCAAAACCTGCAACCTGGAGATCCGCGTTGGGCTGAGCGATACGTGACAGGCGACATGAACACTTCGCTGATTCAGACCGCAAATGGATTGACAATTACGGTCAAACACACGGTGTCGACTCCCCACCCCTACAGCCGGATCAATCTGATCGCCGGAACCAAGGGCCTGTTTGAAGACTATCCACCCCGCATCTACTTCGACGGCATGAACAAGGGCGAGGAGTGGGGATCGATCGATGATTGGAAGCAGTACCAGCATCCGCTCTGGAAGCGTGAGGGCGAAATCGCGGCGAAGTTAGGCGGAGGGCACGGCGGCATGGACTTCATCATGCTTTTCCGCCTGCTCGAATGTGTGCGGAATGGGCTCGCGCCGGATATGGATGTGTATGATGCGGCCGCATGGGCCGCGGTAGCGCCGCTGAGTGTCGCCTCCGTGAGCCGTGGCAGCGCGCCAGTCGAGTTCCCAGACTTTACGCATGGCAATTGGCGGAAGCGATCCGCCTCCGCCATTGCAACCCAGGCGTAATTTGCCACCACCTGCACGGGACTCCCGCGAAGGAGATATTTGATGATTAGCGATATGAACCGCAGAGATTTTGTCTCCGCCCTGGGTGCTGGAGCCGCTGCTCTTGCAATCGATCCAGCTGGAGCAGTGGCTTTGCCCAATTCCAATGCAACCAAGCGCATCGCAGGAAGCTGGTTTGAGTTTCAGCATCACGCTACAGTCGAAGGAGTCGATTGGAATCCGGCTTGCGTTCGTTTCACGGCGGCGCAGTGGGACGCAAAGATAAAAGAAATTGCGGATGCCGGGATGGAGTACCTGGTACTGATGGCGACCGCGGTCTACTACCGTTCGTTCTATGACTCGAAGGTCTTCCCGAAATGGCAATTGGCCTGTTCGGATCCAATTGAAGTGGTGCTTTCCGCGGCCGATAAATACAAGATCAAGTTTTTTATCGGCGGCGGATTTTATGGCGACTGGGAAAGCGAACAGATCATATCGGATCCCGTAGCCACAAAAAGACGACTCCTGGCGATAGAGGAACTTGCCAGTCTCTACGGCCACCACCAGAGCTTCCATGGGTGGTATTGGCCGGATGAGGCGCGCATCAATCCGCGCTATACTCCGGAGTTCATCGAGTACGTTAACACCAATTCCAGGCTGGCGCGACAACTCATGCCGCGTGCTCAAATCATGATTGCGCCCTATGGCACGCGCGTCGCAACCCCCGATGATGAATATGTTCGGCAACTGGACGCGATGGACGTGGATATTGTGGCCTACCAGGATGAAGTTGGGGTTCGGAAATCGAAAGTGACCGAGACATCAGCCTTTTATGAGGGTCTCCGGAAGGCTCATGATCGCGCAAAAAAAGCGAGAATGTGGGCCGATGTCGAGGTCTTCGAATTTGAAGGCGAAGTATACAAGAGCGCCCTGGTTCCGGCGTCTTTCGACCGCGTTCAGCGTCAACTGGAGGCTGTATCGCCGTGGGTGGATAAGATATTGATTTATCAATACCAGGGAATGATGAACCAGCCGGGCTCGCTCGCTTTTGCTGGATCTCAGGCATCCACGCGGCTCTATTCTGATTACGTCAAATGGATGCGCGGGCTGCGTTAAGGCCGGACGGGGAAACAAGGGTGAGCACGGCCCA
>DATJSB010000217.1:0-4023 GCA_035504315.1 Occallatibacter sp.
CTAAGAACGGCACTTTCGATACTGCTTCGAATCAATAAGGGGTGGGTAGTGGGTCAGTTTGAAAATCTTTCCTCAGGACTAAGGCCCGCGGACATTTGGCTCGATCGATGTACGGGCTGAAGAGGCTGCTGAAAAAAGTGATCCTGCAGGCAAGAGAATCAGCAAGGGCCAAACAGGTTGCGGAAAAACTCATCAAGTGCGGCGCAGTTCCAGGGTGTGCGTCCCTCAGGGGATAAAGCCCTCGCTCGATTTAATGGCTTATCGGCACGAGTGAAGCCGCGCCCTGGTTACAAAACGTCGTAAGAACGAGTTTCTCCGCAGCCTATGAAGATCGTATGCTTCACACTGATCCAGCATTTACGGCCCGACTGTTGGCCGCTGCAAATGAAATGTTTTTCCGCCGTCCCTACGGGACTCCACGACGATGTTGCGGCGATCCCTTTCCCCACGTTGAAACGCGGGGCTAACAACCACTGCGCCTACGGCGCGCTTACCGGACATTACTTACACAGTCCTTAATAAAGCCGCGCCCTGGTTGCAAAACGTCGTAAGAACGAGTTTCTCCGCAGCCTATGAAGATCGTATGCTTCACACTGATCCGGTAACAGGAGTTGTGCTATGGTTCGTTTCTGCTGCCTTGGGATTCTGGCGAGCGCAGTTGCGCTCGGCGCCGCTGCGCAAGACACGCAATACGCGCCGCGCGGCCAGCAGATTCCCGCGCCTGACTGCTTGAACATTCATTACGCGTGGGAGAACCTGCAGCCAACCTGCCCTCCCGGCATGCACGAACGCTGGCTCAAAGACATTCAACACTGGCGCGCCGAGCGGCTCATCCGCGTTGCGTACGATGGGTCGCGCTACGATCTGCCCGCGCTCCAGTGGACGCAGTCAAGCTTTATTCAGCCACAGATGATGGTGCACGACCGGTACTTTTACGATCCGGTTGCCGGCAAGTACACCGTCGATCGCTATCTCGACGACCTTAAAGCGCGTTACGGCGGCATCGATGCGGTTCTGGTGTGGTCGACCTATCCCAACATGGGCGTGGACGACAGGAACCAGCTTGACATGGTGGCGTCGATGCCGGGAGGGATCGCTGGTGTGCGGCAGATGGTGGAGGACTTTCATCGCCGCGGCGTCAGAGTACTTTTCCCCATGATGATGTGGGACCAGGGAACGCGCGATCCCGGCAAGCCATGGCCGCAGGCGATTGCAGATCTGATGAAAGCCATCGACGCTGACGGAGTGAATGGCGATACGCAGGACGGCGTGCCGCTGGGCTTCTCGCTGGCGGCTGAGGCCGCCGGCCACCCGCTGGCGTTTGAGCCCGAGGGCGACCCGAGCGACGAAGCCCTGGCGTGGAACGTGATGACGTGGGGTCAGTACCAATTTCCGTTCCTGCCGATGGTTGACAGATACAAGTGGCTTGAGCCGCGTCACATGGTGAACATCAGCGACCGCTGGGCTCAGGACAAGACGAACGACCTGCAATTTGCCTTCTTCAACGGCGTGGGGTGGGAGAGCTGGGAGAACATCTGGGGCATCTGGAACGGCATCAGCCCGCGCGACGCCGAGGCAACCCGCCGCATTGCGACCATTGAGCGCGGCGTTGCGCCCTTTCTCACCAGCTCCGGCTGGGAGCCGCTTTACCCGATGCTTAACTTCGGCGTTTATTCCAGCCGCTGGCCGATGGCCAATGAGACGGTGTGGACCATCGTCAATCGCAACGGTTACGACATCAACGGCCCGCAGATGGACGTGCCTGCCGCGGCCGGCATGCGTTATTTCGACCTCTATCATGGCGTGGAACTCAAACCCGAGATGGCTGGCGGCACAACTACGCTCAGCTTTCCCATTGAGGCCAATGGCTTCGGCGCAATCCTGGCCACTCCCGGCAACGTCAGTACTCAAATCACATCGCTCATCGAGCGCATGGCGGCGATGACCGCAAAGCCGCTGGCCTCGTATTCGCACGAGCCGATCCTGCTGCAGCAGCACCTGGTCGAGATTCCTGCCACGAAACCCGCAGCCGACGCGCCCGAAGGCATGATCCGCATTCCCGGCGGCCTATTCAATTTCAAGGTGCAGGGCGTGGAGATCGAAGGCGGCGCAAGTCCCTATGTCGATATTCAATATGCGTGGGAAGACTCGCCGCGCCGCTTCCACGAGCACCCGATGCAGGTCGCGCCCTTCTACATCGACAAGTATCCGGTCACGAATGCGCAGTTCAAGAAGTTTCTCGATGCCACCCATTACGCGCCCAAAGACTCGATTGACTTTTTGCGCGACTGGAAGAACGGAACGTTTCCGCCGGGATGGGAGAAACGTCCGGTGACCTGGGTTTCTCTTGAAGATGCGCGCGCCTATGCGGCCTGGGCCGGCAAGCGCCTGCCGCACGAGTGGGAGTGGCAGATGGCGGCGCAGGGCCCTGATTCGGGTATGGCGGGCCGCATCTATCCGTGGGGTGATGTGTGGCAGCCGGCAAATGTTCCAATACCGGTCACTGGCCGCGCCATGACCGCACCCGACCCGGTCGACGCGCATCCCCAGGGTGCCAGCCCTTACGGCGTGATGGACCTGGTGGGCAACATCTGGCAATGGACCGACGAGGTTGACGACGAGCATACGCGCGCGGCGATTGTTCGTGGCGGCGAGTATTACCAGCCGCAGGGTTCCATCTGGTACTTCCCTGAGGCCTTCCGCAACGACGAGCACGGCAAACTGCTGCTCATGGCCCCGGGATACGACCGCTCGGGAGGCGTGGGCTTTCGATGCGTGGTCGACGCGCAGTGAGCGTCACAGAACCGGCGCTGGAAATCGGCGACAATAAATGGAATGACGGGTCGCTCGATCGATGCGATCGCCGAGAATGCACCGGGCAGGTGCAGATCGAGCCGGCGTGCGTTTCTGCGCAGCGCGCCACTGGCTGCGGCGGCGATGGTGATGCCGGGGGGCCGGAGTCCATTCGGCTGGGCGCAGGATACGCCGGGCGCTTCCCCAGCTCTCGTGCCCGGTGTCAGCCCTGATTACAAGCTCGAAACCTCTGAGATCGAATGGGAGTTGTCGGCGAAGAAGAAGATTCGCACGGCGGCCTACAACGGACAGATTCCCGGGCCCATTCTGCGCCTGACGGAGGGCAAGCCGGCGATCATCGAAATCGTGAACCGGTTGGACCGCGAAGAGATCGTGCACTGGCACGGGCAGTGGATCCCGGTGGATGTGGATGGTGCGATGGAAGAGGGCTCGCCGATGATCCCCGCGGGGAGCGGGGTTGTGGTTCAATTCGGTCCGAAACCTACCGGCCTGCACTGGTACCACACCCACGCCATGGCCCACCGCGATCTCAAGCGCGGGCTCTACTCCGGTCAATTCGGCGTGCTCCTGGTAGAGGGTCGCGGCAACCCCGGCGCCTACGATCAGGAACAGTTCATCGTCCTCCACGACTGGGAGCCGTACTACCTGGCCAGCGGTGACGGCTCGCTGATGGTGAACTACGTCTGCGGTTCAATCAACGGAAAGATGCTGGGGCACGACAATCCCGTCAAAGTACGGGAAGGGCAGCGCGTGCTCTTTCAGATTCTCAATGCCAGCGCCACTGAACCGCACTGGCTGGCGCTCGCCGGCCATCACTTTCAGGTGATCGCGCTCGACGGCGCACCCGTAGCCACGCAGGCTAAGGTCGAACTGCTGCGCCTCGGCCCGGCCGAGCGCATTACCGCTCTTGTCGAAATGAATGCTCCCGGAGTCTACGTGTTCGGCGAGGCGCGCAGGGAATTTCGTGACGCAGGCATGGGCACAGTGATCGAATACGCGGGGCAAACCGGCAAGCCGGTTGATCCGCACGTGGATAAACTCACCTGGGACTACAGAATTTTCGGCGACGCTACTCCACGAACCTTTACGCCCGATCTGACTATTCCGCTGGTCTTCACATCAAAATTCAAAGGCCACGGGGCGCTCGACCAATGGATGATCAACGGCAAGTCATGGCCCGAGGCTCAACTGCCTGCGCTGCACGCGGGC
>DATJSB010000218.1:0-8150 GCA_035504315.1 Occallatibacter sp.
CATCCAAACCCAAAAATCGTACCTTCTCTTTCATGACCGGTTCTCCTCCGCTTGTGGCTCTGGACTGTGTTTCTTCCTTGAATCACAGGCTAACCCACGGCCAGCGCAGCGAACCGGTCACTCCATCTTGACTAAAGCCCACCATTTGTGCGCGTTTCAAGGCACGGCTAAAGCCGTGCCCTTTCAAAACCGGATTTATGCAATCAGTTCTAGTCAGCACCCATTCGTTCACAGCTGCTCGTTCGCTTCGGTACTTCACAGTCGCAGTCCCCACCGAAACCCCGCTCAGCTCTGCCGCGAGGGGCTTAGCGTAAGCACCAGCGCCTCTCCCCGTGCTAATCTTGCCGCATCATGCGCACCGGGTTCATTCCTATCCTGCTGGCGGCGGCTGTGCTGCCGGCATTGTCACAAACGCAGGCTCCAACCATACCGCCCCTCCCGAAAGATCCCCATGCAATGTTTGAGGCGGCGGCGCCGTTTTACGACTTCACCGATCCGTCGATGAAGCCCTGGCACCTGAAGGCCACCTACCGGCTTTACGACGAGAAAGGCAATGCCACCGAGCAGGGAACATACGAGTACTGGTGGGCGTCGCCGAGCGTCCACCGCAGCAGTTGGACTCGCCCCTCGGCAGCTCATACGGATTGGCATATTTCAGAAAGCCAGAGGGCGTACCTGGCTACGGGCGAGTCGCTGAATTTCTTCGAGTACAAGCTGCAAACGGCGTGGTTCAGCCCGCTGCCATCTGCCGAGGAGCTGAACGAGCAGGGTGTTCGCCTGCAGGTGGAGGAGCGGAAGCTGTTCGTGAACGGCGACAAGTCGCCGTGCATCATGGTGGTGCCTGACATGCCCGCGCAGAATGCCTTATTGCAGCCTGCGCCCATGGGACTTTTCCCAACCTACTGCTTTGATCCCGGCCGGCCAATCCTCCGTGCTGAGACGTCTTTTGGGACATTGGCGATGCAATTCAATGACTTTGTAGGGGTGCAGGGCCGGTTTCTGCCGCGCAAGATCGATATCTTCGAGGGCCGGAGGCCGATTCTTTCGGCGAAAGTCGACGCCGTAACCTTCATTTCGCCTTCCGACCCCGCATTCACGCCTGCTCCAGAAGCCAAGGTGGCCAGGATACCGATGACGAAAACCCCTGACGGGAAAGCCATACCGGTCAAGAACGTCGCCGTTTCTGCCGGGGTCGCGGTTGGCATGCTCATCAGCAAGGTGCAGCCGGAATACCCGCGAGAGGCGAAAGACGCTCACATCACGGGGACGGTTGTGCTCAAGGCGCTCATCGGCCGCGATGGTTCCATTGAGGATCTTCGCGTGGTGCAGGCCCCCGCGGCGTCGCTGGCTGTCTCGGCGCTTCTGGCCGTGTCTCGATGGAGATACAGGCCATACCTGCTGAACGGCGAACCGGTCGATGTGGACACGACCATCAACGTGATTTACAGCATGGGTGGGTGAAATCGACTTGGCTCCAAAGACGAGGCCAGCCGGATTCGGCTGGCCCCGCTGTTCACGACTCAACATCGCCGCTTCAGAACTTGACCGAAGCGGCCCGCGGCGAAACTCCGCTCAGCTCGGCCGCGCGGGCCTCGGCATAGGCAGCCGCGCCGAGGAGCGCGGTGCGGCTTTCGAGGATCACGCGCACCGGCATGTGCACCAGAAGCTGGCTGAGGCGGCCCTTGTCGGTGAAGGCCTTCATAAAGGTGCCGTCCTTCAGCTTTTCGATAATGCGCGGCGCAATGCCGCCGCCCACATACAGTCCGCCCACCGAAAGAATCTTGAGCGCCAGGTTGCCGGCCTCCGCGCCATAGGCCGAGACAAACATGTCGAGCGCCCTCTCGCAGATCTCGCTCTTGGCTTTGAGGGCCAGTTCGGTAATCGCCGCGTTGGGATCTTCGGCGGCCATCTGCTCTGCCAGCCAGGCCGGCTCCTCGACGCCCCGCACTTCGCGCAGAAACTCGTAGCAATTGGTGAGCCCCTGGCCGCTGACCACGCGCTCGTGGCTGATGCGGCCGTTGTACTTCTGCTGCAGAAACCGAAGCAGGTCGATCTCATCGTCGTTGCGCGGCGCAAAATCGGTGTGGCCGCCCTCCGATGGATAGGGAGTATAGTTGCGGCCATCCCACACCAGAAAGCCCTCGCCCAATCCCGTGCCGGCAGAGATCAGCGCGCGGTTGCCGAGTTGGCTCGCGTCGCCCTCGCTCAGTACGCAGATCTGCTCTGAGGTCAGCTCGGCAATACCGTAGCCGTTGGCCTGCAGGTCGTTGATCAGGAAAACATAATCGATGTGGAGGTTCCTGGCCAGCTCGATGCTGTCAAGGGTCCAGGGCAGGTTGGTAAGGCGCAGACGGCCGTCGCGCACCGGTCCCGGCACGCCGAAGCAGGCCGAGGTCACTCTCTCGCTGACGATAAACTCTTTAACGATCTCTTCGAGCCCCAAGTACTCCTTGGCCGGGAATTGCTGATCGCGGATGTGATTCAGGTTGCCGCCAATAAACTCGTAGAGCGCCAGGTGAACTTTGGTGCCGCCTACATCTCCCGCAAGAATCATTCTTTCCTCTCAAAAACGCCGCGCCCATCGCCGCCGGTGGCGGGAAGCAGCGCGGCCGAAGCCTGGTCAAGAATCAGAGTCAGTATACCCTTTGCAGGGCGGATGAGTTGACTCGGTAGCCGGTCGGTATCGCGCGGCCCGGTAAAGACTTCGCTCAGAATCTGCGCCTTGTCGGCCCCGCCGATGAGAAAGAAAACGCTCGCGCCCTGGTTGATCACCGGCCAGGTCAGCGTCACGCGCCACGCGTCCTTGTTTTCGACGTGATTGGCAACCACCAGCCGGCCGGTCTCATTAAGGGCGGCGGAGTGCGGAAACAGCGACGCGGTGTGGCCGTCGGGACCCATGCCCAGCTCGATCAGGTCGAAGCGAGGCGTCTCGGCGCCTTCGAGGCGAAACGTATTGCGCAGCAGCGATTCGTAACGCGAGGCGGCAACCTCGGGCTCCAGCTCGCCCTCCATGCGATGCACCTGATCGGGCGCCAGCGGCACGTGGTCCAGCATGGCTTCGCGAGTCATGCGGTAATTCGAGTCGGGGTGGTCGGGCGGTACGCAACGCTCATCCACCCAGAACAGTTCCAGCCTTTGCCACGGCATGCGAACACACCACGGCTGAGCGGGGTCGGCGAGCAGTTTGAATGCCGCCTTGGGCGTCGATCCGCCGCTGATGGCAATGCGGGCGCGCCCGCGGGCGGCAACTGCGGCTTCGGCAACCTCAACAAAATGCTGCGCGGCACGGGCAGCCAGCGCATCGGTATCGGGCACAACAATGGTTTCGATCTTGAGACTGTGAGGCATGAGGAAGGGTCCTCCAGACCTTTGATGTCCGCGCCCCGTAAACAGGGGACGAAGTTATTGACCTTGATTTCAACATTACCCGGAGCAGGTTTCAAACAGATTGAATTCGCGTTACGGCAGGTTGGCGAGCACACCCAACACCTGGGCCACATTCTTCAGCGCGCTATCGCGCGTCCACAACAGCGTACCGGGCGTCAGAAGGCAGGACGCAAGAAGATGCGCATCGGTCAGGCCGATGCCTTTTGCATACAGCGAATGCGCCTCAATCATTACGCGCAGTTCATCCAGACGCGCCACCCGCAACTGGCGCAGAGCATCTAGCAGGAAAAGTGTTTTATTGCGATCGCGCACCGAGCCAAGGGCCAACTCGGCAACAACCATCGGGTGCATGAAAACCTGCCCGCTGCCGAGCAGTGTCAGCATCGACGGTTCCGGAGTGCGGAAATGATCGATCCAGACGGAAGTATCGGCCAGGATCACAACTCATCTACTCTTAACCGCCTAACATACTTCAGGTCCGGCATCGTTCCGCCGAGAGCCGCAAGCCTGCGGGAAGCTTCCTGATGGATCAGCGCCCTCAAAGCTTCCCTGAGCAGCGCCGATCTCTCCGTCAGTCCCGAAAACTCCTGGGCGGTCTTCACCAGCTCGTCATCCAACGCTACAGTTGCTCGCATAAAAGTCTCTCCGCACCAATTATATCACCAAATGGTGACGCAATGGGTGCAGTCTGAGCCGGAGAACAATGTCGACGATTCTTCGATTGATCGGGTTGGCTATTTCTCGCCCAGGTAGATGCGGTACTGCTGCTCCAGCACCCCGCATGACCGCGCCAGCGCCAGCTTGGAAACGTTGTACTGGTAGAGGCTTTCGACCAGGTTAGACTGCGCGGACGCCAATGTGGCCTGCGCCTCAACCAGTGGAAGATTGTCGTCCACACCGGCCTTTACGCGATCGGTTTCGTCGCTCAAGGCCTGCGTGGCCAGGTCCACGTTGGACCGCGCCACGTCAACCAGCTTTTTGTTGGAGGCTACGTCGAGCAGCGCCGAGCGCACCTGCTGGTCGATGTGACCGTGCAGATCGGCAAGCTGGTTCTGGACTGCCTGGGACTGGGCTTGCGAGGCGTCTACATTGCCCCGTAGGCCGGCCTCGCGAAAGATGGGCAGCTTGAGCGTGCCATAGGCAATAAAGTTGCCGCGCGTTCCCGCGCCATCCACCGCCGTCTCGGCGTAGTAGCTGTTAAAGCTCAGTGTGGGCAGACGCTGGGCGCGGTACGCCAGGTGCACTGCCTTGAATTCGATGGCCTGATTCTTAAGGTTCTGGTAGTCCTGGCGATCCTGGTAGGCGATGGCCATCACCTCTTCAGGCGTTTGCTCGGCCAGCTCGCTGTAGGGAGCCTGATCGGTAAGTTCGATCGTCTGCCCCGGTTCGATGCCGATCTCGCGCTTGAGCTGGATGAGATCTTTGGCGAGCTGGTTTTCAGCGGCGATTTGCGACTGCTGCTGCGTCTGCAACTCTACCCGCGCGCGCAGTTCATCAAGATTCGCCACCGTCCCGGCCAGGTGTTCCTCATGAGCCTGGTTGTACAGCAATTGCGCTTCGGCCACTTGAGCCTTGGCATTGTCCACTTCGCTCTGGTCGGCGATCGAGCGCAGATAAATGGTGGCAACCTGCTGAACCACCTCCCCGCGTGCCGACATCTTTGCGAAGTACGACGACCGGACGGCCGCTCCGGCTGCGCGCCAGCCCGCTATCACCGGGCCTGAGAATATCGTCCAGTCAAAGTGCGCCACGCCCTCAGTCAGGTTGTCGCGCGTAATGGCTGAGAACTTGATGGAAGAGCCGCCCGGCATCAGCGACGAGAACTCCTTGACCACGCCGGGGCTGAAACCGAGAGCGACCAGATCGTTCTCGGCATATTTCATGTCGCCAGAAACTGTAATTGTCGGAAGAAACTCCTGCAAGGCCTGGTTCTGCTCGCCATGCAACGTCTTCTCATTGTCCTCGGCTTCGCGCAGGCCCAGATTGTTAGTCAGGCCCCGTTTTACTGCGTCGTCGAGCGAAAGCTTGATCGTCTCGCCGGTCACCGGCTCGGCGGTGACGCTGCCCCAGTAAGGATTGGTGGCCGAAGACGCATTCCCAGGCGCGCTCCCCGTCTGGGCGCGCGCCGCAAACCCTCCGCAGGCCGCAGCCAGTGCGCAGAGAGCAAGCAGCGGCGCCGGCCGCGCAGAAAAATGGAACAATCCGGTCACTTTCACTATTTTCTCAGATGTGCCGGCGTGGGAACGGGATTCATTGCGGCTGCCAAAGCCGGCAGAATTCAGCGTAGGAATTTAGTCATGGGCGATCTACGCAAGGCTTTCGCCGGCGGCCTGTGATTCAGGGCCGTCGGCCGCAGGAGTCGCAACCGCAACCGGCACGGCTGCCGGCTCGGCCGCCGCTGCTTCAACCGGCGCAACCAGCCCGGCGGCTTCGATCATCTGCTCTATGTCGTAGCCTTCCTTGCGCACCCGCTGATCATAATAAATCAGCAGCAGAACGATCGGGTATATGGGAAGAAACCCGGCACGGTAAATGGCGGCGAGGCTGTAGATCGAAATCTCATAAAAATGCTGTGTGATGAAGTGCACGTGCATGGTGCGGGAAAGGATTCTTTCAATGGCATAAACAACCCCCTCCATCACATACCACAGAGTTCCCGTGAGGATGGCGATCAAGGTCCAGGAAATGGCGACGCGGAGACGCCCGCCTTTGCTGAGGCGCCAACTGCGGCGCAACGCCTTGAATCCCCGAACCTGCTCCAGCGCCGCTGCCGGGATTGCAAACGCCAGGCTCGCGCCTACGCGAATGATTAGATAAAGTGTGCCCAGCGCAGGCGTAATAACGATGAACGCGATCAGGACATTCTCGTCGTTGAGATTGAATCGATCGATGAAATAGCCGCAGAGAGCAATGAAGCCGATACACAGACCCTCGGGAATGAGCAACTGCGCGGAGTTTTTCAGAACATCGATCCAGAGATAGCCGTGCCAGCGCAGCGCTGCAAAACGGAGCGAGCCGAAGACGGTGGACTTTTCTTCAAAGAGAATGGAGGAGGCGGCTTTGACGAACGCCGGATAGAACAGCAGAACGATGAAGGCGTTGATGTGAAAGAAAATGAGCCCGACAAGCATCGCGGCCCCCATGGCGCTGCCGCCGGCGGAATGCCCGATCTGATTCAGGTGCACCCATAGCATGTCGATGACATGAAGCGCGAAGATGATGACCGCGGGAACCATCGCGATCCCCGCAAACAACCAGAAATTCTTCCTGTAGATTGAGAATCCCTGGTCGAGCAACTCGCCGAGCTTCATGGGCCGCAGTTGGGCGGGCATCACTGTCTCTCCGGTAGAGCCTAGCTTAGACCGGATTCATTCGGCCGGGCCAGCAGATTGAATCAAACTGCAGCTTCCGGCACGGGTTGCGGTTCGATGCGCAAACGCCGATCGCGATACACGAGCGTAAACACGACGACGAACGATGACCACATTGCGCCCATCAGCAACAGAGCGCTTCCCAGGAAGAGCACGCCGAATACCGAAGCCAGAACGATCTCAATCACGCGGTTGATGTGCAAAAGGGCAAAAAGGAGGGCGCCAAGGCTCGCAAACAGCCCAAATACAACCTCAAATACGACCATTGCCGCACAATTAATGGCATACGTCACCAAGCCAACCAGAAAGATGCGGCTCTTGGCACCGCGCGACAGGCGTATGCTTCGCCTGATCGCAGCCAGTGCCGGCAGATCTTCAGCAACGCAGGCCGGAGTGGCAAGCGCAAGCCGGATCATCATCAAGACCGCGTAAACCATACCGACGACGTAAACCAGCATCAGCAACGGGACGGCAACGAGCAGAGCACTTTCCGCAGCGCTGCCGCCCACTCTTGCCCTGAACAACGACAGAACAGCTATCAAGATTCCCGCACCGTAGGTTGGCCCCGCGATGATCAGTCCTTTGAGAACGATCAGCCAGACATAGCGGCCCGCCTTGCTCCATGACTTTGCATATGCCCCGCTAAACCCGGTTGAAATTCCGAGATCGGCCTGAAGAACCGCATAGCAGGCAGCCGGCTGAAAGATGGCAAAAACCAGCATCACTCCGACAAAGGCCACCAGCGAGACCGCAATGATCAGGCCAACCATGGCGGGATTCCACGACGGGGGAGTTGCGCGATCCGGCCAGACAACGAGAGAGAGTGGCCCCAGGATCGCCACAAATATGGCCAGATACCCAAGCCCCGGCACAATCGAGATGGCAAGAAAGTTCTTAAGGTTCGCGCGACACAAGCGAAACGCACGGTCCAGAATCTGGCCGAAGCTGAGCGGCTGGGCGGCGCTGTCCATACAGGCTCTAGTGAGAGTGCCGGTGTAACTGGCGGTGATGGAATAGTTGCCTGCAGCCGGCGTCAAATTGAGAGTACCACGCCATTCGCGTTCAGCGTCTATGCATCTATCCGGTCAGAACAGGAAGATGTATGGGTCAGGCTGATTTCCGCTGAGTCGTCCGAGATGGACTTGGAGACTGCGCTGGAGTACCTGAAGTCTCAGTTTTGGAACTCCAACATCCTGTGGCAAAAGCGCGATCTGGCAGGGAGAATCAGACTTCAGAATTCAATTTCTCAGAAGGCGTAGTTTGAAGTTCTGAAGGGTTTGGAGCACCTGAAACGCACTAAATTTTCAGCCTATTACCCACCGCAGAATGCGAAGATTCAGTTCTGGTGGGCCCGGAGGGATTCGAACCCCCAACCAAGGGATTATGAGTCCC
>DATJSB010000219.1:0-8538 GCA_035504315.1 Occallatibacter sp.
CACCGACGAGATCAACCCCAGTCCCTAACCTCTCTCATCCACACAACCAGTCGTGTCCACTTCGAAAACTTGTGGACACGACCACCCATTCCACCACAACCGACTATCACTTACCAGACGGCCTGAAAGACACGCTTACTCTGAACGGGAGGACAGGGATGAAGAAGAGCCGATACACGGAAGAGCAGATCATCGGGATCCTAAAGCAACATGAGGCCGGGGTGAAGACGGCGGATCTTTGCCGGGAGCATGGTATCAGCGACGCGACGTTTTACAACTGGAAGTCGAAGCTCGTGGCATAAGCGGCGAAGAAAAACCGATGATCTTTCGACTCCGTTTGGCCCAAAAAGCAGCCAAACTCCGCTCAAGATGACGATGCAGCTATGATGCGAACTTCAGAGACAGGACCTTAACGACAAGAACAAGAACGTCGCGAAGATGGGGCGCCCATTTTCGTGCGGAACTTGGTTGCCACAGCTTGTGATACAAAATCGCTGTCAGGGCGAGGTTTTCCGCCTTTCGCCGGAGATGCGAAAGTTCCGGGCTTCCGGTGGTTGACCGGTGTGGAGCGCGGCCCGAATCAGGTTCGGGTCAGGACTCCAGGCTGTGAAGCTCTTTTCCGGGCTTGAAGCGCACTGCCTTGCCGGGGGCGATGCTGACCTCAGTGCCGGTGCGGGGATTGCGGCCGATGCCGGTCTTGCGGGCCCGGACGCTGAACACGCCGAAGCCGCGCAGTTCGATGCGCTCGCCCGCCGACAACGCCTGTTTTAACCCCTCAAAGACCGTATCCACCGCTGCTTCAGCCTTGGTGCGCGGCAAGCCGGTGCGCTCAATTACCTGATGAACGATATCCTGCTTGATCAATGGAATTTCCTCGCTCTTCGACTTTTCAAAAACCGGTAGATTCCGCCGAAAGCCTTTACGTTCAGACGTTGAACGCCACACCAGGTATCGCCGGGGCGACCCTGGCCTGACTCCAGTTTGACTTCGGCTGACCTCGCGTTCCGCCAATTCTCAAAAACCGTCTGGCCTGAACTGGTATTGACTCTACCACGACCTACATCGGTCATATTACAGAATTTGCACGCAATTGTGGAAGTTCGAACGAGCTCCGCCGCCGTAGCCCTCCCACTGGCGCAAATCCGGGCCGGTTCTGTCCCGTTATTCCACAGGCCGGCAGCGCAACGGTGGTTGTGATTTTATCCCCCGCTTTCGTAAGATAAATCAGCAAGTTGGAACATCCGCAGCGGTTCTGACGCGGGGCACGATGCCCGCGCAGGGGAGAAGCATGTCGATCAAGAGTGACCGATGGATCAGGGAACAGGCGATTAACCACCGCATGATCGAGCCTTTCAGCGAAAAGCAGGTGGCTGCCGGCGTTATCTCCTACGGTCTCTCTTCCTACGGCTACGATTTGCGGGTGTCTGACGAGTTCAAAATCTTCACCAATGTCAACAGCGCCATCATCGACCCCAAGGCCTTCGACGAGCGGTCGTTCGTCTCGGTCCAGCAGGAGTCGGTCATCATTCCACCCAACTCGTTCGCACTGGCGCGTTCTGTTGAGTACTTTCGTATCCCCCGAGACGTTTTGACCATCTGCGTTGGTAAGTCAACCTATGCGCGTTGCGGCATTATTGTGAACGTGACGCCGTTTGAACCGGAGTGGGAGGGGTTCGTGACGCTTGAAATTTCGAACACCACGCCGCTTCCGGCCAGGGTGTACGCCAACGAAGGGCTGTGCCAGATTCTGTTCTTCCAATCCGACGAGACTTGCGAAGTCAGTTACGCCGATCGCAAAGGCAAATATCAGAAGCAGCAGGGAATTGTGCTTCCCAAGCTCTAAGGGCGCGCAAGCGGCCGATCGGCTGCGCGTGCGGCTGATCGGCGGTATGATATTTGCGCGGAAAACAGGAATGGTGTGACCGCGGCGGGTCCGTGATTTGCCTTGGGCCGGTGCGGCTCCCTCTGAAAGATTGCGTGGGAGCGCGACGATGTCGAAGAATCCCAAATCCGATCTGATCAGGATCGGTGTCGTAGCTGTTGAGCCCATCCGGCTGGCTGGCCTCACCAGCATCTTCGACCAGCCTGCCGAACAGGGCCAGCCTCAGCTTTTGCCTGTTGTCGGCGCCATGCGCGAGCTGCTGGCCGATCCAACTCTGGAATACCTCGTCTTCGATCTCCACGCCACCCCGGGCGGACTTGCGGCTCTGGAATCGATTCGCAGTCTGCGGCCCACTTTGCGCCTCATTGTGATCGGCCCTGAGGGCGACGACGAACTGGTCCTCAGCGCGATCGTGGCCGGAGCGCGAGCGTACCTCGATCTCACTGCCGGCCCTGAGGTTGTGCGCCAGGCAGTCAACATAGTTACCACCGGCTCCATCTGGGCGCCGCGCAGGCTGCTTTCCAGGCTGATCGACCGCCTGCTGAACATTACCGATACCGGCCTGAACATTGCTGACCCCCAGCTCACCGGCCGCGAGCAGCAGGTACTGAAGCTCATCCTGTTGGCCCGGTCCAACCGCGAGATCGCGTCCGAGCTGGGCATTGAGGAGCGGACCGTCAAAGCCTACGTGGGCCGGCTGTTGCACAAAACCGGCGCCAAAAACCGCATCAAGCTCTCCATGTCGGCGCTCAATCGGTCGCTGCTCTCCCCGGAGTCCCCGGAACCCCCGTCCGAGCCCGCCGGGAAGCGCAAGCGTGGTAACTAAGTAGTGATCTACAAGGTTACTTAATGGCATTGGCCTTAAGTACTCTTGTGTATTTCTTTAGTTTTCCACAATCTTGTTAACAGAAACAACGCAGATCTGGGGAAAGGAGTTCCCAGGCGCCATGGTTCCATGAGGCCTGTGAACTCCTCTTTTTTTTCCGCCAACGTCACCCGGCGGAACTGATTACCCACGTCACATCTACGAACTCCCGAATTCAAGGGCTATAGCAGCATCAGAGCTGGTGTAAAGCCAGTCGATTCTGTTAAGTGCAGTTTTTCTCGGGAAAACTGCGCCCGCTGCGATTGTCGCCATCCCTGAAGTAAATCTGATTTTGCCGTAGCTGGTCGCCACCGAGGCGCCAGCCTTTAGGCCGGTGCGCCTCGAGATCCGCCTCAGTGATTATTAAAGTGAGGAAAACCAACAGAGTGAGCGCAATAGGCATCCGAATTGACAAGGATATGGTGGACTGAACGCTGGGCCGTCGTGTTGGAATGAATCCAGGCCAGTTCTATTGTGATTGAACATCAGGCTTCGGAGGGCTGCACTCGCGGCCCGTCAAACCGAAACCTCAAGAATTGAAAAGCACTCACTTTTCCGGCGACTTACCCCGCCGGAACGAAAAGGAAATGGAAATGAAAAAAATACTCTTGGCAGTTTGCCTTTGCGCGTTGCTCGGCGCACCGGTCTTTGCAGCCTCATCGCGTGACGACCTTCAGGCCCGTATCGACTCCGCAAAGACGGTTGTCGACCAGATCATGGCGGCGCAGGATCGCACGATTCCCCTCGATATTCTGCACTCCGCCACCTGTGTTGCAGTGGTGCCCGGAATGGTAAAGGGCGCATTTGTCTTTGGGGCGCAGTACGGACAAGGCGTGGTGACTTGCCGCACCGGCCATGGCTGGAGCGCACCGGTCTTTATCCGCATGGCTGGCGGCTCGTTCGGCTTCCAGATCGGTGGACAGTCTACCGACCTTGTCCTCGTCGCCGTTAACGATCGAGGCTTTCAGGATCTGTTGAAGAACAAGTTCAAAATTGGCGGCGACGCATCTGCCGCCGCTGGACCCGTGGGCCGCGCCGGCCAGGCCTCCACCGACTGGAAGATGAACGCCGAACTCCTCAGCTACTCCCGCAACAAGGGGCTTTTTGCGGGCATCGATCTTGATGGAACCAGCGTGAGCCAGAATAAGGAAGATACCGAAGTCTACTTCGGCTCGCCCGAGGACTTCCAGAATGTGCTGCGCGGCAATGTGCCTGTGCCTCCGGGCGCAGTGGACTTTGTGCGCGATATCGCTCATTACTTTGTCCAGGCCAAGAACCACTAGAAGACAGTGGTTAGCGATCGGAACATCCCTCCTCGGGGTACGAACCGGAGAACCCCATTCAAGCTTTGCTTGAGTGGGGTCGAGCCCGCATCCCACCCCGTACCTCCGTGCTGATTTGTACTCCGTGGGGCGAACTCTCGCCGGGTCTTTGTTTTTCCGGCAAGGGCGTCGCTCCACAACAAACGGAGAAATGCTGAGCACCGCGTAGCCCGTTTTCCGCAGACTGTTGACTGGATTGCCCCCAAAACGCGTCGCAGTTTGAGTACTTCCACTTACTCTGAAGTCCCGCATCGATGCGCGTAAACTGAAGATTGCCATCATCCATGCGGGAGAACCTCGAATACTGGCTGGTTGTGGCTGTGGCGCGCGCGCTGGGCGCCTTGCCGCGCTCCCTGGCTCGCCTCTGGGCCGGAGGGCTGGCCTTCGCGGTCTACTGGCTCTTTGGGCGGCTGCGCCGCGTCGGCGAAACCAATCTGAGCCTCGCTTTGCCCGAGCTCCCTTCCAAAACCAGGAAAGAGATCCTGCGCAGGGTCTACATCCACCTCGGCTGGCAGCTCGTCGAGTTCTGCCGCATGACGCGCTACACCCCTGAAAATACCCGTAACTGGCTGCGTACTGAAGGGCTGGAGCATTACGAAGCGGCATGCGCCCGCGGCAAAGGCGTGCTGGTGATCACCGCTCACCTGGGCGCATGGGAGCTCTCCAGCTTCTACCGCTCGCTCCTCGGACACCCCATGGGCATGGTAATCCGGCGCCTCGATAATCGCCGGCTCGACGCCTATGTAAACCGGATTCGCTGCCTGCACGGCAATTACGTGCTGCACAAAGACGATTTCGGGCGCGGCTTGCTGACCGCCATGCATAAGGGACGGACCGTCGGGATCCTGATGGATACCAACATGACCCCGCCCCAGGGTGTCTTTGCCGATTTCTTCGGCATTCCCGCATGCACGGCCACCGGCCTGGCCCACGTGGCACGCAAAACCGGGGCCGCAGTCCTGCCCGGATTCATGGTTTGGGAGAAGGCGGAGCAGCGATACGTCCTCCATTTCGGGCCCCAGATCGAGATCCCCCACACCGCATCGCCGTCCGACGACATCCTGAACGGTACCCAGCGATGCAACCACGCCATCGAGAGCTGGATTCGCCGTTACCCTGACCAGTGGCTCTGGATTCATCGCCGCTGGAAGACGCGCCCGCCAGGCGAACCGGGGCTCTATTAAGCCCAATGTTTCCCTCTCCAATACCATTGCCGCGCCTGGTGCAAGCCGCAGCCTCCCTGGAAATAAAGCGCAAGCCGCCTGAATTATTCCTTATACTCATCCCGCAGGCTTTGCGGCACAGTTTCGCTCTGTCTGTTTGCGGAACAGGCTCCCGGATCCTGAAGTGCAGTGTGAATCAACGCGCCTGGATTCGGGGCGGAATGGCCGAGTAAGGAGCAAGGTGATGACAATCGGCGAACTGATACAAAAGCTCGGCGGACGGCTGGTCAAAGGCAGCGAAGAGACCGAGATTCTCTCCGTAGCGACGGTTGAGAAGTCGACCACCTTTGATTTGGTCTTTGCCGCCGACGATCTGACCGTAGCGGCGGCGTTGAAGGGCAACGCTTCGGCGGTTGTTCTGAGCCCGGGCGCGACGCCGCCTGAAGCAGATGGATCGCGCGTTGAGATTATTGAGTACTCCGAGCCCCGGCTCTGGTTTGCACGCGCGGCCAAGCTGTTGGCGCCCACCCGGCTGGCGTTAGGCGTCCATCCCAGCGCGGTGATTGGTATGCAGGTCAAGTTCGGTCCCAACGTCACCATCTCTCCGCATGCGGTGGTCGGCGACAACGCACAGATCGGCGGCGGCACGCGCGTAGGCTCCGGCGCAGTGGTCGGTGTAGGGGTCAAAATCGGCTCCAGCTGCCGCATCTTTCCAAGGGCCGTGCTTTATCCGGGCACCACGGTAGGCGATCGCGTCATTATTCACGCCGGCGCGGTGCTGGGCGCCGATGGTTTTGGCTACGTACGCGATTCCTCGACCGGCGAGTATACGCAGTTCCCCCAGCAGGGGAAACTGGTCATCGAGGATGATGTGGAGATCGGCGCCAACTCCACCATCGACCGCGGAGCGCTGGAAGAGACCCGCGTGAGGCGGGGAACGAAGATCGACAACCTGGTCCACATCGGGCACAACTGCGACATCGGCGAAGATGTGGTGATTGCTGCGCTCACCGGCATCTCGGGCTCGTCAACAGTGGGGCGCGGCGCGGTCATCGCGGGGCAGGTGGGCATCGGCGATCACGCCCATGTAGGTCCGGGAGTGGTGCTGGGCGGCCAGGCTGGCATCTTCAGCGGTAAAACAGTTGAGAGCAATGGTGGCGGCGAAGTGTTCTATGGCACGCCGGCCCGTCCACTCAGGCAGGTCCTTCGCGAGCAGGCAGCGCTGGCAAAACTGGCCAGGACCGAGCCCGGCACTGGCGGCGAGAACTCCGGCCTCTAACCGAATACCAGACCGGATTTGCATGGCCATCATCGTTGTCGGGGGAAGCGCGAAAGGCGTGGGCAAGACCACGTTGGTCTGCGGACTGATTGCCGCGCTCGACCAATTCCGCTGGACCGCGGTCAAAATCACCAGCGACCCCCACCAGGGCTTGCCGCCCATTTACGAAGAAAAAGTAGCAGGTCCAGAAACCGACACGTCCCGATACCTTGCTGCAGGCGCCAAACGCGCATTCCTTCTTACCATTCCACCGCAACGTGATCTCACCGATGCCCTCGACGAGTTCTGGCCGCGCATCGGCCGCGGAGCGAACCTTATCTTTGAGTCGAACCGCGCGATTGGTTTGGTGAGTGCAAGCGCGTGCCTGCTGGTGCAGGGAGACCCAAGCGCGGGTGAGGCGAAGCCGTCGTTTTATCGCGCCGCGCCGTTCGCCGATGCCCTGGTCGTGCATGGCGATGCGGATCTCATGCTTGCCGATGCGATGAAAGTCGAAGGACGATCGCGAGGTCCCATCTTCCACCTGAAGCAACTCGGCCAAATCTCGGCGGAGATGAAGAGCTGGCTGCGCCAGCGGCCGGGGAAAGCTGATCAGGGCGCATCGAAATAACCCGATCATTCTCTGAAGGCGGGTGGCCCCGGTCTCGGCAAACTGTTCAAACCACGATGAGGGTGCCACCGGTCCCTCGCATTTGGGGACCGGTGACGGCGGCGACCAACGCAGGTTCCCCGCCATCCCGTCCTACCGGTAAAGAACCGGAAACCGGGCCGAAGCAGCATGCACGTTACGCCCGTATCACCGCCCGTAAGGAACTTTGGGCCGCCACCCGGCTCATCGAGATCCGTGTCCCGCGAAACTCCCGCATCGGCGACAATCAGACCGCAACGCCCGACCGGCACCTCATCCTCAACCCACAGCACTGTCATCCTGAACGCAGTGAAGGATCCGCGGTTGCCTTTCGCGCTGCAATCGGCGAAACCTCCGCATTGCCGACCAACCGGCCAGTGCCTTTTACTGAGCACGAAAATCTACTCACTGCGCGCCAAGAAACTTCGATGGGCACTGCCCGACATTTCAGGAGTAATTTTCATCACCCAGCGAACTGGCGACCTTGCTCCCGGTACTCATTTTGAAAGCCGAGGAAGCTGGCACGTCGCTGAGACCGTAAGCAGCAATCGCCGGTTTCAAACACTCCATCGCACTTGTATAGTGTTGCAAACGGGCTCAATTCTCCGTAACCCGAGGTCAAGCCATGACCCGAACCGTCCACCGTGTCCTCCCGTGTTTGTTTCTGCTGGCTGCCTCCGCGGTCTGGGCACAGGCCGCGGGCCGGCCGGCCAGAACAGAGGCTAAGGCGCAGACTGAAAGCACCGCGCACATCACCCTGGGCCAGGCGGCGGTGCCGCTCTACGGTCCGTGGAAGTTCACCGTAGGCGACTCGCCCATCGACCCCAAAACGGGCCAGCCGCTGTGGGCCGAGCCCGACTTTGACGACTCCAAATGGGAGACGGTGGACCTGACGCCGAAGAACGCCGCCGCCGACCCGGTCAGCGGGCTCTCCGGCTACGTTCCCGGCTGGACTGCCAAGGGACACCCCGGCTACTGGGGCTACGCCTGGTACCGCATGCGGGTTGCGGTCGAGGCGCGTCCGGGCGCGGCGTTGGCTCTGGCCGGGCCGGCCGATGTGGATGACGCTTACGAGGTCTTCGATAACGGAGTTCTGGCCGGCCACTTCGGCGACTTCACCGGCAACAGGCCCAGGATCTACTACACCCGACCGAAGATGTTTCCTCTGCCGGGGCCGGGCAATCGCGCGGCAAGCGCCGGGCAGGGTGCGGCCACGCCAGACGAGACCAGCCCAAACGGGACAGGCGCTGCCGGATCCGCAACCCAGGTCCTGGCCTTCCGGCTGTGGATGGATCCGGGCACGCTGGCGAGCGGGCCCGATGTGGGCGGCATGCACTCGGCGCCGGTGCTGGGCGAGGTCGGCGCGGTGGCTGCCGACAACCAAATGCGCTGGCTGGAACTG
>DATJSB010000220.1:0-10417 GCA_035504315.1 Occallatibacter sp.
GGATTGAGCACGTCGAGATTGGAAGATGGAAAGCGCAGGTCGCGGGCGAGCGATTGCGCTGTATGCATCTCGGCCACAGGAACCTTGAAGCCGACGGCGATGTAGTCCCGATTCTCGATCACGATGCGCATGTTGAAACGCGGCTGCTGCCAACGTTCGCCGTGACGGTAGATGTGCCAACTGCCGCTCATGAGCATGTGGGTCGCCAGCGCGGCTCCGCCAGAGAAGTGGATGAAGAGCCACTTGCCGCGCGACTCGACGCGCTCGACGGTCTGGCCGGCGAGGGGCGAGTCGTCATTAAAGCGGGTCAGCATGGGGTAGGTGGAGCGGAAGCCGGTGATGGTTTTGCCACCGAGGGCGCGGCCGAGAGTGCGCGCGGTGCGGAAGATGGTGTCGCCTTCAGGCATGGCTACTGCACCTCGGGCCGCGCTTGTTGACCATGCGAGAGCGGCACTGGAATGCGGCGCAGGTGCATGCCGAGCGGGCCGGAGAAGAAGCCGGCGTCCATGAGGAATCGCGCCATGGGATGCGCAGCCACCGGCTGGCCGTTAATGGTGGTGATGAGCGCGCCCTGGTGGCTACCCGCACGCAGTTGCGACTGGCCGCGCGCGCTCAAGAAATGCGCAAGCCCGGATGCGGCTTGCGAGCGCTCGGGCTCTTCGGCGGGCAGAAAGACCAAAATGTGGGGATTGCCGCGGCGCATCCACGTAACAAGCTCGCCGTTGCGCAGAATGACTTCAGCATAGGCAGCGCGGGTCAAGATGCGGGGCGCCGTTTCAGAGTCGTCGTCCATCGCAGGCAGCTCGGGCCAACGCAGGGATGCGCCGTAGGGATTGGCGGGGTCGGCCGCGGCGAGTTGCACGAATTCAGGTTTCTCGGCCGGAGGGTCGGTGCGCAACTGGCGCAGCAGATCGACGGCAGCGGGCAACGCAAATTGAGTGGCGCCGAGGCCGGCGACGAAGTAGCCGCGGCGAATGCGACCTGATTCTTCGAGAGCCTTGAGGACATCGTAGACTGCGCTGAATCCGCCGGGAACGTTTTCGGCCATCACCGACTCGCGCAACAACACTCCGTAGCGGCTGAGGAGTTGCATGGCGAGGGCGTGGGAGGATTCGGTTGTCGTAGGTGCAGGCGTCGGCTTCCCTTCCCGGGTCCCCAAACGCGAAGGACCCGGGGCACCCAGTTTTGTGGTGGGGACAGCTTCGCGAAGCGGCAGCAATGACCAGCGGCCTTGCGCGTTGGGCGGTGTGGTGCGGCGCGAGCGGAAGACGTTGGCTGCGTGAATGCGGCGTGGAGCGCGGGCGCTCTCAGGCCGCGTGATATACGCGCGCAGTGCGTGGAGCGAATCGTTGGTGATGAGGCCCCGCCATACCAGGCTCCAGAGCGCGTCAATGGTTTCGCCGGGATACCCACCTCCAATGGCCTGATGCAACGGCTCAAAGAAACTGGCGCCGGTTGAGGCGAGAACTGCAAGCAGCTTTTCTTCGCGTTCGGTCAGCGGATCGACGAGCGGGCGCGGCTGCGCGAGCAGCGGCAGCTTCTCCGCCAGATAGAGAGCGATGCGGCCGTTGCGCTCGCCGATGGGCTCAACCCCGGCCCAGGCCACTTCGCCGGCGGCAATCAGGGTGTCGAGGCCGTCGGGCGTGTAGCCCTGCAGGCGCGCAGGCAGAATTGCGCTCTCAAGCAGCGTGGCCGGCAGCGGCGCACCCTGCAGACTCTCGATGGCGTCGAGGAGCGCATCGAGATTGGGGCCGCGGCGCGGCGCAACCAATCCCTGCCAGTGGGTGAGGAAGCGCGCCAGCGTGCGCTGCTCAACGGGTTCGACTTCGCGGCGCAGGCGGGCGAGGGATTTGCGCCGAATGATGCGCAGAATTTCGGCGTCGCACCACTCCTGATGAACGCCGCCGGGGCGGAAGCCGCCCTCGAGCACGCGCCCTTCGGCAGCCAACTGACGCAGCGTGTTTTCGACGGCCTGCGCGTCGAGAGCAAAACGTTCAGCGGCTTCGCGCAATGTGAACGGACCGTGCGTGCGTGCAAAGCGGCGCACCAGCTCAAGCACGGGATGCGCGACCGGTTCCAGCAGCGCCGCAGCCAATCCCGGAGGCAACGGAATTCCCAGCGCATCGCGGTAGCGGGCGGCATCTTCAGCGGCTATCAGGCGCCGCTCGCCGGCGATGTTGAGCTCGAGGAGACGGCGGGCGCGGATCAACCGGGGCAACGATTCGAGCAGGAGCGGGTCGGTAACACGGCGTTCCAATTCGGCTCTGGAAAGGTCCCCAAGCCTGAGGCAGAGATCGTGAATACCGTCGGCGGTGCGGGCGCGATGCGATTCAGCCAGGCATTGCGCGGTCTCTTCCACTTCAGCAATTGCGTCAGCGTCGAGCAACTCGCGCAGATCGGCCTCGCCGAGAATCTCGCGCAACTGATCCTGATCGATGGTGAGAGCCTGGGCGCGACGCTCGGCCAGCGGCGCATCACCGTCGTACAGGAAATTGGCGACGTAGCTGAAGAGCAGCGATGAGGCAAAGGGCGAGGGCTTGCGGGTTTCGACAACATGCACGCGGAGCTTGCGCTCTTCGATTTCTTTCAGGATTTCGACCAACGCCGACATGTCGAAGACATCGCGCAGGCATTCGCGATACGACTCGAGCAGCAGCGGGAAAGATGGGTAGCGCGAGGCCACGCTGAGCAGATCGTAGGAACGCTTGCGAAGCTGCCATAGCGGCGAGCGCTGATCGGCGCGGCGGCGGGGAAGCAGAAGTGCGCGGCCCGCAGCCTCGCGAAAACGGCCTGCAAACAACGCGGTTGCGCCGAGCTGACGCAGCACAAGCTGCATGGCCTCGGCTGACTCGACGAGGATCATGTCGGAGTCGGGCGGCTCGTCGGTATCGGGGAAACGCAGAACGAATCCGTCGTCGCCCCACAGCGTTTCAACCTCAGGGCCGCCGGCGGCACGAATGCGCGCGCTGACGGCCATGGCCCAGGGGATGTGGATGCGACTGCCGAAGGGCGTGAGCACGCAGACGCGCCAGTCGCCAAGCTCATCGCGGCAGCGCTCGATGACGATGGTGCGATCGTCGGGGACCTGTTCCGTTGCCTCCTGCTGATCGGCGAGGTACTGCATCAGGTTCTCGGCCGCGCCGGGGTCGAGATCGTGTTCAGAGACGAGACGCGCGAGCGCAGCAGGTTTGGGCAGGGCGCGCAGCTCGCGTACCATGGCGCCGATGCGGCGGCCAAACTCCAGCGGGCGCCCCGGGCCATCGCCTTTCCAGAACGGCATTTTGCCGGGCTCGCCGGGCGCAGGCGTTACCAGTACGCGATCGTGGGTAATGTCGACAATGCGCCAAGTTGAGGCGCCGAGAATGAAGGCTTCGTTGGGATGCGACTCGAAGACCATCTCTTCATCGAGCTCGCCCACGCGCACCGGCTTGCCCTCGGTAAACGCGAGAAAGACGCCGTAGAGACCGCGATCGGGGATGGTTCCGGCATTGAGGATGGCGAGGCGCGCCGCGCCTTCGCGGGCGCTCACTACATTGCGAATGCGGTCCCAGGTGAGGCGCGGGCGCAACTCGGCAAACTCGTCTGAAGGGTAGCGGCCGCTGAGCAGATCGAGCACGCCCTCAAAGGCCGAACGGGTGAGCGAGGCGAAGGGCGCCGCGCGGCGCACGAGGTTGAAGAGGAAATCGACGGGAACGACGGGGCTGGCGGTGTTAGCGGAGCTAGATGGGTCCGAGGTATCCCGGGTCTCAAAATCGAGACCCGGGGCACCCAGGTCATCGCATGATTGAGATGGGATGGTAGAGGTTTGTGCTTTCCCACCCAAGCGAAGCTTGTATGGGGCACCCAGGTCATCGCTCAGGTTGAAGAGGTTCCCGGATGATTGTCTGTCGGACCGTGTTCTTCTATTCCCTTTTCCCAGTTCCCTGTTCCCTGCACTTGCAACGATGGCGACGAGCTGTTGCGCGAGCACGTCGAGGGGATTGCGCGGGTAACGGGTGGACTCGATTTGGCCCTCGTGCATGGAGCGGGTAACGGCGGCGCAGGCGACGAGATCGGAGCGGTACTTGGGAAAGATGACGCCTTCGCTGACTGCGTCGACGCTGTGTCCGGCGCGGCCGATGCGCTGCATGCCGCTGGCGACCGAGGGCGGCGACTCGATCTGGACGACCAGGTCGACAGCGCCCATGTCGATGCCGAGCTCAAGCGTCGACGTCGCGCAAAGCGCCTTGATCTGGCCGGCCTTGAGCTGCTCCTCGATGACCGATCGCTGCGCCGCGGCAAGGGAGCCGTGATGGGCGCGCGCGATGGGTTCGCCGGCAAGGTCGTTGAGTGCGCCGGCGAGTCTCTCGGCAGTCTGGCGAGCGTTCACAAACAGGATGGTCGAGTTGCGCTCGCGAATGATCTCGAGCAGTCGCGGATGGATCGCGTTCCAGATGGATACGCGACGCGGCATCTGCGAGGCGGGACCGGTGGGGATCTCTTCCATCTCGCCGAGGTGCGCCATGTCTTCAACCGGAACCTCGATGCGCAGCTTGAGCTGCTTGGGTGCGGAGGCGTTGACGATGGTGACAGGGCGGTAGCAAGTTGATGTGGCATCAGCCCCATCGGGGAGCGAGGGAGCAAGGGAGCAAGGGAGCGAGGAGTCGACCTCAGCAATCTCTGAGACTTCTGTCCTTGAGGCCCCTATTTCCTCAGGCCCGTGACTTTCCGTCCCAAGTTCCCAAGTCTCTGTTCCCCGTTTTTTCGCTCCCTTGCGCCCTTGCTCCCTTGCTCCCTCGTTCGCCGTTCCCTGCAATTCAATCCCGCCGAGAAACCGGGCCACTTCTTCGAGCGGACGCTGCGTGGCTGAGAGTCCGATGCGCTGGAGAGGCCTCGGTGTGAGCGCCTGCAGCCGTTCCAAAGAGAGTGAGAGGTGCGCGCCGCGCTTGGTGGGAACCAGCGCATGAATCTCGTCTACGATGACGGTTTCGACTGTGCGCAGCGCGTCGGCCGCGCGCGAGGTGAGCAGCAAGTACAGGGATTCGGGGGTGGTGATGAGGATGTCGGCGGGATGGCGGGCAAAGCGGGCGCGTTCGCGTTGCGGAGTGTCGCCGGTGCGCACGCTGATGGCAGGCTCGTGAAACGCGACGCCCATGCGGCGAGCCATATTGGCGATGCCGACGAGCGGCGAGCGCAGGTTGCGTTCCACATCCACGGCCAGCGCCTTGAGCGGCGAAACATAGACGATGCGGCAGGCGGGGTTTTCTTGTTCCCTTGTCCCCTGGTTCCCTTGTTCCCCGTTTCCCAGCATCAGCCGGTCCAGGCACCACAAGAACGCAGTCAGCGTTTTTCCGGTTCCCGTGGGGGCGAGGATGAGCGCGCTTTCGCCGCGGGCAATTACCGGCCAGCCCAGCCGCTGTGGGGCGGTGGGCGCGTCAAAGACCGCACGGAACCACGCGGCCGTTACGGGATGAAAGGAGGCGAACGGGTCGTCAGCCGGAGTGGTCTGGGGAACGGGATGGGGTGGGCGATGAGACACTGCACTCATTGCAGCATAACGCGGCAGACGGGCGAAGAGGAAGCGAAGAAATGATCCGGTTTTCCTCAGTTGGGCCCGCCGCCCGGACCCACCCGGTGCCGTGACCCGAGGAAACTACGGCAGATACTGTGCAGGCACGGGATCGGCCGGGGTCTCGGCGTGCCAGGCAATCTCAATCACGCGCCAGCGCTGGCCGTCGAAGACCGCCTGGATACTGTTGATGCCGCGCATTTCAGCTTTTCCATCGGGCGTGGGGCGGACTTCGTAGGTGCTCCACAAGTGCGCTATGGGGCCGTAAGTTTCGCTCTTCACCTTGATTTGCCGCTCATAGAAAACCTCGCTGCCTCGCTCGCGCACCGCGTCGATGTACTCATTCAGGCTGAGAATGCGGGGCGCAATGGTTCCGTCGGGGTGCTTTGAAACCGGAATCAGCCGCGCCTCGGGCAGCATCACGTCGCGCAAACAGGTGCGGTCCTTGTCGGCCGGGCCGCTGACGGCGTCATCGATGGCGGTGATGAGCTGATCGAGCGTGACTGTGGGCGGACAGGTTGCAGGCGGAGCAGTTTGAGCGCGGAGTGCAGGCGCGATGACGGTGAGCGCGGCGAGGAGAATGCTTGCAAGGGGCTTCATGCGGCGATTCTACAGGCGCAGCGCCGATGTGAGTTTCGAGAGGTTGCGAAAAAACTCATTGAGTGGAGCGAAATCCCCCGGGAACCACCCCACAGGGGCCAAAGAGTGTGCGTGAGAACGGACGGTCGAGACCCGGGAAGAACGCGTTTTGAATCAAATGCGGCATGTTAGCGTCGCTTCGCGACATAGCAAGTTAGCGTCGCTTCGCGACATAGCAAGTTGGCGAAGGGCTGAGATCTTACGCAGGGGCTAAAGCCCACACTCATATTGTGATCGGCACGAGTGAACTCGTGCCCTACAAAGAAACTCACGACCTCACTCTACTCGATGCGCTTCGCCCGTTTCATCCATTGCGGGTCGGCGAAGCCGGTGGTGCCCTTTCAAGACAGCGACTTTGATCAGGTTTATTTGCGGCTACTCATAGGCCAGGGCGTCGATGGGGTCCTTGCGAGCCGCCATCCAGGCGGGGTAGAGGGCGCCGAAGAGCGAGCCGCCGAAGGCAATCAACGCTCCCTTGCCGAGCCAGATGGATGGCAGCACAAAGGGGAACGTGGGATACAGCTTCAAGAGGAGCGAGTGCACGCCAACGGTTCCCAGCATGCCCAGGGCGACGCCGGCAATGGTCAGCAGGCCGGTCTCACCGAGCACCACCTGGACAATTGCCAGCTTGGAAGCGCCCATCGATTTCAATATCCCAATCTCGCGGGTGCGTTCGAGCACGGCCGTGTACATGGATTGAAAGATCACCAGGAAGCCCACGATTACGGCGATCCAGATGACGACGTTAAGCGCGATGTTAAAGCCAGGGAAGCGCGCAGGCGTGTATTGCGAAAGCATGTCTTCCATGGTTTGCACGCCATAGTCGGACATACCTGGAGTGGTGTGAATCTCGTGGATGATGGTGGGGATGTTGGCGGGGTCGTCGGCTTTGAGATAGATAACCGAGGCTCGGCCGGGCGACCCGATAAGGTCTCCCATGGTGGAGATCGGAATCAGCGTTCGTCCTCCCTTGCCGCTCTCGACGATACCGCAGATTTTGAAGGGGTGATTCAGAATCTTAATGGTGTCGCCGACATGATTGCCTTTGCGGGCAAACACATCGTCGACGATCACGTCGTAGGGCCCTTGCATACCGCTGCCGGCAAGAAACTGAAACGGCTTGAGAGCGTTATAGCCTGCGTAGTCGACGCCGTAGAGAATCGATAAGCCACCAGACATCTCGAACTTGGTGATGACCGGCGTGGCCACGGCCACATGCGGCAATTTGGCGAGAAACGGCGCCAGCGCCACCGGCAAAGGAGAACCGCTCATGCCGGCCAGAAAGCTCGCGTTGGGCGGCGTCACCACGATATCGGCGCCAATGCCGTTCACGCGATCCTTCTGGTCGTTGAGCTGCCCCATGAAGATGCCCACAATGGAAAGGATCATGACCACTTCAATGGCCACGGCAAGGACGCTGATGATGGAGCGGACGGGGCGATGAAGCAGGTTGGCGAAGATGAGCTTGTTCATGCTTTTCAGGCCGGAATTGAATAACGCCGAACTTCAATACAAGGTTAGCAGCCGGAGCCGGTGCGGCTGGTTGCGCGGGAGTCACGCGGTGGGGATGCTGCATCGACGATTGGGTGGAATGACCCTCGTGCAACCGGTGAAGACGCTGGTTCAACAGCCCTTTCTTGTTTTGACTCAGGCAGAAAACGGGGTTTATCGTGAAGGGGGAAACTCCCGAGCTTTGGGGGGGATTTTGAGCGCCGATGGGGAGTTTTGGTGAAGATCTGCGCATGGAGCGGCTGGCCCGCGGCATTGCGCTTGAAGACATCACGGCGGTAACGAAGATCAGCCAGCGACACCTTCTGGCGCTGGAGCAGGAGCGTTTTCGGCTTCTGCCCGGCGGAATCCTGAGCAAAGGAATCGTGCGCGGCTACGCCAGCGCGCTGGGGCTCGACGAACGGGACTGGACCGAGCGGTTCCTGAAGGCCTGCGACGCGGCCGGCCAGGCGGTAGAAGACGAGCGCGGCTGGACCACCTTCGCCGCCAACGTGGGCAGGGCCCGCATTCTGCGTCACGACGAGGTTGAGCTGCGGCTGCGCTGGGTTGGCGCGCTGATTCTGGTTTTCGTGGTGCTGGCAGCCGGGTTTCTCATGGTGCGCTACTACGGCGTGCGCGCCGGCTGGTGGACGACGCTGCTGCCGACGCACATTTTTTCGTCGGCCCTTCACGCGATCAAGGCGAAGCTCGCGCAAGCCTCTGCGATTTCGGGGCAATGATCATTCTCAATTGGCAGGGCTTTTGATTGGGGAGTCCTTACCTCAGACGCGACATTCCCGGCTCAACACCCTTCTACAACCCTTGAACCCCCATTCTTCCCCGTTCGATCAATGGTTTTGCCCATCACCGGCTGGCGCAATTACCATAGAACGAGGTGCTGACAGTTCCCGCCCGGCCTGGAGGCAGACAGGAGTCTGCCGGACGCGATGGCGCAGGAGCAGCGGCGATTGAAGTTTGCTCTCCCCGGTTGACACGCGTAGCAAGATCAACTGTTGCGGCAAAAAAGATCACACACACCCCCTTTGGGGAAGGAGTTGTATCAACTTGAGCGACCGTTTTTTGTTTACCTCTGAATCCGTTACCGAAGGCCATCCCGACAAGATTGCCGACCAGGTTTCGGACGCGATTCTCGATGCCTGCCTGGAGCAGGACCCATACAGCCGCGTGGCGGCCGAGACCCTGACCTGCACCGGGCTGGTGGTGATTGCCGGCGAGATCACGACCAAAGCGTATGTGGACTTCCAGGGGCTGGTGCGCGGCGTGGTTGCGTCCATCGGCTACGACAACGCGGTGTATGGCTTCGACTCCAATACCTGCGCGGTGATTTCCACCATCAACAAGCAGTCGGGCGACATTGCCCAGGGCGTTGATACGGGCGGCGCCGGCGACCAGGGCATGATGTTTGGTTACGCCACCAACGAGACGCCTGAGCTGATGCCGGCGCCCATCTCGCTGGCGCACAAGCTCACCCGCCGGCTTACCGAGGTGCGCAAGAACGGCAAGCTGCCCTACCTGCGCCCCGACGGCAAGAGCCAGGTGACTGTCGAGTACGGCGAAGACGGCAAGCCGGCGCGCGTTGACGCGGTGGTCATCTCGAGCCAGCACTCTGAGGCCATCGGCAACGAGGAGCTGCACGCAGACATTCTCAAGCACGTGATTCAGGCAGTGCTGCCCGCCGCATGGCTTGACGAGCACACCAAGTACCACATCAATCCCACCGGCCGTTTTGTCATCGGGGGGCCGATGGGCGACACCGGACTCACCGGCCGCAAGATCATTGTGGATACGTACGGCGGCATGGGCCGTCATGGCGGCGGAGCGTTCTCAGGCAAGGATCCGACCAAGGTCGACCGCTCGGCAGCCTACATGGCGCGGCACATCGCCAAGAACATTGTGGCTTCGGGACTCGCAGCCAAAGTTGAAGTGCAGCTGGCCTACGCCATCGGCGTCGCTGAGCCGGTTTCGGTGTTGATTGACACGTTCGGCACGGGCAAGGTGAGCTCGGCCAAACTGGCGGAACTGGTGCGCAAGAACTTTTCGCTCACGCCGAAGGGCATTATTGACAGCCTGAACCTGCGCCGGCCCATCTACCAGAAGACCGCGGCTTACGGCCACTTTGGCCGCACCGAGCCGGAGTTCACCTGGGAAGCAACCGACAAGGCAACCAAGCTGGCCGAGCAGGCGGGCGTGACCGCGGCGGCAAAGTAACCTTACATCCAGTAGGACTCACTGGCGGCCCGGGCTTGAAAGCCCGGGCCGAAGCTTTTTGTGCGGCTGGCTGGGAGATCTTTCGCGGGCTGTCCGGCCCTTCCCTTTGGCCCGCTTTCGCGTCAATGACTTAGAATCCTTGCGGGAATACCGCACGCGTTTTCACTTTGGAGAAATCCATGCGACATAAAGCCATAGCTGCTCTCTTTGTTCTGCTTACCCCCTTTGCCGCCGCGCAAAACGGCGCCAACTGGAGCTACGCAGGCCACTCGGGACCGCTGGTCTGGAGCAAGCTCGATCCTTCTTACGCGGCCTGCAATCGCGGACGCGACCAGTCGCCGATCGACATTCGCGGCGCGCGGCTTAACAAGACGCTCCAGCCCATCCAGTTCCACTACATTGCGGGTCCGGTGACGATTGAGAACACCGGCCGCGGGATCGTGGTTCATGTGGACAAGGGCAGCTACATGGTTGCCGGCGGCGTTCGATACGAACTCATCGATTACGAGTTCC
>DATJSB010000221.1:0-8020 GCA_035504315.1 Occallatibacter sp.
GAGCAGCCCTATTACGATGTCTCCGACCCCGCGCTGCGCCTCGATTCCTTTGTTCCCTGGCCGCTCGATGCCTGGGCAGAGTTCAGCTTCGACGGCGTGCCCATCCGCCTCGGCGGCGTGGTGCAGACACTGGAGCGCGCGCAAGGTCCGGGCGGCGTTTACGAGCCGCTGGTGGTGACGCCGGCCATCGGCGTGAGCGTCGAACCCGAGGCGCGCATTCTCCCCCTCGACGGCTCGCCGCTGCCGGTGATGGTCACGGTGCACGCCGAGGCCGCGGCCGACGGAACGGTTGCGTTGAAACTCCCCGAGGGATGGAAATCGGAACCGGCGCAGATCGACTTTCATTTACATAGCGCGGGTGACTCCGAGCCGCTCCGGTTTGAAGTATCAACCCCCAACGTGGGCGCGGGCGCATATTCAATCCAGGCAGTGGCGCAGTCGGGCGGCAAGACTTATGCCACCGGCTGGCATAGCGTCGGCTATCAGGGCCTCCGCCCATACAACCAATACAAGACGGCCACGCTGGCCACGCGCAAGGTGGATGTGAAACTGGCGCCCGCTTTGCGCGTGGGTTATGTGATGGGCACCGGCGACACGGTTCCCGAAGCGATTGCGGAGCTGGGAGTCGAACCCCACCTGCTTACGGATGCGGAGCTCGGGTCGGGAGATCTCTCGGCATGGAATGTGATCGTGATCGGAATCCGCGCCTATACAAACCGCAAGGCGCTGACGGCCGCGCAGCCGAGGCTCAACGAGTTTGTGAAGGGCGGCGGAACGCTGATCGTCCAGTACCAGAGCAGTACCTTCCCCGCCCCGCTGCCGGTTGAGATGGGCCGCATGCCCGAGCGCGTTGTAGACGAGGCGGCGCAGGTGAAACTGCTCGATCCACAAAACCCGCTGCTCAACTGGCCCAACAAAATCGCGCCGGCCGACTTCGACGGGTGGGTCGAGGAGCGCGGCCACGGTTTCCTCGATCACTGGGATCAAGGCTACACCGCGCTCACTGAAACCGCCGACCCCGGACAGGATCCCCAGCGCGGAGGATTGCTCGTGGCGCACATCGGCAAGGGCACTTACATCTATGTCGCCTTCGCGTTGTACCGGCAGCTTACCGAGCTGGTGCCGGGCAGTTACCGGCTGATGGCCAACCTGCTGAGCGCCCGCGGCGCCGAATAAAAAGACGAAATCAGCTTATCGATTTACTCCCCCGCCCGACTTTGCGCCGCGGGCTCGAATGCGGGCGTCTGCGAGATCCCGAATTAGACGGCATTTTGGCCGGAAACGCCTGCTAAATCAGCAAGATTAAAAATATGTGAATTCGTCAAATATTCATCTGGATTTGCGAGCCTTGGATGTGGAAGCGGCAAGGAAGGCTACGCCCCCTCGTAGATGTTTCTTGACCTTCGATTGAGTTTTCCGCAGGTCGATGGGGAAAGTTGAATACGCTCAAGCGCAACCAGCCGGGATGCCGAAAGTCGATGCATTCATTCGTACGAGTGTGTTTTTGAACGAACCAACAGCAAACGCAAAGAGAGAGGCCCGATGAACTTCAAACTATGCACTGCAGCAGCGGTAATTTGCGCTGCGAGTCTCGTTGTTTCCTCAGCCTACGCGGCCAGCGATGGCAATGGCGATGGCGCGGCGGCGAAGAAGCACCACGCAACCAGGGAAAAAACCCCTCCTCCGCCTTCGGTGGAAGACCAGATCAATGCTCTGCGCAACGAAATGCAGAGCCAGATCAACCAGCTGAAGAGCGATCTGGAATCGAAGGACGCCGAGCTGAAGCAGGCTCAGCAGCAGGCGACTGATGCCCAGGCTGCAGCGGCCAAGGCGCAGCAGGCTGCCGATGCCCAGGCCGCCGCTCTCAACGAGAACAGCGCCGCGGTGAGCACGCTGCAAGGCTCGGTGAAAGACATCACCTCAAACGAGGCCTCGCTGGCGACCACCATCTCTGACACCACAACCAACTTGAAGAAGCAGATCGAGACTCCCGACGCCATCCACTTCAAGGGCGCGACCCTTTCCTTTACGGGCAGCTTCATCGCAGCTGAAACTTCTGACCGCACTGCGGCCACCGGCGGCGACGTCAACACGCCGTTCACTGGCGTCCCGCTGCAGAACTCTGAAGCGTACAACCTGAGTGAGTTCTACGGCACGGGCCGTCAGTCGCGTCTGGCCTTCAAGGCCTCGGGCAAACTGCCCAGCGTCGCACTCACTGGCTACTACGAAATGGACTGGCTGGGAGCGGGCGTCACATCAAACAGCAACCAGTCGAACAGCTACGTCCTGCGCCAGCGCCAACTGTGGGCCGATGCAAAAACGACTAGCGGCTGGGACGTCTCCGGCGGCCAGGGCTGGTCGCTGGCGGCAGAAACAACCCAGGGCCTGACGCGCGGCACTGAAATCCTGCCGGCCACCATCGACGCACAGTACGAAGCCGGCTTTGTGTGGACGCGCCAATACAGCTTCCGCGTCAGCAAAGACTTCGGCAAGTCAGTATTCTTCGGGATTTCGGTAGAGAATGCGGAGACACTGAACCCTGCCGGACAGAACCTGCCAAGCAACGTGCTGCTGGGTTCGGCCGGAACAGGTGGCGGCCTCTTCAATGGCGGCGGAAGCCCTTCTGGCTCCGACCTGGCAAACTACTCGTTCAACTACACGCCCGACTTCATCGCCAAGCTCGCGGTTGAGCCGGGCTGGGGACACTGGGAAGTGTTCGGCATCGGCCGGTCGTTCCGCGATCGCATTTATCCCTCGTCCACCGACATCGCGAGCCAGGCGGTCTGCAGCAGCGGGCCGTGCAACAACGTAGTTTGGGGCGGCGGCATCGGCGGCGGCTTCCGCGGCCCGTTGGTCGGCAAGAAAGTGACCATTGGCCTGAAGGGTCTGTGGGGCCAGGGCGTGGGCCGTTACGGCTCATCCACCATTGCCGACGTGACCTTCCGTCCCGACGGCACGCTTTCGCCACTGCATGGCTTCTCAGCTCTCAGCACCCTGGAGCTGAACCCCACACCCCGCCTTATGATGTACTTCAACTACGGCGGCGACTACATCGGTCGTGACTGGACGGTCGATAACGTCACGGGCGACGCTCTCTTCGGAAAGACCGTCGGTTACGGCGCCTACAATGCCGATATGTCAGGCTGCGGCATCGAGCCGTCGTCGACTTCAGCGGAACCGGGCAGCGACCCAATCACCCCGGGCAACTCCACCAACGGTTGCAAGGGCAACAATAAGGATGTGCAGGAGTTCACAGCCGGTTACTGGTTCAACTTCATCACCGGCCCCAAAGGACGGCTGCGCCAGGGCATTCAGTACAGCAACATTCGCCGCGATCTCTGGTCCGGTAATGGTGGAACTCTGAATCCGACCAACGGCGCTCACGGCAACGACAACATGATCTTCACCTCGTTCCGCTATTACCTGCCGTAGACAACCAAACGCCTCACGCAACAAAGGGGCAGCCTTCGGGCTGCCCCTCTTCATTGCGCTTCATTCATTCGGGCGACAGAAGAATCGCTCACAATACCCGCAACAGCATCGCACTGCCGCTTCCCAGCTTCAGCTTTCCGCTCCTCGAGGAAAGAGCGATCGTTCCCTGGGGATCGTCGCGGCCATAGTGGCTGATTTGAAGGTGGGGATAACCGTAAAGACCGCACGCATCCACCGAAAACAGCCACAGCGCCTGCTGCCGTGTATTGTCGTCAACTGCTCCGCGGCACGGCATCCCGGACTGCGCCTGCGGCACGCCCAAAGCTCCCCAGGGAGTGACCTTCGCGACTGTGTTGTCCCCCTCGGCCACCGGGCCTCCGCCGCGGTAGAACTGGTCGCCTCCAATTTGTTGCGTGGTCCAGGTCTCCGGAGTCATCCCTCGGCTCGACATATCCTCGGGAATCTGCGCCTGCTCCACTTCGATGAATGAGGCCAGCGCCCGCAGATTGGTGCGGATGGGCGCCATCTTTCCCTGGATCTCGACGCTATCCCAACTGATCTTGAGCGTCTGTTCCCCGTTTGCGGCGGTGTTTGCCTCAATCACGTGGCCCATCACATGTGCTCGCCGGCGAATCGCCGTTCCCGGCACGTTTTGCGTCACCGAGGCGCGAATGACCTGGCCTACATGAACTTTTCCCGCATTGATGCTGCCGTCAAGAGAAATGGGAATAATCGTTCCCGATGGAACCGCGACCTGCGCCATGACGGTGGCCGGCACGCACAGGATTGCAGCCAATATCCAGTGGCATTTCATCGCTTGCTCCTCCTCGGCCGCCGCTTGACTGCCTCCGCCTCGGATCGAGCATGCCTGAACCGGAACCGCTTGTGCGACGGCCCATAAGACGCAAACGCGCGCGTCCTCATCATGTTTGATACCCGATTCAGGCGGCAAGATACCTGCCCCTGGCAATGAAGTTTCAAGGCGCCGGAAAGGCTGGCCGCGCAGCCTGCCAACCACCGCGCACGAGGTTCGCAGTTCGTCCGGCGAAGGCGAAACAGAATCGCCCTGGCCCAGCTTGATTCTTATTGCCATTTGCCTGTCAGCCTCGTTACCCTTGCTCATCGCACCCCCGGGCCATTTCTTTCCGTCTCCCCAGGTTCGCCGGGTGGTCCCTGCATCAAGGAGCGCGAATTGAGATGAATCGACTCTTGCTGACCGCTGTGCTTCTATCCCTCGCTCTGCCGGCCTCGGCGCAAGTCCCTCCCCCACCCACATCGCCCGCTGCCCAGCCGCAGATCGACCGGCTCGAGATCACGGATTACGGCGTTTACACCATGGATGAAAAGGTCGTCAGCACCAATGCCGATGGAGTTACCAAGCGCGATTCCACCAACATCCGGCTCGCCGAGCAGACTCTCACCGTGAAGGCACAGATGGGCGTCCACTTCGGTTTCCGCTACAACGTCATTGGCTCACCTGACGGGGCGCCCGTAGACCTCCGAATAGTTCTCGTCTATCCTCCAGGGGGGCTTCACAATCCTGACGTTCCTCACCCCATCTACGGCGCTGAGTTCCAATCCCACCGTAAAATCGGCGAACAGTCGGTTTATGCAGGCATCACCTTCGGCCATGAGTGGGGCCTGGTGCCGGGCCCATGGAGCGTCGAGCTCTGGCAGGGCGATAGAAAGCTGGCTTCGCAGACTTTTACCGTGGTGATGTGAACCGGCGCCTGACGAGGTATATCAACCTGCAGGAGTGGCGTCGAGCGCGACCAGGCTCGGATCGCTCCAGGCCTGGGTGTTTCCATACGTTACTGAGATCAGCTTGAACTTATTCAAGCGACGATTGCCGTAAGGCCGAGAATTCCTTCAGCCAGAGCCTGCTCCCCTTCGATTTCAACCTCTGCACGGACTGAACTCCGCGCCATCCCTTTCGTAAAAACCCGCCAGGCAATCGCCTGGGGCAAGGTTACTTTGCAGGCAACTTCTTCCGGAATCTCTCTCAGGAACCTCCATCTTTCAGCGTCCTTCGATAACACCCACATTCCACCGCAGTCTCCTGAGATTTCCAGAACTACTTTGGTGCCAATCGGGGGAGCAGTGTTGCGATAGGCGTGCGGCAGCCCTCGCACAAAGCAATCCAGCACCGGGGAATAAAGTTCCGGAGTCATAATCCCTGGCCGATCCGTCGCCAGCCGGATCTGTTGCTGGTGATGCCAGCGTTCCGTCAACTCGCGAGCAGTGTCAAACCAGTTAAGGGATGTCTCTTCGCCCGCCCAGCTCACATTGAAGGCAGCTTTGGCAAAAGGGTCAAGCGACTCATGGAAACTCGCTGACTGGCCGCACGCCCTCGTCATCAATTCAATAAGGACAGCAGGGCTCAGGCGGCGGTAAACCTTCACGCCTTCCTCGTTCAGGCGGTTGACAAGCGCAACCAACTCCTGGGCAGATTGAGGATTAGCATTCTCAACAAACCATGAGTCGCGAACCAGCGACAGCTTGCGCAGGGCTGTGTCCAGCAAGTGCGCCGCGACATCGCGAACCTTCCACCGCGGCGCAATGGTCTGCCGGTCCCAGTCTGTTGCTGAGAGTGACTGCAGCAATGTTACGAGCTGCTCATCTACCTTGCGCAAAAGATGCGCACAAAGAATTGGGTCGCACCCGCCAGCCTGACCATTCCTGTTCATCGATCCCAATTTACCAAACAGACTCGCGTCGCAAGCCTGCCGAGGTCTTCACTCCTGCCGACCTCGCTCTCCGGTCGAGCAGAACTTCGCGATAAAGCAAAGGCCCGGATCGCTCCGGGCCTCATTCGAACCTGATCTTCCACCGTCTCCGCATAACCCGCGGAAGCCACAGTGCGATCGGCCGGCTTGCGAACTCGCTGACCGGCTACTCGCCCGCCGCTTCAACTGCCTTGGTCTGCGCCACAGTCCAGTCGGGCGCGCCGACCTTGAAGCGCGCGAAACGGCGCACAGTGATGTTTTCGCCCAGCTTGCCCACCTTCTGCGCAATCAGCTCCTTGATGCTCACGGCCTGGTCCTTGATGAAGGGCTGTTCGAGCAGGCAAACCTCCTCGTAGAACTTGGCCATTTTGCCATCGACAATCCGCTCGATGACCGGGGCCGGCTTGCCGGTGGCGGCGGCCTGCGCGCGATAGATCTCCTTCTCGCGCTCCAGGTCCTCGGCGGTCACGTCTTCGGGCCTCACGTAGCGTGGATCGCTGGCGGCGATGTGCATCGCGATGTCCTTGAGCAGCTCCTGGAAGTCCTCGGTGCGGGCCACAAAGTCGCTCTCGCAGTTGAGCTCGACCAGCACCCCGATCTTGCCGCCGGCGTGGATGTATGTTCCCACCGTGCCCTCGTTGGTGGTGCGGGAGGCCTTCTTCTGCGCCGACGCCATGCCCCGCTTGCGCAGCACGATAAACGCTGCTTCCATGTCGCCCTTCGTCTCCTGCAGGGCCTTCAGGCAGTCGCCCATGGGCGCGCCGCTCTTTTCGCGGAGCTCTTTCACCAATTTGGCGTCAATCTTCTCAGTCACTGTCGTCATCTCTCGTTTCCCGGCTGGGTTGCAGCCTTTCAAAAAAGTCTTCTCGATAGCAGGTTAGGGCCGGCCTGTTACCGGCATAAGAAAAGCGTGGCACCAAACTGCTGGGCGGCCACGCTGAACTCGGATGGGCGCGCCCTGCGCGCCCCAAAACTAAAGAGCACGCTCGGTGGCTTCATCCTCATCGAACAGTACGCCCGCCGGGGCCTTGCGAATCCCCGCTCCCAGCGCCGCTTCCAGGTCCACTTCCTCGGGAGCCGCAAGCTCCTCAGGCACGGATTCGGGTTCTGCGGGCTCGGGCGTGCCTTCGTCGAATGCCTTGTCGCCCACCAGGTTCACGCCCTCGGCCGCCGAGTCGGCAATCTTCGAGGTGAACAGGCGGATAGCGCGCAGCGCGTCGTCGTTGCCCGGTATCACGTAATCCACCACCGTGGGATCGCAGTTGGTATCCACCACCGCAACCACCGGAATGCCCAGCTTGCGCGCTTCTTTCACCGCGATCGCCTCGTTATTCGAGTCGACGATGAACAGCGCGTCGGGCAGGCGCTTCATGTTCTTGATGCCGGCCAGGTTGGCCTGCAGGTGCTTGCGCTCCCGCTCCAGCTTGATCACTTCCTTCTTGGTCAGCAGATCGTAGCGGCCATCGGTGGCCATGTCATCCAGTTCCTGAAGGCGCTTCACCGACTTCTGCACCGTCACCCAGTTGGTCAGCAGGCCGCCCAGCCAACGCTGGTTCACGTAGGGCATGCTGGCGCGCGTCGCCTCTTCAGCCACTGCATCCTGAGCCTGGCGCTTGGTGCCGACAAACAGAATCGTCTTGCCGCTCCCGCACAGTTCAGTAACGAACTTTGACGCGTCCTTGAACAGCTTCAGCGTCTTCTGCAGGTCGATGATGTAAATACCGTTGCGCTCGCCAAAGATGTATTCCTTCATCTTGGGATTCCAGCGCTTGGTCTGATGCCCGAAGTGAACACCCGCTTCGAGCAGCTCCTTCATTGTGATCGTGGCCAATGGGCCTCCTTCGTGGATTGCATCCGGGTGG
>DATJSB010000222.1:0-11348 GCA_035504315.1 Occallatibacter sp.
TTCAGCTCTCCCACGTCTTGTCCTTCGACCGGCACAGCGTCTCCAGATTGCACTGGTTGCATTTGGGATTGCGGGCGGTGCAGATCTGGCGTCCGTGGTGAATCACCTGGTGGCTGAAACTGATCCAGCGATCCCGCGGCAGAACCTTCATCAACTCTTGCTCGACCTTCTCTGCTGTATCACTCTTAGCCAGCTCCAGCCTGCGCGAGATGCGGAAGACATGCGTGTCGACTACCACTCCCTCAGCCTTGCCAAAACTCACCCCGAGCACAACGTTAGCCGTTTTCCGCGCCGCGCCGGGGATGGTAATGAGCTCTGCCAGCGTCTGCGGGACCTGCCCGCCGAACTCCTCGGTGATCTTCTTCGCCGCGCCCAGAATCGACTTTGCCTTGTTGTGAAAGAACCCCGTGGTGCGGATGAGCTCTTCAATCTCCGGCTGACTAGCCTTGCTCATCGCTGCCGGAGTAGGGAAGCGCCGGAATAGCTCCGGCGTCACTATATTCACGCGCGCATCGGTGCACTGCGCCGAGAGAATCGTCGCCACCAGCAATTCCCAGGGCGTCTTGTGCGTCAGCGCGCACTCGGCGTTCGGATAGGCCTCATCAAGCGCCTTCAGAATCGCAGCCACGCGCTCCGGCGCAAGCGGTCCGCGGGGGGCCGGCGTCTTTCCTGCATCCGACCCCGCTTTTTTCGGTGTTGCCGTTTGCGTTTTCGCAACCTGACGCTTCACTGACTTGCTTTTCTTTGTCTGTGCCATCATTCTTCCAGAGTAGTCCCGATTCATGGTAAATAAGCCCGCCTACATTTCGCAGCGAGGCGGCAATTGTCGCCTCGCGTATCTTCGGCCCGTAAGGCTCGCTCTCATCGCGATCGCTGCTGTCGCTATGTTCAGGACTTGCCCCGAAACTTTCGCCCGCCCGCAGCAGCCTTCGGCCGCCGCAACATCGGCGAGCGGTCCTGCCTTCGAAGTCGCGGCCATCAAGCCCAGCAAGCCTGACGATCAGAGTCACTCGCTGCACAGCGGAAGCGACAGCGTTGAGATCGAGAATTTCACGCTTCGACGCCTCATTCGAACTGCCTACGGCCTGAAGTCCGAATCGCAGGTGCTCGGCGGTCCCGACTGGATCGGCAAGCAGGCATTTGATATTAAAGCCAAGTTCGACGATGCGGAGGTTGCAAAACTTGAGAAAATCACCGGCCGGGAGAGGTTTCAAGAGATGCGGCTGGCAATGCAGGCGCTTCTCGCCGATCGTTTTCACCTCAAGATCAGCCAAGAGACGCGAATAATCCCGGTCTTTGCGCTGGTCATCGCCAAGACGGGAGCAAAGCTGGCGCCATCGGGTCCCCAATTAGACGACAGCGGTAAGCCAAAAACCGACCGGGGGCACAGCTTGAATGACAACAACGGACATCTGAAGGCGGTTGCAATTTCAATGAGCAGCTTTGCCGATTGGTTCGTTTACCTGCCTGAATGCGACCGGGTGGTCGTTGATCGAACGGGGCTGACCGGCGAATATGACTTCAATCTCGATTGGACTGAGGACAACGGGCAGGGCATTCCGCCAGATGCGCTTTTGCCGGGCCTTTTCACCGCGCTGCGCGAACAGCTCGGCCTGGAATTGAAACCCGATAAGGCGCCGGTAGACGTCGTGGTAGTGCAGGCAGCCGCCCCGCCTGAGCTTGAATGATGCTCTGCAAAGGTGAGCGGGTCGAACCCTGCTTTACAAATCCAGCTTCCCCTCCAGCCACGCCGGCAGTTTCTCCACCGGCAACCGAATGCCCACATAAAACTGGCCAAACAGCGCGTAAACGGCGCTCACCTCGTCGAATCGCATCTCGTAAATGAGCTTCTTGAACGCCACCGGATCGTCGCTGAACAGGTCCACGCCCCACTCCCAGTCGTCCAGTCCGATCGACCCTGAAATGATCTGCTTTACCTGGTATCCATAGCGACGGCCAATCAGCCCGTGATCGTGCATCATCTGCTGACGCTCGCCGAACGGCACCTTGTACCAGTTCACCTGCTCGCCCCGTTTGCGATCCATGGGATAAAAACAGAAGTATTTGGTATCGGGGACCGACGGGTAAAGCCTGGGCGCCATGGCGCGGGACTGCCGCTCCAGCGTCGCCTGAACCTCGGACTGCCAGTCCGGGCTGAAGACTTCCTGCCCCTTGGCTGAGGCTTCCTCATAAGTCTTACGCGTCGACTCGTAGAGACCCAGTTCCACAATCGAGACGTAGGAGTGAACCTGAATCAAAAACTCGTATATAGGGTTTCGAGCCAGGTCGAGTTCCACCTGGTTCAACGCCCCGAAGTTGTCGCGAAAGTGAACCAGTATCAGGTCGCCCTTATGTCCCAATTGCGAATACAGGGCACTCCTCACATGGGCGTCGCCGGGCGCGCGCTCAAGCTCGCTCAATAGCCGTGTAGCTTCGTTCGCAACCAGTTCGCGGTCGGCCTTCGGGGCATTCCACCAGCTTTTCCAGTCGAATCGAAAAAACTGATGCAAAACTCCAGATCCCTCCAGAGTAAGTGGCACAGGGGGCAGATCAGCCAATAGGGACCTCCATATTTTTGCGTATCTATTAAGTCTATTGTACGAAAGAACTAAGGGCCAATTACAGATTGTGCGGTTGAACCCCTTTTTTGAGCAATCACCCAAAGGGATAATGGGTGAGCAACTCCCTTTATACTGAAAAGGCTCATGAACGAAAAGATCCTGGCCCTGTTGGTTCATTTCATCACACAAACAATTCAGGCTGGCGGCTACGCCGGAATCGCAGCCCTGATGGCGCTGAATTCAGGCGGCATTCCCATTCCCTCAGAGCTCATCATGCCCTTCTCCGGGTACCTGGTTCACCTGGGCCGCTTCAACTTGATCCTGGTTGCCATCGCAGGTTCGGTGGGGTGCAATCTGGGCTCGGCGGTTGCATATTGGATCGGCGCCAGGGGCGGCCGGCCGCTGGTGGAGCGCTACGGCAAATGGGTCTTGATGAGCCGGCACGATCTCGATCGCATGAGCTGGTTCTTCGATCGCTACGGTTCGATTGCCATTCTGGTGGGCCGCATGTTGCCGGTGGTGCAAACCTTCGTCGCCTTTCCGGCGGGAATCGCCAAGATGACCCGGCTGCGCTTTCATATTTACACCACGGTGGGCTCCCTGATCTGGTATTTTTGCCTCGCCTGGGCAGGCATGAAACTGGGCCAGAGCTGGGATTCCGATCCGCGTTTCGAGCAGATGTTTCATCGCTTCCACCTTGTGGTTGAGCTGGCCATCATGTTGGCCGCGGTGTGGTTCGTGTGGTCGCACCTGAACCGCAGAAAGAACGACCATGCAGCATAAAAGCAAAGAATATGACCCGGGCAATGGCCGGGAAGAATTGCGATGCCCTGATTTGTACGTGAATTGAATTGGCACGGCTTGCAGAAAAAGCGTTTGGAACGGAGCTTTGTATCAGGACACGAGTTTACTCGCGTCGCAAGCCATCTCCTCTTAACGCCGGGCTTTACAGGCTGCTGAAAACTCAACCAATGTCGCTGTTTTAAAAGGGCACCACCGGCTTCGCCGACCCGCAATGGATGAAACGGGCGAAGCGCATCGAGTAGAGTGAGGTCGTGAGTTTCTTTGTAGGGCACGGATTTATCCGTGCCAATAAGGTCTATAAAATGAGTTGGGGTTTTAACCCCTGAGAGATGGTTTTCCTGCAAGTCGCCGAGCACCATGAGTTTTTCCGCAACCTGTTTAATCCTGTGGGATGTGTTTAGCGAAAGCTGTCCCGCTCGATTTGCCTGCCACGGGGTCGCGGTGTTCAACTTAATAACTGGTTGAAAATCGGAAAAGTGCAAGAAATTCGCTCATAGCAATTCGAAATCATTTGTGAAGAAAGGTTCGAACAGACATGTCGACTGAACACAAAAACGGCCAGAAGACCGTTGGAGTTGAGCCCGCCAAGGGCAAGCTTGGAGTTATGGTGGTGGGCCTCGGCGCGGTCGCCACTACGATGATCGCCGGCGTTGAAGCCGTGCGCCGCGGGCTGGCCAAGCCCATCGGCTCGCTCACCCAGATGGGCACTATCCGCCTGGGCAAGCGCACCGATAATCACTCGCCCCTCATCAAGGACTTTGTTCCCCTGGCCAATCTGAACGACATCGTTTTTACCGGCTGGGACATCTTTGAAGACAATGTGTACGAGTCGGCCGCGCACGCTGCGGTTCTCGACAAGGAGACGCTCGCAAAACTTAAGCCGTACCTCGAGACCATCAAGCCCATGCCCGCGGTCTTCGATCAGTACTACGTCAAGCGTCTGCACGGAACGCACGTCAAGAATGGCAAGACCAAGCGCGAGCTCGCCGACCAGGTGAGGGAAGACATTCGCAACTTCAAAAAGACCGTGGACCGCGTGGTCATGATCTGGACCGGCTCGACCGAGATCTTCATGGAGCCTTCTGCCGTCCACCACAGCATCCAGAACTTCGAGAAGGGTCTCGAAGCCAACGATGTAGGCATCGCTCCCTCGCAAATCTACGCCTACGCCGCGCTCAGCGAGGGCGTGCCCTTCGCCAACGGCGCACCGAATCTCACCGTCGACATTCCGGCTCTGGTTTGCCTGTCAAAGAAGAACGCAGCGCCCATCTGCGGCAAGGACTTCAAGACCGGCCAGACCATGATGAAGACCGTTCTGGCGCCGGCCTTCAAGACGCGCATGCTGGGCGTTCACGGCTGGTTCTCAACCAATATCCTGGGCAACCGCGACGGCGAAGTGCTCGACGATCCCGAGTCCTTCAAGACCAAGGAAGAGTCCAAGCTTGGCTCGCTCGAGTACATCTTCCAGCCGGAACTGTACCCCGACCTTTACAAGGACATCTACCACAAGATCCGCATCAACTATTACCCGCCGCGCGGTGACGAAAAAGAAGCATGGGACAACATCGACATATTCGGCTGGCTCGGCTATCCCATGCAGATCAAGCTCAACTTCCTGTGCCGCGATTCGATTCTCGCTGCGCCCATCGCTCTCGACCTGGTCCTGTTCCTCGACCTGGCCAAGCGCTCGTCTGAATTGCGCTCCATCGGCATTCAGGAGTGGCTCAGCTTCTACCTCAAGTCACCCCAGACCGCCGAAGGCCTCTACCCCGAGCACGATCTCTTCATCCAGTCCATGAAGCTCAAGAACACCCTCCGCCACATCATGGGCGCCGACCTCATCACCCACCTCGGGCTCGAGTACTATGACTGATACTCGTACGCAAGCGTTGTTTTGAAAGGGCACCACCGGCTTCGCCGACCCGCAATGGATGAAACGGGCGAAGCGCATCGAGTAGAGTGAGGTCGTGAGTTTCTTTGTAGGGCACGACTTTACAGGTTGCGGAAAAACTCGCGCTGGGGTGTTTTGTAACAAGGGCACGGATTTATCCGTGCCGATAAGGTCCAGAGAATGAGTCGGGGTTTTAACCCCTGAGCGATGTTTCTCTCGCACTAAAGCGCGCTCGCCGAGTTTTTCCGCAACCTGTTCAGTCGTGCCGAGAGAGCCTCCAAATTGAGTCAGGGGCTTTAGCCCCTGAGGAAAAGTTTAGGGACTTCCAATTGCACCAGGTATCGACGCCGAGACCTGGGGCTCTTCCGTTTGTATTTTGGCCTGGAAGCCCGGAGATAATCGGCTCAATGCGTGGGGAACAAGCTGATCAGGCAATGATCGTTGATCTTCTAAATCAACTCGACCCCGACCCGGATGCGCTGCTACGCGAGATCTCCAAACACATCGACGACGAGATGCTGGAGCGGATTTCTACAGCGGACTACGGAGCGGATGCGGATGAGCACATGACGGCTCTGAGGCAAGTTCGTGACACAGGCACTTTCCCGGTAGAGATGTATTGGTGCCCGATGGAAGTGCTAGAATTGATCCGCTGGTCAGAGCCCGAGGACCCAGAGTGGAAGCCCGGACAGACAGGGGAATTTGGGCACTGGATGCGCGCCTTTTCCTGTGCAGCTCTCTTGCGTGCCACCCGTGATCCTTGGAATTACGGCGATGGAATCGGAACAGACAGCACCCTCATCCAGTTAGTTTTGAGCCTCGGTGCTCTGCCAATAGACTTCACCGCACAAGCAGTCAAATCTCTTGCATGGCTGCTACTTCATTCGAATCCGGACGGACAGGATGACCAAGTCCTGGTCTATGGAGTGGGGCTGCTGTGGTTTGCCCTGAACCTCACTCCACCTTTTCATGATGGAGCTTTGACTGAGTTGTCAGAATGGATCGCGCGGAGAGCTGATAAGTTGATCTGGTGGGCGAGTTCCTCCGATGATTGTTCCGGCTTGAGGGAAATGGTGCGCGATTGTCAAAAGTTGTCAGGTTGGGAGATCCTCGCATGCAAATTCCGTGACCTTGATTTGAGTAGCCGTTCATCTGACCTGCAAGTTTGGGTGAAACTTATCGGAGAGCAACTGGCGGGATGAACCCACGGCAAAAAGCTCCGGCTTCGACCGGAGCTTTTTCAATTCACGTCCAACTTAAAAACTACGCCATCACCGTCATCATTCCCACCGCCGGCGATTCCGCGACCGCCGGAGCCGCCGCGACCTGTGCCGCCAATGGCTGCGCGGGCGCATGCGTCCCCCGCGTAAGCCGATGAACAAAGTGATACGGCGGCCAGGGCCCTGAAACCTGCATCTGGCATTCCCGCATCATCAGTACGGTCGACGCAAACTTGTTCTGGTAGCGCTCCACGCATTTGCGCTCGATAAGGTGTGCAATGTCCAGTACCATCTTGCCGTTCTCGGTAAGCCGGCAGCTCACTTCCTCGTCCAGCGGCAGAAACAGCCTGTGCATCTGGAAGCTCACCGCGCGCGCCCGCGTCTGCCGCTCCCGCGTTCTGGCTGCATTCTCGCGTAGATTGGTCAGGTACTCACGCCCCACCTTTTCAATGGGCAGGTGACGGTCAATCTCTTTGCCGCAACAGTCGTCGACAAAGATCTTCAGGTGCATCTCGGTCTTGCCCCGCAGCTTGTCGATATTGCCGAGAAACTGGCGCTGGTTGGAGCGGATAGACCTGCGCAGCGCGTCGTCGTCGTTGAAGACCGTGCCGAAACGGAAAGGCAGCACCGTGGAGTGCTGGAAGCAGTCGGCTATCACCCGGGCGTGGTCAACGCCGGACTTCTGGTTGAGAGGTTCCTGCGGATTGTGCTCGCTCACGATTACCGCGAGATCACTGGCGGGATATAAAAATACTTGATTTCCGCTTACTCCAAGAACTGATTCCATCGGAACTGGTTTACGATGGCGAGCTAACTTAGGAAAGGCTTGTTTTTCCCCAATGCAGTAGGCATACCATGCCATGGCGAGACACTCCATTCACGTACGCCTGGGCCAGCAGGCGCCGTTGGTTGGTGAAGCTCTGTGAACTTGGGAACAACTGCATACATAGGTTGGGACGAGGTCGGCCCAGAGTAGCGACCGTATCGAGCTAGGGGGAATAGTAGTCTCGCGAAAATACGACTGGCAACAGCCGTTGTCACAATACGCGCTGGGGTTAGCCGGATTCTGTAAAATCGTCTTTATACAATCAAAAACCATGTCGATAATAGGAAAATTTGCCTAAAATCGCCGTTTTCAAGCCCTTACAGACCGCTAAAAGCGATTTACGACCATCCTGCATCCTAAGATGTCGTGTTAAAGGCTGGTCTGATTCACCGGATTTTGCCCCGCTAATCAATGGATTTTGCCCCTTGCCTTAAGGAAAAACGCGCCGCAATTGCACAAAAAGTATGACATTCAGCGTCACAACCGCCGCCAGCAGCACCAGGCCGGCAATGGCAACCAGGCGCATCTTCTCCGCGCTTTCCGCCAGATTCCGCTGCTCCTCAGCGGTTTCTTCAACCAGTTTCCTTACCGCATCGATCTGCTCATCGATCTGTTTGAGCGCCGCGCTTTGACCGGCTACCTCGGCGCGCAGCTCAATGTGCTGTTTTTCAAGCTGGGCAAGGCCCTCCTGCAATGGCAATAGCGTTTGCGTGACCTGCCGCGGAGAAATCTGCGGGCCGATGAGATTCGAAACCACCGTGCCAACCTGACCGTCGATGAGCGGCAGGAACTTCTGCGCGAGCGGCAGCACCGTCCTCAGCACGCCTAAGGCCTTTTCGAGCGTGGAGTTCTGTCGCGCTGGACGCACAATCTCAACCGGGCCGCGAGGCCTCGCTTCGGCCTCGGCCGGTTTGGGCTCCCCGGTTGTAACCTCTTCAGATCTCAGCTCTTCCATTCCATTCTCCATTCACCATGCGCAACCTCCCAATATAGATGCTTGCGGCGAGCTTGGGCAGTTCCGGCTGCGCGCCGTAGGCCCGCGCTGGTTGTTAGCTCCGCGCTTCAGTCGGGGAGAGAGAAAGCCGGAAAAGGAAAGTAGCCTCATAGGGCCTGCGCCAGCCCGCTGGCTCCCGTCGCGTATTCTCAAATCGGAGAGAGAAGCGTGAAATCACTGTTCTCAAGGTCCATTCGCAGTGTGCAGGGCAGCATCCTCGCCGGAGTCATTACCATCGGCCCTCTTTTTGTCACTTACCTGATCTTCAGTTTCCTGTTCACGTCGCTGGCCAAGGCCGGGCTCCCGATGGTGCACTTCTTCCAAAGTGTGTTCGACGCGGACTGGCTCAGCAACCCGTTCATCGCATCGGTTTTGGCCATTGTTCTCACCCTCGCCGTACTCTATGTCGTTGGCCGCGTGTCCTCGGTGGTCATCGGCAGGCAGGCTTTCCAGCTCTTCGAGTCGGCTCTCGAACGGCTGCCCTTCATCGCCAAGGTTTACTCTTCGGTTCGCCAATTGATCGACACTATGATGGCCAAAAAGCCCTCGAGCCAGCGCGTTGTGCTGGTCGACTTCCCAATCGAAGGCCAGAAGAGCATTGGATTTCTGACCCGCACGCTGGCTGACTCCGAGACGGGTGAAATCCTGGCTGCCGTCCTGCTCCCGAACGCCATCAATCCGACCTCGGCCTTTCTGCAGGTGCTGCCCATGAAGCGGGTTACTGAAACGGCAATGACCATGGAGCAGGCCATGAGCATGCTCCTGACCGGAGGCGCGGTGGGACCGGAGACGATTCGTTACTCCGCCAGCCCTGTTTCAGCCGAAGAACCCGCTCAATCTCATTCCCCAAAAGGGTAAGACCGGTTCCGCTCCGCACCGGTTACACTTATCTCCAAAACATGAACAAGCGTCCGCCCACCATTACCGCTCTTTCGATTCTCTATATTGTCGTTGGTCTGGTTTCCACCGGCTATCACCTCGACCAGTTCAAAGCATTCTCACCTACATTCCTTCAAGCCCTGGAAACGATCCTGGTGATCGTGCTCGGCGCAGCCGCCGTCGTGGCGGGCTATTACATGCTGCACGGCAAGAACTGGGCGCGCTGGCTGGCGCTCGGCTGGACCCTGTTTCACGTGATCGTGAGCGCCTTTAACAGCCCCTTGGGCCTCATCTTTCACAGCGTCTTCGTATTCCTGCTGGCGCTTCTGTTATTCAGCAAGGAAGCCAAGACCTGGTTCACGCCACCGCCGGCAACTGTGCTTGACGCGCCGCCCCCGGCCCAACCCCTGCCCTGAAGAACCTTCACTCCGCGGCTTCGGCTGCAATCGCCTCATCCGCATGTTCGCTCTCAACCGTCACCTTGCGCAGGTTTACATGGTCAAACTGCGCCCAGATCAGCCCCACCGGAATAATGCTAAGAAACGTGATCAGCAGCAGAGTCGCGCCGCAGGCTGTTGCAGCTTCAGGCGAGGCGCCCAGCACCGCCACCAGCGCTACCGCCACCAGGCCAATCTGCGAAAACCACCCGATAACAGGCAACTGGAGCACGCTGGCTCCGCCGCTGGCAATCATTAGCAGAATGCATTTCGGCGGCGTGACCGCCACCAGAGCCGGGCTGGCCACAAACGCCTTGCACCCCAGGAAATAAGCCAGCGCAATCAGGATCCACATCGAAATCGACAGGCTTGCCGCAGCCGCAAAGTCGCGGAATGAGCGCATGGTGTCGAGCCCGGAGTGAAATGTCCGCACCTTGTTTCCAACCGCATGACCCAGGCCTTTTGAGATCGTCCCCAGGCTGAATTCAAGGAACGAAGCCACCCGCTCACCCGATAGCCGCACCGCCACCAGAAACAGCGCACCGAGAAGTGTGAAAACCAGCCCTCCATACCGCACCACGAACAGTGCCAGGAACGGACTGTGATGCGTAAGCTTGGCCATAATGCCGGCGTGAGTGGTTCCACGAATGATTTGCTCGGCAGGTATCCAGAACATGGCGATGGAAAAGATCAGCGCCATCGATCCCATATCCAGCAGGCGCTCAACAATGTAGACGGCAAGCTGAGAACTGATTGGCAAACCGGTCTTGCGCGCTACGAGATAGGGCCTGACAGGATCTGCAACCCGTCCGATCAGCGCGACCGCAGTAAACCCCATCACCTGCGATCCCAGCAACCTGAAGGGACCAATCTTTTGGTTGTGCCGCACCAGCAGCGACCAACGCGCTGAGCGGAAGACATAACCGACATAGATGCACGCAACAGCAAGCGCGATAAGCCACCAGTCAGCCAGCGAAACCTGTCGCCAAAAGAGCGCAAAGCTGAACTCCCTTTGGATTCTTTCGCGGCCCCAATACGCAAAGCCGGCAAGAACCGCCAGGACAAACAAACCCAGAATCCACTGTCTTTTTTTCAAGCTTTCTCCGTCCGGCGGGAAATGACTCAGGAATTCAATCCAAAAATTGCAGATCCCCGTTTGCCCGGTTTCGTCGCGTTCCAGAACTGCGCTTGGGGCAGAACCGTTGAAGCTGAGGAACTGACGTATAGATAAGAGTGTAACGGATGGATGGATCGGGCACAGCGGCGCAAACTACCTGCTGGCTGACTTCTCGGTTCCCGGCGCTGCCTGCTTCACTTGCGCCTCGCGAGCCAGAACTCTGCGGTTGAACTCGTGAATCACCCGCGCCACATAAACTCGCGTTTCCCGGTACGGCGGAATCCCGTGATATTTATCCACCGCCGCGGGACCAGCGTTGTAGGCCGCCAGCGCCAGCGCCAGATTGTCGTGATAGTGCCCCAGCAACTGATCGAGGTAAGTCGATCCTCCACGCACATTCTGGTCCGGCGCAAAGCTGTTGTTTACGCCCAGCTGGTTTGCCGTTCCGGGCATCAACTGCATCAGCCCCTGCGCTCCGGCGCTGCTCACCGCGCGGGGATTGCCTCCGCTTTCGGCCTTCACCACGCTGGCCAGCAGATCCACGTCAATGTTGTGGGCCTGGCTGGCTCGGGAGAGCATCTCTCCCAAATCTCCCGGCGTAAGCTGTGCTGCCGGCTGC
>DATJSB010000223.1:0-5006 GCA_035504315.1 Occallatibacter sp.
TTCATCACAATCGGTCCGTACCACGCTACCGGCTCTTCAAGCGGTTTGCCCGAGACCAGCAGGAAGCGAATGCCTTCTGGGCCGGCCTCGACCACAATCTCATCCCCGCGATCGAACAGCACCAGCGAATGGTTCTTCGCGTCGTATACCGGCTCTGCATTGGCGTCGACAGCCGACTCGGTCAACACCGCCTGCGGAGCCGACGCGTCGCTGAATGTTCCGGCGCCCGCAAAGACGTAAGCAAACGCGTTGCGCGTGGTCTCAACCTTGATCCGCTTGCGCTTGAATGGCGGCACCGAAATGTCCACGTAGCGAGGGTCGGCAGCGACTCCTTCAACCGGCCCTGTCTTGCCCCAGAACTCGCCGCAGATAATCCGCGCCCTGGTGCCATCGTCCTCGGTCACCTCGGGGATGGCAGCAGACGGAATGTCCTGGTACCGCGGATCAGTCATTTTGAGCGCCGCGGGCAGGTTGGCCCACAACTGGAATCCATGCATGCGCCCGCGCTCGTCGCCCTTCGGCATCTCCTGGTGCAGAATGCCGCTGCCCGCCGTCATCCACTGCACGTCGCCGGCCGTCATGCGCCCCTTGTTGCCCAGGCTGTCGCCGTGCGCAACCTCCCCGGCCAGCACGTAGGTGATGGTCTCAATGCCGCGGTGCGGATGCCACGGGAACCCGGCCAGGTAATCCGCCGGGTTCTCGTTCCTGAAGTCGTCAAGCAACAGGAACGGGTCGAACTCATGTGTCTTGCCGAACCCAAAGGCGCGCTCGAGCTTCACACCGGCGCCCTCAATGGTGGGTTTAGTCTGGTAAATCTCTTTCACTGCTCTCAGTGACATGTTGAAGACCTCCAGCGACTCCCGCAGCGTACCAAAAAGGCGGTTGAATCGCACAATCTATAGATGCGCGAGCCAATTATTCGTTGCAACAGGTAATTTGCCGGCGGTGGACGGTGCACGGTGATCGGTGAACGGTCATCGGTTGTCAGGATAAGTCCGAAAGCCGCGTTGGGTTAGCAGGATGCGCGCACTGGCCGCCAGTCGGCCCACCGCCCACCGTCCACCGTCCACCGTGCACCGCTTACTTTGCCTTGATAAACTGCACGTCCAGCGTGATTTGCACCTCTTCGCCCACCAGGAAGCCGCCGGTTTCGAGCGCCGCGTTCCAAGCCAGGCCGAAGTCCTTGCGGTTGATCTTGGCTGTCGCTGAAAGGCCGATGCGTGTGTTTCCCCAGGGATCCCTGCCCGGCGCGCTGGGGCCCTCGACGGCAAAGGTTACCGTCTTGGTCACGCCGTGGATGGTCAGGCCGCCGGTAACGTCGTACTCGGAGTCGCCCTTCTTTACCACCTTGGTGGATTTGAAATCGAGCGTCGGGAACTTCTCGGCGTCGAAAAACTCCGCGCTTTGCAAGTGCCCGTCGCGCTGCGCATCGCCGGTCGTAACGGTGGCCACGGGAATCGAGGCCTCGACAAAAGACAGCGCGGAATCGGTAGCGTGTTCGGTCAGCACGCCCGAGAGGCCCGAGAAACTGCCCTTTATGTTCGAAATCATCATGTGCTTCACCTTGAACTCGGCCACCGAGTGGGCGGGGTCGATGTTCCAGATGGTTGTAGCGGCTGTGGAAGCGGGGGTGGCGACTGCGGTATTGGTCATGCGAATCCTCCTCTTGACGTTGGAGTCTGGCTGCAGCCAGAAAGCCTCCATACATTCGGATCAGATGCGGCAAAATAATATTTGTTTCAACAACTATTGCTACGACTATGAAAATTCCGCTCCGGATTCCTCGTTTCTGTCCGTAAACCCCCGGTGCGCCTCGAATCCGGGCTTGTGCCGGAGGGTCTGGCGAAGGCAACGAGTGCGGTCTGGCCTGGCCGAGTGTCTGAGCGGTTGCCAACTGGTGTATTTCGGAAGGCTAAAGTCCCGTCTCACACCGTCTTACGGCTCCTGTACCGCCGTCATACAGCGTAAGACAGATCTACGCTGCCGCCCTCCGCGTCTTACAGCTGTCTCACATACCACTCTCGGCCCGCCTTACACCGATCTTGGTGCAATTAACCGTTAATTGCACTTGCCCTACAGCAATTCCCCGCTCCCCCCAACCCGCTCCTGCAACCTGCCGTAAGCTATACTTGTCGGGCCGAACAGCCAGGAATCGAAACCAGCTTTGGTCGCCATTACTCCAACCGACGTTCTCATTGTCATCGACGTCCAGAACGACTTCTGTCCCGGCGGCGCACTCGCCGTCCCCGAAGGTCATGCGGTTGTCGAGCCCATCAATCGCCTCGCGCCCCTCTTCTCGCACATCGTCCTCACTCAGGACTGGCACCCGCCCGATCACTCCTCTTTTGCCGGCTCCCACGCCGGCGCGCAACCCTATCAAACCGTTCAACTTGCGTACGGACCTCAGACTCTCTGGCCGCCCCATTGCGTGCAGGGAACTACCGGCGCCGATTTTCATCCTGAGCTCAGGCTCATTAAGACAGAACTCGTCCTCCGCAAAGGCTTCCGGCCGCAGATCGACTCCTATTCGGCTTTCTTTGAGAACGACCGCACCACCCCCACAGGCCTTGCCGGCTACCTGGCCGAGCGCGGCCTAACTCGCGCTTTCTTTGCCGGCCTGGCTTATGACTTCTGCGTCGGCTACTCCGCGCTCGATGCCCGCCGCCTCGGCCTCGAGGCTTTCGTCGTTCGCGACGCCTGCCGAGCCATCGATCTCAACAACTCGGTTACCGCTATAGAAGCAGAATTCGCCGCTACTGGAGTCAAGGCAATCTCCAGCGCCGAACTTCGAGTCACGTCCGCCGGCAACTGAGCGCCCCTTGTCGGAACTAGAATTGACTCAGGCGTTATTCGCCGCTCGCATGTCGCGTAACTTTTACATCCTTGCCGCTACGCTGGTGCTCTTCGCGATCGTATCGGCGGGCATGGCGCTTGTTCCTTCCAGCTTTCAGCCCGGGTTGCCGGCCAACGGTTCGCTCTGGCGAACGCTCGCCCTCCTCCTGCTGCTGGGCGGCTTGGTGTCTGGCCTCATCGGCATCATGAGCCACCTCTTCGAGCAGGTTGACAGGCGCAGCGAGGAATCCCGCCTGCAGGCACGCAAGCGCCGCCGCGACGGACGCTGAAAACAAACAGCCGGTAGAATAGAACTGGCGCATCGTCCCAGGCATCTCGATTCAGCAGAGGCGCATCCGCGATTTGTGCTCTCGAATCGCGTCGGGCGGAATCGCGCCAGGATTGAGCAAAACGAAATGTACGAAGTCACCGTAGAGGCCGGCTTCTCGTCCGGCCACTTTCTTCGCAACTATCGCGGCAAGTGCGAAAACCCGCACGGCCACAACTACAAGGTCCGCGTCACGCTCGCCGGAGCCTCGCTCGACGAAGCTGGACTGCTGCTCGATTTCAAGCTCCTCAAGCAGGTCATGCGCCCGGTCATCGACCGCATCGACCACCAGATGCTCAACGACCTCGAGCCGTTTATCGTGCTCAATCCCTCGGCCGAGAACATCGCCAGGTTCTTCTACGACGAGACCAATCGGCAGCTTGACACCATGACCGGCGGCCGCGTGCGGGTAAAGGAATGCACCATCTGGGAGACCGACACCACCACGGCTACCTACTACGAATAAGCGTAGTCAGCTTTTGTCTGGAAACGCTGTCGTGCGGTGATGCGGGATATCTATCTTGCGGCGAGAATCAACAGGCGCGCCATCATCGCGGCGGCAATGGCAGCCGCCACTGCCGAAATGCGGTGCAGGTTGAGCCACAGAGCGCCGGACTGCGAGGGAATGCTCTCCAGAATGCCGGTGGTAAAAGCCGCAGCAACTGAGGGCACGAAGATCGCGGCCGCTACGCCAAGCGTTGGCCGGCCGGCAAAACTTCTGAACGCCGGCACGATGCGCATGGCTATAAAAATCAGCATAAGGACAGACGCGAGTTTGTGCACAATCGAGAGCGGCGCGCTTAAAGGCTGACCCAGCCAGCGCGTCCCCAGCCCCGATGCCAGCACCAGCAGCAGCAGCCATCCGATCACGACCAGTCTTTGCGCGACGATCATGGCACACCTCAATTCCAGAGCGAGGCCCGCCGATCTTTCCAAATCCCGATCTATTTTTGCGCCGTCTGAACCGCTTTCGTCCCGCCCGCGGCCGGCGGATTCACATGTGCGTTAAGAAAGTTCGCAAGATCCGCTACATCCCGCTTCGATCCCACCATCGGCGGCATAAAACGGTGATACGGCGAATCGGGTTTGTACTCGTGCAGCATGGTGATAAAGCTCTCGATATTCGCCCGGTCGCGCCCGCCGAGGAGCGTCACCAGCGGCCGGTATCCGTTGAGCGTGTGGCAGCTTCCGCACTCGCCGCGAAAGATCGCCTCGCCGCGCGAATAGCTCGAGTCGGCGCCATTCCAAACCCAGTTCGTTTGCGCCAGGTACCCTTGCGGATTGTTGTCGATCTTCATCGCATACGGCACCCGCACGCCGTTCGAGTACATCCAGCGCCCGATCACGTAGGGTTTGCGCAGCATCTCGCGCGAGTACTCCCCGGCGCCCGTAGCCATCAGCGCCAGCAGCAGAATCGCTACGGCGTGCGCCGCATTGAAATCCACCGGGTTGCGATAGGCCAGGTAATAGGCCACGCCGATAATCGTGGCCGACGTAATAACCATGATCAGCGCAATGCGCGTCACTGTCGAAAACGTTCCTGATCCGATGGTGTCGACGCCCAGTGTTAGCAGCGCGCGCTGCGCTTTGGGAACCATGTAGATATACCACCCAAAGAGTACCGGCATGGCTACAAACGACGGCACCAGCCACTTCACGCTCCACTTCACCAGCGAGCTCTTCAGCGCGGGCATCGTATGCCCGTCGATGCGGCTCGCGCTGATCAGCGCCCAGATGCCGGCCAGCGAGCAGCAAACACAGGTGCGCAGCAGCAGGCTCGGCCAGTAGGTTGGATTAAAGAATGCATTCCAGAACTTGCTGGATTCATTTCCGGTGCCGGCGACTG
>DATJSB010000224.1:0-17362 GCA_035504315.1 Occallatibacter sp.
GGCTCTCGGCCGACAGCAATGTAGAGGTCATGCTGGTGAACCGGCAGAACTTCTCGCTCTTCACCCCGATGCTTCACGAGGTCGCCGCAAGCGACCTCGACATGACGCACATCGTGAACCCAATTCGAAGGCTCTTGCGGCGAGTGCGATTTTTCCATGGAGAAGTGGAACATATCGATCTTGCCTCGAAGGCAGTCAGAGTAGCCCATGGACCGACGCGTCACAGTCACACGCTCAACTATGACCATCTAGTTCTTGCCCTTGGGTCAACGACAAATTTCTTTGGCTTGCCGCAACTCGAGCAAAGAGTAATCACAATGAAATCCCTGAGCGATGCGGTTCGCCTGCGAAATCAAATGATCGACATGCTGGAAGAGGCAGATTTCGAGTGTGCGGCTGGCTCGCGACCCCAGTTGCTGTCGGTCGTTGTTGCCGGGGGCGGCTTCGCAGGCACCGAGACGGTGGCTGCTATGAACGATTTTCTGCGCGAATCGATCCGATTGTATCCGCATCTGGAGACGGCGATGCTCCGTGTCGTTCTCGTTCATCCCGGCGAAGTGATTCTTCCGGAATTAGGCCCCAAGCTGGGATTGTACGCACAAAAGAAGCTGGCAGCTCGCGGCGTGGAAATTCGAGTGAATTCGAAGATTAAGCATGTTGACGACGATGCTGTCGTCTTGACCGACGACTCTCGCATCCCGACATCTACCGTCGTCTGGACCGCTGGAACCTCGCCGAACCCTCTCATCGCTTCATTGCCGTGCGCACTGATACGCGGCCGCATCGCAACGGATCAATACCTCGAAATACCCGATTGGCCCGGCGTGTGGGCGCTGGGCGACTGTGCCGCTTCTCTCGATCCAAAGACTGATCAGCCATATCCGCCGACAGCTCAACATGCCCTTCGTCAAGGGTCGGTTGTGGCAAAAAACGTCATGGCAGCGATCAGTGGGGGGAAAAAACGCCCGTTTTCCTTCTCAACATTAGGGCTCTTGGCAGCAATTGGGCGAAGAACCGGTGTCGCGAACATTTTGGGAGTCAACTTTTCCGGCTTCATCGCATGGTTTTTATGGCGCACTATCTATCTTTGGAAGCTGCCCCAGGTCGAAAAGAAAGTCCGTGTAGCGCTTGATTGGACGCTCGATTTGATTTTCGGAAAAGACCTCGTTCGTCTCGTAGACTCGCTTCCCTCGAATGCGTTGTACGTCGAAGAGGATACGACCCTGTCTGCCGCCTCTGAGCCATAGGTGATTGACATCTGCAGCTTGTCGTAGGGCTTTCGAAGCAGGAGGGAAAAGCTCCATGCTGACGGCGGGCGACGTCGGAGGCACGAAGACAGATATCGCAGTTTATTCGAATGAGTCTGGCTGCACCTGCTTTTGGTCGCGAAACAGTTCTATAGCGCTGAATACGGAATCTCACAAGCCATGGTCAGCGAATTTCTCAATCAGGCGGCGCAGCCGGTTGAAGTGGCGTCGGACGATGCCGCAGGACCGGCGACATGGAGGAGACAATGGAACGTCGTACATTTCTGAATGCGGTCGGAGGTGTCAGCGTCTCTGCCTTGTTTAAGATCCCTCTCTCGGGGCTTGCGAACTCACAGAATCCCACTGAGCCGGTGCCTGGGACCGAGAACAGTTCATTCGAGCCACTATCTGTCGAGGTCGCGGATAACACAGTGTTCCTTCGCCGCTATGGGAAGGGTCCGGCTATTTTGATGGTGCATGGATTCCCGCGTACCAGCCTGATGTGGCGATTCCTTGCCCCCCGGCTCGCCGAAAACTATACGGTGGTCTGCGCAGATCTTCGGGCGTATGGACGCAGCGGAATTCCCATCTCCACTGAGGATCACTTTCCTTACTCGAAACGAGCAATGGCGAAAGAATTGGTGGATGTGATGATCAAGCTTGGCCATCCGACTTTCGCACTAATTGGCCACGACCGTGGAGGTCGAGTGTCCTATCGCATGGCTTTGGATCATCCGAAGAACGTGCAACGACTTGCTGTGTTCGACGTGATCCCAATACTCGAGGCCTGGGATCGGAGCGATGCGCGCTTCGCAAAGACATATTGGCCTTGGATCTTACTATCCCAGCAGTATCCTCTGCCAGAGAGCTATATGCACGGCGCTCCGAACGCCGTCTTCGATAATCCATTTGGGCATGGTTCTTTTGGCTCGGAGATTCTGGAAGAATATCTATTGACCTTTCGTGATTCGGCCCGTATTCATGGCATCTGTGAAGAGTATCGAGCTGCGGCAACTATTGATGTCGAACATGATCGTGCTGATAGGGATGCGTCCAAGCGGATCGAATGCCCGATGCTGCATCTCTGGGCTGAGGGAGGCCCGCTCGATACGTTCTATGCGAAAGACGGCGGTCCGCTTGGTATTTGGAGGCAATGGGCTCCGCACGTGCAAGGACAAGCCATGAGGGGTGGTCACTTCTTCCCGGAAGAAAACCCGGATGAAACCGCGAGCCTTATTAAGGGGTTCCTTTCTGTTGCCTGGTGAAGCCTGGCATTGGCACGAACCGACAGAGGGTTCTCGGTTAAAACGGCCGCACAACTACTCTTCGGTTGCGTCATTTCAGACGCAATGCACGAGTTTATTCGTACTACGCCTTATTAGTCGCGCCAGAGGGAAACAGGGCAATCAATCCCTTTGGAACTATTGAGTGTCTAAGAACAGCATACCGGCGTGTTGAATCATTTCAGGCCAAATACCGGTCAGTGAAGAGGGAGAATGCCAGGTCCCTCAACACTTCCATTCTGTCCCAATCGTCGTTGCCGGCGGGCACTGCCCGCCGGCAGTACAACGGTGAATCATTAGGCTATTCGCTGATCGCGACGCCGTGAAACGAAGGGACTCCGATGGAGCTTGAGGTCGTCACTGGCGTAAGGTCTCCAAATTCGTCGATGGAGAAAACCGCGACATAGCCCTCGCCGCTAAAGGTATAAACCACGGCCAACCACTTTTGATCAGGCGATACCGTCAGATCCGTCGGTGAGCCAGGCAGCGGTACGGATTTGTAAAATACCCCGCCCTGGGCGTCGCTGAAAAATTCGGAGACAGCATCGCCTGGAGCGTTACCCGTGTACCAGACACTGCCAGGCCCCTTGGCCACCCAGCAGGGCGCGTTGGATGGAAACGGAGGCGTGGGTCCTGGAATTGGAAATACGTCGCCGCTATTGTTCACGATGGCGAAGCTGTCGACACTGTGCGCCGGAGTGAAGCCCAGAATATCTCCCCAGAACCCTGCTCCAAGCGGCGCACCATCCGCATCGCTGGGCAGTGTTATGTCAGTGCTCGATCCGCTGAGCGCTCCATCCTTGGTGAGCGGGAGTTGCAGGAGCGATCCCGAGCCCAGGGTCACTGCGGCCCAGGTCTGGCCCACCGCTATTTGCTTAGCCGTAGAATCAGGCAGACTCACAACCGGCCCATCCAAATAACCCCAGGGCCACGAATGGACCTCGGCACAGTTGGCGCCCACGACGAAGAGTTGATTCTGGGTCAAGGCCAAAGAATCGGGTTGCACGCATTCACTCGCCAGACCAATCGTTCTGCCAACGGCGATGGAGTTGCCGTTCCGCTCTAACTGGCTGACGGTGTTTGACCCGTAGTTCGCGACCGCCCCCAAATTATTTTCGAACTGAAGATTTCCTGCGGTCCCGGCTGCACCACCTTGGCCACCCGTGGGCAACGTTTGCTGAAGGGAAAGCGAGGGCGTGGCCCCAGGATCGAGCTTGAATACGAGCGCAGCGTTGCTGCTAGCGTTGTTGGTGCTTGTGATCACCAGGATGCTGCGGCCCGGCTGGCCTTGAGCCGCTAGTGCGCTCGAGAGACACAGGACCACCAGCATCGTGCCGTGGCGCCACAGTTTGGGTTTCTGAGGCTCTTGAAAATTCATTTTGATTCTCCTTGGAGTTTGTGGTTTGGACTTGCCCAACTTACGAGCCGGGAATGGCTCATCGAGAAAGCCGGCTATGCTCGGCTGTGCATATGATCATCTGCAATAGGAGACGTTACTCTCGAATTCGCTGTTTTGAGAGAAAACATGTAGCGAACGACTGTTCGGTAAAGTCAGACACTCGTCGCAGGCGCGGCAATTCGCACTTTCGCTTCATATATATCTACCGTTTGGAGATCATCTACGCGCATCCACAAAAGTAAAGAAACATTGAATGAGTTCCGTATCTCAACCCCCTGGACCCCATCAAAACATCGCATCTACGAATTCAGAGCTGATCGAATGCAGCCTGATCGTGAAGCTGCTAGACCGAGACTTGCCCGCGAAAGCCGCGGGCTCGCGCTCTGCAAGAACGCAACACTTGCGAAACGGTGAATGAGGATGGTGGGTGAGATGAGCGATCGGCATTTGTACAGGTGACTTGAACAACAAGGCGAGGCGCTCGATGTTCCCGGCGTGACTCCACGATGGAACGTCGAGTGTGAAGGATGCCGTGTGTACGCTTATGCGCATCGAGCCAGGTCTGGTTTACGTGTTTCAATGAAGTCTATTTGCCGACTATCGATCGTCCGCAGATGCGAGACATGGAGTTCATTGTCAACGACGGCGAAGCATTTGTGCACGAAGAGAAGCGCGATCGATTGGCGGTCGGTATCTCTGCGGAGAGGGCTAACGAGCAAGGCGTAGGCGAATCAAATTGATCCATAAAGTTTCACCGCTTTAGGAAAGGCCAGTAAAGAGCAAATGACACAAAGGCCCCTCCCGGCTAACCCGCGGCGAAGCGCCAACACCGGCGACTATTGGTCTGAGATTCGTCGCAAGGAATTGAATATTGTGTCGGACTTACTATCGGAGCGCATTCGGGATGGCTGTCCAAATGCTGTTTCCGGGGGGGCGGCCTCTACTTCAAACGGGAGGGCAAGATGACGAATACCTTCGATTCGGGTGCGCCGGAGCCGGATGTGTTTTCAAAACGCGCATTGTTAATCGCTCGCCTGCAAACGATTGAGGAACTGGCGGGTCTTACCCCAAGGGAATTGGAATGGATCGCCGATACCGGGACTGATCGACACGTACAGGACGGAGAGCTGATCTTCAGCCAGGGAACGCCCCCGCAGCATCTCATTTTTGTACTCGCCGGCGAAGTAACGATCAAGCGACACGCCTCAAGCCCGGTCACTCTATTTATCGGCAAAGCAAGGCGGATAACCGGGAAGACACCCTATTCGCGTATGCGCGCCTGGAATGCTGATGGCCGGGCTTCCGGGAATGTGTGGTTGCTTGAACTGCACGAAAGTCATTTTCCGGCCTTACTGACGGAGATTCCGTCGATGGCAGAGCGTGTGGCCCATATCCTGATCGACCGTAACCGAGAATACACAAGAGCCGAGGAGCAGATCGGCAGGCTCTCGGCGCTCAGTAAATTGGCCGGCAACCTCGCTCACGAGCTAAATAATCCCGCATCGGCCCTACACAGCGCGGCACTTGCATTGCGCCAAAACGCTGAGTGCACGAGAAACGATGTCAGATATCAACTCGGTTCGCAATTCTCTGACCAACTGGCTCTTGAATCTTACATCGAGGGGCTGAATTCAATTCGATCGAGAGTGGGTGCTGGAGTTCATTCCAATAGTCGATTGCTCGCTACCGAACTTGAGCAGATGCTGAGCGATTGTCTGAAAAACAAAGGGTTCGAGGATGCCTGGAAGCTAGCACCTATTCTCGCAGAGGCGGAGGTTTCAGTTTTACAGCTCCAAACATTCCTTGCCGCGGTTCCGCATGGGCTCCAAACACTAGCTCTGCGCGATCTCCTGGTGACGCTAAGTCACGACTTGGCTGTCGCATTGATCATTCAAGCGAGCGAACGGGTTTTTCGAATCGTGGCTGCGGTAAAGGATTATTCCTATATGGATCGAGAGCCTCTGCAAGATGTCGATATATCGAACGCCTTGGACAATGTCCTCATGGTGTTTCAGTCGCGGCTGAAGAACGTGATCGTCAAGAAGAGCATCCCTTTAGAGCTGCCTTTGATCCGGGGATATGGAAGCGAGTTGAATCAGGCATTCTCAGCGCTGATCGAAAATAGCCTTGATGCCATGCAAGACCAGGGTACGCTTACACTCTCAGTCAAGCTTCAAAACGAGACCATCCTGATCGACATCGAGGATGATGGCTGTGGGATTCCGCTGGAATCTCCTGAACGCATCTTCGAGCCGTTTTTTACGACGAAACCATTCAACGGAGGCTTGGGTTTAGGTCTGGACACAGTCCAGCGTGTAGTAGCGAGGCACCTTGGCGCTGTCGCTTTCGACACCTCGGCTTACGGAACAACGTTTCACATTAGGTTGCCCGTTGATCGAGTTGGGGTCTACTAACAGGTGGAAGCAGCCGACTTTCCGCGAGCAATGGGCATCAATCTGCTTTGCCATCGCGTTTTCTGCGCTGGCAAGCGAAATAATCTCGCATCATCGCGACTTCAAACGGCACTGGTTGAGTCACCGATTCACTGGAAAAGGAGAAGGACATCATGTCCGATCACAAGCAAGCCACGGTTGTTATGGTCCACGGCGCGTGGGCAGACGGTTCAAGCTGGGAGCTTGTCATCCGGCAGCTCGAGACGCAGGGATTCAACGTCGTCGCCGCGCCCATTCCGCTCACCTCGCTCGGCGACGATGCAGCGGCTCTCGCGCGAACCATCGCCAGAACCGAGGGCCTCGTCATCCTCGCCGGGCACGCCTACGCCGGTGCAGTTATCGCCACGACACGCGACGAGCGGGTCAAGGCGCTGGTTTATGTCGCCGCTCTCGCGCCCGATGAAGGCGAAACCGTCGCGCAGGTCTTCTATCGCGACGAATCGCATCTCAACGCCCCACAACTCGCACCTGACGCGGACGGCTTTATCTGGATGCCCGATGAGGGCTTTGCACAGGCCTTTGCACAGAATGCAACACCCGAGCAGATCGCATTGTGCCGCGCAGTCCAGCGGCCAATCTCGGTGAAGAGCATTCAGGAAGTAGCCCCTGCTCCAGCCTGGAAAACGAAACCAGCCTGGTACCTGCTCGCCGAAGAAGACCGAATGATCAATCCCCGGACGCAGCGCTTTATGGCCGAACGCATGAAGGCCAGGATCCGCTCTTATGCTGTTGACCATACGCCTCTGCTGACTGCACCAGACAAAGTAGCGGACATCATCCTCGAAGCTGCAAAGGCCACACTCCACTAAGTTGGCAGCTTGTTAAGATCGGCGTTGCATTTATTCCAACATCGGGAGGACCCAACATGGAAAGCACAGTTGCCATCGTCACAGGTGCCAGCCAAGGTATCGGTCGCTCCACTGCGATCCGACTGGCGCGCGACTTCTCCTCCATTGTGCTCGTTGCCCGCAATGGCGCCGCGCTTGACGAAGTAGCAGGGGAGGTTCGACAAGCCGGGGCCGAACCGTTGCCCATGGCGCTCGATCTGAGCCAGGCGGAGTCAACTGAGAATGTGGTCAAAAATGCTCTGGATCGCTATGGCCGCATTGACGCGCTTCTTAACATCGCCGGCGCCGTACCTCAGATCGACCTCTTCGAAATGACCGACGAGCAATGGTACGGGGGCATGGAACTCAAACTACACGGCGCGCGCCGCCTCACCATCCGCGCCTGGAACGCACTCAAGTCCGCACAAGGCTCCGTCGTCTTCATGTCAGGATCCGCCGCGCTCGATCCGAAGCCGGCTTTTGCCGCCGTCGCAGCCACAAACGCGGCCATTCTAGCCATGGCCAAAGCCTTTGCCGAGCAAGGAGTCAAAGACGGTGTACAGGTCAACAGCATTATTCCCGGAGCAGTCATGACAGACCGTCGCCGATCTTTCCTGGAGAAGTGGGCTCCCACACATAATATGACGGTCGAAGAAGCCACAAAGCAATTCCCTGAAAAAGCTGGCATCAGCCGTTACGGTCAACCTGAAGAGATCGCAGAACTGCTTGCTTTTATGGTCTCTCCTGCAGCGAAATGGATGATCGGGACCGCAGTGCGCATGGACGGCGGCGAAACCAAAGGAATCTGAAGCCCGTGTATCGCAGAATAAGGACTGAGTCGAACTCGTGTCGCGGCCGATCTCCAATACATTGAAAAGCGATATCTTCTGAAACTTCCGAGCCGCGAAACGAGCTTTAATTGTGGCTTTTAAACGGTAACTGGAACTTCCGCGCGAAAGGCGCAAACCGCGAGAACACCAAAGGCGAACTCAAAGCACCCGAAGCAAACAAAGGCCTCGCTGGAGCGTGGCACCATCAAACGGTGAAAGGCAACGGCGCCAATTCCCATTCCGACGAAGTTGGCAAACGTTGCGAGTCCCGTGATTTGTCCTCTGTGCTTCGGCTCGCTGGTCACCAATGTTCTGGACCTGGTGCAGATAATGCCCCGACTCACCGTGAACGGCGACACGAACCTCAACCGCCTGGTTAGGACTGATCGACGCAGGCCGGCTCGAAAAGTACTTCGTCCCGCTCTTGCCGGATTGAACCCCGTTTAATGGTAAGGTTTGGGTTGAAAAAACAGGCCCACGCGGACCAAGTTTTGCCCCGGCACCTAACTCGCTGACGCATTGCGTTCGCTCATTAATGGGTGGGATGCCCTGTTGGCGTCAGGTTTCGGTGGGCGGCGGTATTCGTTCGAATCGGGCTTGAGATGTTGCACGACGAGTCGGCGAGCTTGGTGGAAGCGATGTTAAGCTGCTGCAGGTGGTTCTTGGCCAGCACTGCGTTGAAGCTGTCTATCTGCGGCTGCATCGCCTTCCAGGCGGCGACGGTGCGGTTGTAGCCGGAGCACACGCTCTCCCAATTGTCGATCTGGGCCGGGGTGGGCGCCATGTCGAGGCCCACCTGCATCATGCTAACCATAGTGCTGTAGTCGTCGTTCAGTGCGAGGAAGGATTTGAGCGCTTTGGGGTCGGGAGTGGGACGGCGGAATGGGGCGCCGCTGGGCGGAATTACGCCTCCAATCTTAGTCAGGCTCTCATCGAGCGTTTTGGCTTGCGAGGCGACATCGCCGGGCAGGCTGCCTTTTATCAGGGCCGCAAGCTGAGTCTTGACCGCATCAACTTCGTCATGGCCCTGGTAGCTCTGCTGCATGCCGTGAACCGCGAGCAGCGAGAGCTGGCTCTGGGCGCGCAGGTCGGCCATAAGCTCGGGGCTCTGTCCGACGCGCGGGTCGTTCGTGACAGTGACATTGCGGGTGTACACCTGGCCATCGACAGTCAGCTTGAGCGTATAAACACCCGGAATGACTTGCGGCCCGTGTGGACCGGGGGTTGTCTCGCCCTCCGTCGAGTTCATCTCGTCTTCAAGGTCGTGGCGCAAGGCGGGTGGGTCGTCATAGTTCAAGTCCCAGTTGATGCGGTTCATGCCGACATGCGTGGAGAGGGAGCGCGACTCGGGCGAGGCCAGCCAGTAGCGGGGAAAAGCTTCGCCCTCGATGGGCGGCGGCAACGTGCTGGACATGGTGCGGACCAGATTGCCGTGGGAGTCGAAGACCTGGAGTTGGATGGGACCCTTGGGCTGATGGCTGAGGTAATAGTCCACGATTGCGCCATAAGGCGGATTGGGTGCATGCGGAACCTCGACTGAGAAGGGCTGATCCCAGTTGCTGTTGATGCGGGCGCGAATGGCCTCCTGGGGCGCGAAGAGATAGGCGGAGGAGGAGCTGATGGCCTGGGCGTTGGCGGCGATCTGGCGCAGCGGCGTGATGTCGTCGAGGACCCAGAAGCCGCGGCCATAGGTGCCGATGACAAGGTCGTTCACGTGGTAATCGGTGTGGATGGCGATGTCGCGGATGGAGGTGCTGGGCAGGTTCTGGCGCAGCAACTGCCAGTGGTTGCCGTTGTCGACGCTGACGTAGACGGTGGTCTCAGTGCCGGCGAAGAGAAGTCCGGGCTGCTCGGGATCGGCGCGCAGAACGTTCACCCAGCTTCCAGTGCGCTCGTCGCTGGGCAGGCCGTTCACGATGCGGGCCCAGGTCTTGCCGCCATCGATGGTGCGCCAGATGAGGGGAACGTCGGTGTCCTCAGTGGGGGGCACGGCGGCATCGGAGCGCGGATCGCCGCCGATGCGGCCGGTGATGTAGGCGGTGTTGAGGTCATCGCCGGCCACGATGCTGTTGAAGTTGGTGTGGGGTGGAAGGTCCGCAATGTTGCTGACGTTGTTCCAGTGTTTCCCGCGATCCATGGTGTCGTAGATCTGGCCGGTGCTGCTCACGGTCCAGACCACACCGGGCTTGACCTTGGAGATTGAGAAGTCGGTGATGGAGGGCGGGGGCGGGGGCGGGCCAGTGCGTGGCGTGGCCGGTGTTGTCGCTGAAGTGGCCGCTGGTTTTGTTGCTGGAATTGCGGCAGGTGTTGCTGCTGGTGTCGCTGCCGGTGTAGCCGGCTCGGTGGGCAGGGGTGTGCCGCAGGCCACCTCGGGCTTGCCTTTTTCCGTGGTCAGGTCGGGGCTGAACGCCTTCCAGGAATGTGCGCCGTCGCGCGTGACCAGCAGGCACTGGTAAGCAACGTAAAGAGCGCCGGTATCGAAGGCAGTGTCGAACTCTTTCTGGAAGTCGCGACTGGCGCGGTATTTAGTGGCATCGGAGCCGAAGTTGGGCGCAACGTTTTCCCACTGCCCGGTGTCCATATCGATTTTTATGAGGCCGTTGCCACCACCGCCGGGGCCATAGCCAACGCCGTAGATGATGTGAGGGTTTTTGGGATCGGGTGTAATGATGCCAAATTCGGAGGAGGGCAGCGGGCTCCAGTCGGTGAAGTCGACCTGGCCCCACATGCCGCGGCTCTTGATCATCACTCCGCCGGTATCCTGCTGCGCGGCCATAATCCAGTATGGATACTGGCTGTCGGTAGCCACATGGTAGACCTGCGCCACGTTCTCGGTGTACCACATGCTCCAGGTGTGGCCGCCATCGAGGGTGACCGTGGCGCCCTGGTCGGTGCCAAGTACCATACGCTCGCCGTTGGTGGGATCGATCCATTGCTTGTGATAGTCCTCGCCTCCAGGCGCACCCTTGAAAGCCTGGAAGGTGACGCCGCCGTCGGTGGAGCGGTACATGGCGGTGCTGACGGTGTAAACGATGTCGGGGTTCTGCGAGTCCACGAAGACGCCGCAGCTATAGGAGCCCTGGCCGTTGCTGATGCGGGTATCCTTACCCGCCATGTGCTTCCAGGTGGCGCCGCCGTCGTCGGAGCGGTACAGCCCCGAGCCGTGTTCGATGTTGTTGCCGACAACGTACATGCGCTGGCCGTTGGTGTGCATGGCAATGGCAACCGCAACCCGGCCTTCAAAGGGTGGAATCTTGATCTGGGTCCAGGTCTGTCCCTCGTCCGTAGACTTGAAGACCTGCGCCGGCTTGGTCTTGGCCCGAGGGCCGCCGTTGGCGCCAGGGAAACCGCCGCCGGTACCCTGCGTCGCCGCCAGCAATTCGCTGGGATCGTCGTAGGCATATTCCAAGTCGCGCGCGCCGTCGTAATCAGGTGTCTTGAGGACGATGGTCCAGGTGTTGCCGCCATCGGTCGAGCGGTAGATACCGCCGCCTTTGCGAGTGGCATCGCCGAGGGCTGCAACGATCACGAGGTCGGGATTGGTGGGATCAATAAGGATGTTGGCAATCTTTACCGTGTCTTCGAGGCCGATGTGCTGCCAGTTGCTGCCGGCATCGGTGGACTTCCACATGCCGTTGCCGAGGCTGCCGCGGATGGGGTCGCCGGCGCCGGCATAGACAACATCGGGATTGGAGGGAGCGACCTGGATGGCGCCGACGCTATCCACGCTCGTCACCTGGTCGAAGATAGGAAACCAGGTCACGCCGGCGCTGGTGGTTTTCCAGATGCCGCCCTGGGGCATGCCGGCGTAGAACACGCCAGTCTCGCCGATGGCCCCGGTCACGGAGGCGATGCGGCCGCCGTGGAATGGCCCGACGTTACGCCACTTGAGGCCCGCGTAGAGGTCGGGATTGACCTGCGCCCCCGCGCCCAACGTCAATGCCGGTACGCTGGCGAAAGCCATCCCCCAATACACAACCCGCGAAAATCGCATCATGATTTAAGTACTCCACGGAATAATCGACACCGCTCGCCGGCGTAGTATACAGGAGCCTTGCAAATGTGCACTCGCCGTAGCCGAAACAGGCAGGGTGGGACTGAAGTCGTTATCCGGAATTTCGGGCTCACAGAGACTGAAATGATCTTCATTTCTTTGCGCTATATGCTGTTCGAATCTGAATGCCGGATCTTGATTTCGGACAGGAGAAATCTCTGACCTCCCCATAGGGCTGTTGTTTTGAGTCTTACTGTTTGCAACCAATGGCGAACGACGGGCTCTCACGATTGCCGCGAGCGAAATTCCGTTAGCGATTCTGGCCGGGAAGCCGATGAAAGACCAGTTGTATCACGTGCAGCCATGGGACCCGGTGATGCTGGTGGGCGCCTCGATACTGCTTGCTCTGGCAGCGCCGTTGGCATCGGTAGCGCCAGTGCGCCGTGCCGCCGGAGTGGAGCCGATGGTGGCGCTGCGCAACGAGTAATCGGGATCATGACAAGCCGACAAGAGCACCTGCTCTTGTCGCGTCACTGTCGAAATCTCATTGAAGAATCGCCCCGTCCTGATAAATCGGTCACTCGGACATTTTCTGCAGCGATGTCGAAGTTCCGGATGAGTCGGCCAAACTGGACGTAACCCGCCGGGGCTTGAGTAATGTACAGATTGGGGGTGATCCTTCCGGAATCATCTTTTAAAGCCAGGGAACTCGTCGCCCCCAGATATATCTCATTATTCATATCCAAGATGAAAATCTACGGTTAACTGTATATTTCGCGCGCGGAACCGTGCGGTAAACCATTGATTCTAAAGCTGCTTTGTTTTGGCATGAAAGCTGCATAGTGCGTGCTATCCATTATCAAGTTCTAAGAAGATCCCCCGTTCCACAAAAACTGCACGAACTTGCATCTCTCCAAGGAGTCGTCATGGAAATATCTGCAAGGAAGTTTGCGTTTCTGCTCACCCTGGCTCTGACCACGTTCTCCTCAACCCTGCTTTATGCCCAGGACTCAGCCTCGATAACCGGTACGGTCACCGATGCGTCCGGCGCTGTGGTGCCCGGCGCCAAGATCGTGTTGACGAATAGGGCCGCCAACCTGACGTATCAAACCGAAAGCAATGCGACTGGTTCCTACACCCTTTCGAACATTGCTCCAGGCCCGGGGTATACGGAGACGATCTCGCATGCCGGCTTCCAGACCACGGTGCTGACCGGCCTCTACCTGAATGTGGGCACCACCCGCTCGCAGAACGTGAAGCTCGCGATTGGCACCGTGTCAGAGACCGTGTCGGTTTCTGCCGAGAACCAGACGGTGACCCTGGATACGACCGATTCCTCGGTGGGCAACAACTTCCAGGTGCAGTATATGCAAGATCTGCCGGTCATGGCCCGCGACTCTCCGACGGCTCTCATGATGGATCAGCCGGGCATGACAACTGGCGGGACGTCCAGTGGCGGGATGATGGGTGGTGGCGGTGGGACTGCTGGCTCGTCAACCGGTGCGCGCGTCGACCAGGACCGCGTGACTCTGGACGGCCTGGACGTGAACGACGAGCTATACGGACGTTTCGGCACGATCGTCGGCAATGCCCCGGTGGACTCGGTGCAGGAGTTCCGCGGCACCACGGCCGGAATGCTCTCCAGCAACGGAGCCGGGGGCGGCGGCCAGTTCGAAATGGTTACCAAGTCGGGCACCAACCACTTCCATGGCGATCTCAACGAATATCACCGCGATACCGATCTCGAGGCCAACGAGTGGTTTAACAACTTTGAGGGTGTGCCACGCGCCCCGCTGGTCCGCAACCAGTTCGGTGGCGCCATCGGCGGGCCGATGTGGAAGAACAAGGCTTACTTCTTCTTCGATTACAACGGCCGCCATGATGCGCTTTCAACCATCGCAGTGCGGACCGTTCCGATGGACAGCTTCCTGAAAGATCAAACCATCGGCTATTACACCAATATCACCGCCGGAACGACGAGCAGCATCCCCGCAACAGGCAAAAATTCGGTGCAAAGTTTCGATCCGCAAGGCGTCGGTATCGATCAGGGCCTGTTCTCATTTTTGACCGGCACATGCGGGAATCGGCAATGCTACCCCTCGCCGAATGACTTTAGCGGCGATGCGGGCGACCTGGTGAATACGGCCGGTTACCGCTTCAATGCTCCCAAACCCTACATCGAAAAGAACTACGTCGGCAGGGTCGATCTCGACCCGTTCCGCAATCAGCACCTCTTTGGCCGCGTCACCTACAACAATATCAATTCGGTGAACGCCCCGGTGCAATTCCCGGGCGACCCTGAGACCTTCCCGTCTCTGGACACAAGCCATGCGTGGGTGGTGGGGTGGGACTGGACGATCGGCAACAACAAGACGAACAGCGTGATCTGGGGCGATAACATCGCCAAAGTCGGAACGCCCGACGCCTATAACCCGCAAGGGGCGAACCAGTACAATTACGATGGAGATCCAACCGGCGGCTACTTCCTGTCCGGCCCCTACGCCAACGCTGGCGGCTCGGCGTACTACTTCCCGATTCCGGTGGTGCGCGACGACTTCAATTGGGAGAAAGGGCGTCACAGCTTTTCGTTCGGCGGCTCGTTCAAATACCCCAGCCCCCATTACAGCGTCTACGGTAATTACAACGGTCCGATCGTCGGATTGGGTGGCGGCGTTACCGGACTGCCCACAAATGGATCATCCAACTTTAATTTCGATCCGCCCGATATCGACAACAGCCAGACCAGTTTGACCGTCTACCAATCGGCACTGGTGCTTGCGTTGGGCCGTTTTGAAGACACCAACGACACCTGGAACTACAACGCAGCGGGGACCGTGGTACCGCAGGGCGCCGGATTGCAGACCACATTCAAGTATTACGAGACGGAGGCTTATTTCGGGGATACATGGAAGCTGACGCCGTCGTTCACCTTTACCTACGGCGTGCGGTACGAGAACTTCTCGGTGCCCTACGAGATCCACGGCATCCAGGCGGATCAGAACTTGAGCTTCTGGGATTTCATGAACGACCGTGTCGCGCAGAGCAAGGCGGGCGTGGGTGGCGCGGCGTCGCTTCCGGGTGGAACCAACTCGGTGCCGTACGTCGAATACAATCTGGCCGGCAAAGCAAACCACGCTGCACCTTACTATCAACCGGACAACAAGGACTTTGCTCCGCGCGTGGCCTTTGCGTGGACACCCACCGCGGACCGCAAGCTGGTGATCAATGGCGGCGCCGGAATCATTTATGACGAAACGGTAGTCAATGCGATTCTGCAGGAGGAAGCAGTCTACTCCTATTTGTTCGAGAGTTCCGGGACCGCGGATTATGGCGTGCCAGCCACTTTGACCAATAGCGCGGCATATAATTCGCTGCTGCAGAATACGCGTTTTACGGCTCTGAGCTCTCCGCCGACAGGCCCGACCCCGCCGGCAATCACCAAGCCCGACATTCCGTTTGTGGGCCCCGAATCTCCTGAATGCAGCACGCCCGGACCTTGCGGCCTGGCCAATGGTGGAGCGTTCAACATTTCGGTCGATCACAATCTGCCTACGCCGTACAACATCATGTTTAACCTGGGCATGCAGCAGGAGTTCAGTGGGGGCTTCCTCCTCAGGCTGGGTTACGTGGGCCGCCTGGGTCGCCATTTGCTGGCCCAGGCCGACGCCGAGCAGCTTATCGACTTCCCGGATTCAGTGTCGGGACAGAAGCTGAGCCAGGCCATGGCCGCACTGACCACATGGCTGCGCCAAAATCCGAATGCCCCTCTAAGCAGCGTTCCGGCGCAGCCATTTTTTGAGAACGTGCTGTATCCGAACGGGACCGGCATATCCAACACGGCCTTCATTGCGGAAAACATGGCCCCGTATCCGGCGCGCGGCGACGTGGCGGACAGTGTCGAACTGATGTCCTATTACGGTTTGCTGCCTGACAATGTGGGCATGGCCGCGCAGCTTTCAGAGAATACCTTTTTCACCGACCTGGGTTTCTCCGCGTACCACGGCATGCTGGTTACGCTGCACAAGAACACCAGCCACGGTCTGCAGTTCGACCTGAACTACACCTGGTCGCACTCGATCGACAATACTTCGCAGGTTGCCAACTCCGAAGCCTACACTGGTTACGGCTTCATCTGCGACGTGCTCCGGCCGCGCCTGTGCCGCGGAAACTCGGACTTCGACGAAACTCAGGTACTGAACGGCAACGTTCTTTACCAGTTACCGTTTGGCCGCGGCCGCAGCCTGCTGACGAATGCTCCAATATGGACCGACGAGATTGTTGGCGGATGGGAGTTGAGCGGTTTGCCGAGCTACCACACCGGCACTCCGTACATGGCCAACTCGATTGCCTTCCTCATGAGCTACTCCAACGAAGACCCCGCGATTTTGACCGGCAGCCTGGGAGGGATTCAGAAGGCCCATGTGAGCGTAACTTCCTCGTCGGGTGGCAAGGTGGTTTCTACCTTCAAGAATCCCGAGGCGGCCTATGACCAGTGGAGTGGCCCGGTGGGCTTTGAGATGGGTTCGCGCAACAACTTGCGCGGTCCCGGCTTCTTCGACGCGGACATCGGGCTCGGTAAGACCTTCCCGATCCTCCCGGGTGAGGGAGTCAACCTGAAGTTCCGCTGCGACGCCTTCAATGCCTTCAACCATCCGAACTTTCAGACGCCGAGCTTCCAGAACAATATGGACCTGACAAGTCCGCCGAACGAGTTCGGCACCATTCCGGGTACGGTAACTCCCGCCGGCGCCGATCTCTCGGCGCGTGTATTGCAGGGCTCACTGCGGCTGGAGTTCTAACTGCGTCCGATGTTTCAAACGCAGAGGTTGCGAATGCTGGCGTAAGCGCGGAACACAGCGTCGGCAACGGCTTGTTGCCGGACCGCATGGCGATCGACGTTCAATGGCGCGAGTGCTTTGAAGCGCCGGGTCGATCGCCTGCGTGCCCATTCCCGGGCTGTAATGGGTGAACACATCCGGCTGCACAGCGGCCATATGCGCGCTTCGCTTGCGCAGGACCTCGTCCTGCGCCTGGCAAAGTGTTCTGCTGCTTCTAGATCGGAGCCTTCCAGTCGCGTGCGTCTCCATAGGAAAGACATAGAAACTTCCTCGATTTTCTCCGGCAGATCCGATGCGAAACATTGTAGACGGGTCATTCAACTGTATCCGTCTGAGCAACGCACCCTCAACGTGCTGTATCGGTCCATTGCGCGAGCCAGTGTGCAAATTGCGGTCGAATTACCGGCCACCCGTCAGTAACTACTTGTGAGACACCCTTCCGCTCACGGCCCAGGTCTTTCAGTTCATGACGACTTCCGCGCCGACAAGCC
>DATJSB010000225.1:0-5891 GCA_035504315.1 Occallatibacter sp.
GGCGCGCTGTGAGGCCCGGCCGCGGCGAGTCCCGGCCGGCGCGCGCCGCAACCTCGGCAGAATCCCTGCTCATCGAAAGAGGTCGATCCGCATTGTTCGCAGTAGTTCATGCGAGGCACTCGTGGTACGAGATGAATTTACTCGACGGGTGCGGCTCCGACGCCGAGCGCAAGTCTCCATGCATTCAGATTGACCGTCTGCAGCCCACGGTTAGAAAGAGCGGGGATCAGGATGAGCCGGCGCCGCTGGGATTGTGCCAGATCCCCGCCGGCGCGATGAGGGCGTCTGCCTGTTTGGGTCCCCAGGTGCCGCGTTTGTAAGGGCGTACACGGGGATGGTGCCTGAGTACCTGATCGACCACTTCCCATGCTGCTTCTACCGCGTCTTCGCGAGTAAAGAGGCCGCCATCGCCCTTCATGGCGTCGCCCAGCAGCCGCTCGTACGGAGTCTCTTCGCCCGGCTGCTGTTCGAGCAAATACAGCTCCCGCTGCTCGCCAATGAACTCTTCGCCTGCGCGCTTTACGCGAGCGGCCAATCCGATTGCGGCGTTGGGCGAGAGCCTGAAACGAAGATAGTTTCCCTCGCCGGGAGCTGTGGCTGCATCTGCAAAAAGCTTTTGCGGTGGAGTTTTGAGCTCCACAAGAACCTCAGTTGCGGTGGCGGGCAGATACTTGCCCGAGCGCAGATACCAGGGCACGCCATCCCAGCGCCATGAGTCAATGAAGAGCCGAAGGGCGCAATACGTTTCAACATCGGAGTTTTTGGCTACGTCCTTCTCTTGCCGGTAGCCCACGTATTGACCGCGCACCAGGTCGGCGGGCGTCAAAGTACGCATGGCCTTGAATATGGTCGCCTTCTCGGTTTGCACGGCTGCAAAGTGCCGGCCTGCCGGCGGTTCCATTGCAAGCAGTGCGACGATTTGAAAGAGATGATTCTGTATCACGTCGCGCAGGCAGCCGGCGGACTCGTAAAAAGCGCCGCGCGTTCCCACGCCGAATTCCTCAGACAGGGTAATCTGAACGCTGGAAATGTAGTTGCGATTCCAGATGGGCTCAAGAAACGAATTGGCGAAGCGGAAATAGAGGATATTCATGATCGCTTCCTTGCCGAGGAAGTGATCGATGCGGAAGATGGAGTCTTCAGGGAATACGGACCGCGCCACGCGATTAAGCGCGCGAGCCGAAGCCAAGTCGCGCCCAAAGGGCTTTTCGACAATGACGCGCGCATTCTGGGCCAGGCCGGCTGTGCCCAGCCCCTTGATTACGGTGCCGAAGAGCGAAGGTGGAATGGCGAGGTAGTGCGCCGGCCGGCGGGCTTTGCCGAGCGCCGCCTTGATGGCCGCAAAAGTTTTGCTGTCGTTGTAGTCTCCGCTGACATATTTCAGCAGCGACAAAAGATGATCGAAGGCGCGCTTGTTGTCGATTCCGCCCGATTGCCTGATGCTTTGCGCCACGCGCCGGTGCAGCCGCTCGAGCGACCATTTGGGAAAGGCGACACCGATGACGGGGACATTGAGTGTTCCGCTCTTGACCATGGCATAGAGCGCGGGGAAGATCATCTTGTGGGCCAGATCGCCGGTTACGCCATAGACCACAAGAGCGTCGGATTGAGAGGTGGGCATGAGGCGCTCCTCCTGGGGCTTGCTCTTTTTTCTGGGGCGGCCGTGGTTGGGGATGGCCGCTGGATTGGACTCGCAATTCCGATGATAGCTTCCCGGCGCGGAATCACGGACGGTTGCAGGAATGAGCGGACCGCCAAGGCCCGTTGGCACTTCCGGGATGTGGCGGCGGGGGCAGGGCGTCGCAATCCGCTCAAAATGTAGCTACAATTAAATCGTGTACGTTTGGGATGAGGCACAAAGTAAAACCGATTGGGATCGCGTGCAGGCCCGCAAGGAGGGCGATGCGATTCCCTATGAGCCGGAAGATGGCCCCTATGACCCGAACGACGAGAAGGCTACGCGGGCCTTCTTCGCCCAGGCCGATCTTATTCGTCATGGCAAAGTGGTGCGGCGAGGCAAGCGCGGCCCGCAAAAGGCGCCGACAAAGAAGCTGGTCTCGCTGCGGCTGTCGCCTGAGGTGATTGAACACTTCAAGGCTGGCGGGCGGGGCTGGCAGACGCGGATTGATGGCGCATTGAGGGAAGTGATCAGGAAGAGGGCGTGATTAGAAGGAGCGGCCATGTAATGCTCATTTAGCTGCCTCGATTGACTCAGCAGCCTCGAATCGAAGCCAGTTGTGAAAGTTCAGCGACCTTTCAGTGATTTCGTCGGCCAATTGGCCTAGGCGCAATGTGGCCTTTCCGATTGCGTTTTCTCTCTGCTGATCAGTCAGGTCGGGATCGGGAGATTTCAGATACCGAATCTGATCGGAGCAAACTGAAATCCCCTCAATCGTAGTGTCAGCGTCGTGGATGAAGTTGTAGAACTTTTCGCGTTTGTCTCGATCACTGAAGAAGTCACTCAGAAAAATACAACCTGCAGCGATACTCTCAAATTCTTGCAACGGCAGCTTCAGGCCCTCACGGATCAATGTTGCGCGTTCAAGTGAATTCATTAAGCCTGGGGGCATGATCTTGCGAATCTGTGCGGCAGCCCTTAGCAGTCCGCTCCACTCAGTCTTTTTCTGATCACGAACCCACTGCTCATGTTCCTTTCTCTTGTTCGCGCGAAATGACGCTACAGCAATCCATACGCCGGCAGTAATCGATGCCAAGCTCACAACGGTTTGGACTATCGTTGGCAAGAGCCACTTCCACCACGGACCGGGCGCTGGCGGTGCACATTGAACGACAATCGGAGCCTGATTTACCTGGCTCGCCAGAAAAGCGGTGATTGAGACAGTATGAAAGATCATCGTTCCCACCTTGTATCCTAAGAAGTTGCTGAAAAGGTTAGCACTATGGGTCAAACACTGAAAGCGGTGCGCGGAACGCGCGACCTTTTGCCGCCGGAGACTGCGCTCTGGAATCGCATCGAAGCAGCAGCCCGTCGCGTTTTCGCCCGGTACAACTTCGGCGAGATTCGCACCCCCATTTTTGAAGACACCGGCCTGTTTGCCCGCGGCGTTGGCGAAGAGACCGACATTGTGTCGAAGGAGATGTTTACGTGGGAGGATGGGGAACGATTTGACAGGCAAGCCCTCATTGACGCCTGGCGTCGAGCCCATGGGAGAGAATCCTTCGAAGAAGAAGAGATACACTCGCCGCGCGAGGGCCTTACAGCGCTCGCATGCTCTTATGATGAGCTTCACATCACAGAAATTGTGATGTTTAGCACTCGCGCCGACGGGTCTGTACTAAAAGCGTTAGCCGATGCAGTAACAAAAGCACAAGAAAGTCCCCGCCAGTTCACTCGTTACGAAAAGACGATTAGGGGAAGGCTCGTTATCCCTTCGCCCGTTCCAGGGGACTCGGAGGCCGCTGCTGAAGGGGGCATCTTAGTCGAAAAGCTTCAAGGAACCTTTCACAAATCCTCGCAATCCCTCACCCTCCGCCCCGAAAACACCGCCGGCGTCGTTCGGGCCTACATTGAGCACAAGCTGGGCGAGACGGGGCAACTGCAGAAACTTTATTACATAGGTCCGCAGTTCAGGCGGGAGCGGCCGCAGAAGGGACGCTACCGGCAGTTCTGGCAGATTGGCGCCGAGGTGATTGGGCCGCCCAGTGCCGGGTCAGAAAGCCCACTGCGCGATGCGGAAGTGCTGGAGATGCTGGCGACGCTGCTGGACGAGATGGGCATTACCGGCTGGACGCTGGAGCTGAATTCGGTGGGGTCGGCGGCGGACCGGGCGCGGTATAACGACACTTTGCGTGCGGCTTTGGAACCGGTGGTGGGACGGATGTGCGTGGACTGCCAGCGGCGGGCGGTGACCAATCCGCTGCGTGTGCTGGACTGCAAGGTTCCCGAAGATCAGCCGATCATCGCCACGCTGCCAACCATCGCCGGCTCGCTCGGCGAAGACTCGATAGCGCACTTTGCCGGCGTCACTTCAGCTCTTGACGCAGCGGGCGTGCCCTATACGCGCAACCCTCGCCTGGTGCGCGGGCTCGACTACTACACGCGCACGGCCTTTGAATTTACGCACGGCGGTCTTGGCGCGCAGAACGCAATCCTGGGTGGCGGGCGTTACGACGGGCTGAGCGAGGCGATTGGCGGACCCAAGGCGCCGGGGATCGGGTTTGCGATGGGATTGGACCGGCTGGTGCTCACTCTCCAGGCCGCAGAGTCCAACCAAAACGCCAAACCCGCTGACCGGGTCGACGCGTATATTGCGCCGCTTGGTGAGAGCCTCAACGCTGCTGCGCTCAAGCTGGCGCGCGAGCTGCGCCGCGGCGGGCTAAGCGTCGAGCTGGGCGACGGCAGCTTCCGGCTCAAGAAATCATTCGAAGCCGCCGACAAAGCCGCGCGCAAGATCGTGATCCTGGGCGAAGACGAGCTCAGTTCCGGTATCCTGACAGTGAAGGACTTCGCAACAGGTGCGCAAACGAAGGTCCCGCGGGTTGAGCTGGCAGAATTCCTGAAAAACTAGCGGCGGCGATTCAACATACTTCGTTTCCCATGTCCCCACATGCGAGGGAGCTGGGGCACCCAAGGTTTTCTGTTGTCCAAAGTTTTCTCTTTCATTGAGAGCGTAGAAGGAAAAGGTAGTGCTCGACTTTTTAGGCAATCTTGAACGTACCGATATGTGCGGCGCGCTGCGTACCGCCGATGCAGGCAAGCGGGTTGTCCTGATGGGCTGGGTCAACCGGCGCCGCGACCACGGCAACCTGATCTTTCTCGACCTGCGCGACCGCACCGGCATTGCGCAAATTGTGCTCGACAAGGAGCTGACCCCCGAGGGCCATGCAAAGGGCGAGCAGGTGCGGCCGGAATATGTTGTAGCCGCAGTGGGCAAGGTGCGGCTGCGCGCGCCTGAGGCTATCAATCCCAAAATGGTGACGGGCGAAGTCGAAATCGAGGCCACCGAGTTGCGCGTGCTCAACGACGCGCACCTGGCGCCGTTTTCGCCGGCTGAAGAGGCCATCCAGAACGAAGAGCTGCGGCTCAAGTACCGCTACATCGACCTGCGCCGGCCCGAAATGCAGCGCAACTTCCGCCTGCGCCATGACATTACGCTGGCCGTGCGCGAGAGCCTGAGCAGCCAGGGATTTCTCGAGATCGAAACACCCATCCTCACCAAGTCCACGCCCGAGGGGGCCAGAGATTTCCTGGTTCCCAGCCGCGTGCATCCCGGCGAGTTCTATGCACTGCCGCAATCGCCCCAGATCTTCAAGCAGATTTTGATGATCTCCGGCTTTGACCGGTACTTCCAGATTGCGCGGTGCTTCCGCGATGAAGATCTGCGCGCCGATCGCCAGCTTGAGTTCACGCAAGTCGATCTCGAGATGAGCTATCCGCGCCGTGAGCACGTGTTTGGCGTGGTCGAGAAGTTCGTCGCTGCGGCCTTTGCCGCGGCGGGCGTCACTCTGCCCACCCCGTTCCCGCGCATTACGTACGACGACTCGATGCGCAACTACGGCACCGACAAGCCCGACATGCGGCTGCCGGGATTGACCGATGTGCGCCCGGCATTTACTGACGAGAACCTGGCCACGCTGCAGATCGATCCGGCGCTGCCGGTAGTGGCGCTGCGCATTCCCAAGGTGGGCGAGCTCAGCCGCAAAGAGCGCGAAGACAATCACCCGCTCTTCGACTTGAAGAAGGGCGCCAAGTTTATCGACGACTTCAAGCGGCTGGCGAAGAGCCTGCCCGAGGCCGCGGCGAAGGTGCGCGAGCTTGCCGGCGCGGCTGAGGCGGATTTTGTGATCGTGGTGGCCGGCGATCCGGCGCACCACATCAAGGCTAGCGATACGAAATTTCCGGGGCGGTTGTCGGAGCGTGAGATCAACGT
>DATJSB010000226.1:0-6567 GCA_035504315.1 Occallatibacter sp.
GCCGATGAGCGGGTCGAGCGGCCTCATGCGGTATGCCTCGGGATGGACGAAGTAGTACATGAACGGGAAGAGAAAAAGCACGCCTGCGTAGCGGATGCACTCCCAGCGGTTTTTGCGCCATGCCGTCACAAGTCCGAGAAGGGCGAGCAGCGTAAGGCCCGTGGCAAAGGGAATATTGGCCAGGTCCATTGGCTCCTGCGCAAGGTAGTCGCGGTCGAAACTCCAGTAGCCGGTCCAGAGGTAAACGGCGCGGCGCACGCACATCCACGCGTACCAGCCAGGATGATCGGCGATATACGCTTCGGCCTGGTGCATTTTGTGGTCCATATAGGCCAGCTCTCCCATGGTGTTGTACTCGGCGAGTTGCCGCACGTTGTGTTCGGGATTCAGATCGTTGTCGGTCCAGTGCAGAGTTTGCCCGTTGTTGCCCAACCACAGTTCCAGGCCCATATTGTCGCGCATGGGAATGAAACGATGAAAGACCATCGCATTGCGAATGATCCACGGAGAAATGGCGGCGGCCATCACCATGCAGGCGATCAGTCCCGGCATCTGCCAGCGCTTTCTCTCAACTCTCAACCGCCAGCACGCCAGCGCCAGCAGGAACGGAACGACCACCAGCACCGATGGCTCGACAAGTCCGGCAAAGCCGGCGAGAAGGCCGAAACCAGCCCATAAACCGAGCCGTGGAGACTGCTCCAACTGCTGTGCCAGCACGATCAGCCAGCACAGGCAGAGCAACTGCAGGTGCGTTGACCAGGCCCACGTCGCGGCAAAGTAGATACCGTAGGGTGAGAACGCCCATCCCCACGCCGCCCACCACGCCACGCGCTCGCCGAAGCTGCGCCGCGCCATGAGAAAAACTGGGATGCAGGCCAGCGCGGACAACGCAGAATCGAACGCATGAACAGCAAGGATAGACGCCCTCGTTTGAACCCCGAAGAGTTTGAAGAACCCGGCGACGATCAGCGGATAGACCGGCGGCATGATGGCCGAAATCTGGTTCGACCTGAAGGGGCTGCCAAAGCCGCGGCCAGCCAGCAATGCCTCTGCAACTCTGCCCTGCTGCCGAATGTGCTTCTGGTCGCCGCCGACGGGGAGCAGAGTGACAGCAAGCCGCAACGCGAGCGCCACCAGGACGACCACGATCAGCAAGCAATGCGTTTTCCGTTGCTCTGCGGAGTAGCGGCCCGGAGCGTGCTGCGACAGTGCTTCACGTTCCTCGGGGATTTCTATGGATGGATCACAGACCAGACTTGAACTAAAGATTTCCAATGGGGTCTTTACCTCTCAAATGCTCGTGTTGCAGCAGGAACGCACAAAATACCCGCAAACGGCCACCGGGACTTCGGTCGAACGCAACCTGGCAATCAATGTGCTCACTACATAAAGAAAAAATCGAGGCGGAATCTACCCTGAGCTGAAACGAAAATGCACATCGCATGGGCACGAGGATGAACACACGGCATCCTTATCGTGCTGTTCGCATCACTTTGCCGGATCGTTTTTGTCAGCGAGTGTTTTTTAGAAATGCAACCTGAAAGACAACTGAAGCGCGCGTGGACCACCGGGCTCATAGAGTGAGCCCGAGGGACCGAAGCTCTGGTTCAACATCAGGGTGGCTTGTCCGAAGAGTTGGTCGGTAAGCGAGGGGTCTATATATCCAAGATCGGGATGGTTGAGAAGATTGTAGGCCTCTCCTCGAAGCTGCAGATTGAAGCTATCGTACAAATGGAACTCTTTCCGGATGGCAACATTAACTTGATTGTCTCCAAACCCGCGAAGCATATTGCGCGGTGCATCGCCAGCCGCACCTGTAGCCGGCAAAGCGAACGCGGGACTGGCAGCGTACGGCCCGCCGTTCAACATGCGCCCGCCCGGATATTGCGAGCCATAGATATAAAGCGGCTGGCCGGGGATCAGATCAACGCCGCTGAAGTAGCGATTTCCGGTGGCGGGATCCGAAAGGATATTTCCGAGCGGCGTCACGGGAAAGGCGCTTCTCACCGTGACGCGGGCATCGGCTCCCCAACCGGCCAGGGTATATTTGCGCAGCCATCTGCCGGATAATTCCCGTTCGTCCCAGGAAAACGCCGCTTGGAGATTGTGGCGGAGATCGAGATTCGAGTTGGCGCGGGTGAGAGGCCAGGCGGGATCGATGGATCCGTAATCAATAGTGTGCGACCAGGTATACGAACCGAGCGCCTGGACTCCGTGAGCGATAGACCGTTGGAACTTGAGCTGCAATGCCTGATAGTTGGAGGTGACACCGGCCGGAAACCATTCGATTTCGCCGAACTCCGGATTCTGGCTGCTGATATCGGTGCGCTGCTCACGCAACAGACGGTCGCCGCCGGCGCCGACATACGAGGCAGTGAAAGTCTGATCCCTGCCAAGCGATTTCTCGATTGCGACATTCCACTGAACTGAGTACGGAAGCTGAAGATGCCGGGGGAAGGCGAAGACAAGAGAATCTGTATAAGGCGCTGACGCCGACAACGAGAAATCCAGTTGTGCAGGGGTAGCTGGAACCGGCACATTGACGGGATGCATGGTTTCCGAAAACCCCAATGCGCTGAATGCGCGCACCGCCGCACGGTTGTCGGTGTCGAAGAAGATGCCTCCTCCCGCGCGCACGACAAGTTCGTGACCGGTACGCCGATCGATAAGCCACGCTGCTCCGAGGCGCGGCGCCAGGTCGAACCAATCGGTGTCCCAGAGTGCTGTTCCGCGCGGAGCAAGACTTAAGCTGGCCGCAGAAGCAGGGTTCCCAATTGCAGTGAAGGCATCGGCGCCATTCCTTCCGTTCGGCGCAGGGTCAACCTCCCATCGCAGGCCGCTGGAGATCGTGAGTGCCTTCGATGCTTGCCACTCATCCTGGACGTAGGCGGCGAACTGGTTGAATACCGGGCTCGCCGGCAGATTCTTTGTGATCGCGATGTCAGAGGCGCTGTTCGCGATGAGCGATTGCGGATTGAAAAAATCCGCTTCAACGCTCAACGCGGGGGGATGGATCGTGGAGACAAGATGCCTCTGGTCGATTCCAAATTGCAGAAAATGATGACCGCTTTGAATGGCGAACGTGTCGCGCAGGTCCCACTGATGGATAGAGCCGAAGGCCTCATCGGTGTTGATCTCCGAGTCTCCTGCGCCTGCGGAATGAATGAGGACATCGCCTGCCGCCAACGGAATGGTGGCTGGTATGCCGAGAGCTGCAGTCAGGTTTGGAGACTCGTTTGAAGACCCGTAATTAGCAATGGATGTGAGGGAGCCTTTCAGCGCTGTGTTCAGATTGGATGTGCTCACTCCAAAGCCAATTCTGAGATCGTTGGTGCTGCTCGAAGATGGGTGAGCGGTGAGGCCCAATGTGAATGTCTGCGTCTCGATATTACTTGTCGATGCAGATGAAAGCACTGTGCTGTCACTTTCGCTGGGCGTGGTGCTGTAACGAAAAAAGGCCGACACTTTGTCTGAAAGCGATTCGTCGAAACGGATGTTGGCCGACTTCACCGTGCCCGGATCCGAAAGGTCTTGCGGCACATAAAGGCCGAGTTCCGTCGAGGATGGAGGAGCATTGCCACCTGTCTGGCTAGTCGTTTGGTAGGTGGGGAAGTTCTCCAGTACCTGCTGAAGAGCCGCCGGAATTGTCTTGAAAATCTGCTGAGAAAAGGCGGGCACATACTCAACAAGAGGCGCGGAAGGCTCGGTCAGGCGCAGCTCTTCATAGGAGAGGAAGAAGAAAGTCTTGTCCCGGCCGCTGTAGATGTTAGGAAGGCTGAACGGTCCGCCAATGGCCCCTCCGGCGTCATTTTGCCAATACGGAGCGGGAGGGAATGCTGCATTGAAATGGGTAAACCAATCGACCGCATCATCGGTATAGTTGCGCACGTAGTCGTATAAACTTCCGTGCAGCGTGTTTGTTCCAGAGCGCGTAAGAAGGGTAAATTGTCCGCCGGAAGTGCGGCCGTATTCAGCGGAATAGTTTGATGTGAGGACGCGAAATTCTTGAAGGCCATCGATCGAAACCAGACTTTGCGTTGTGCCCAATGCTGTAGTTCCAGCGGCATTTCCGCTGCTCGCAAATTTGGTGTGGCCGCTGAGCAGACCTACCCCGATGTCGGCTGAGACGCCATCGATCGTGTATGAGTTTGTGTCCGGCTGCTGACCGTTGACGCTGAAATCTCCCTGCGAACTGTAGCCGGCGCCGAATGCCTGCGGTGTTTGCGTGCTGACTCCGGGAGTCATGGAGATCAGGTCCTGAAAGCTTCTGCCATTCAGCGGGATATTTGCAACGAAGGCGCGATCGATAACGGTGCTGACCGTCGCGCTGTCTGTCGTCGGGGCCAGCCCCGAAGCATCGATCTTAACAGTCTGCGTGATTGAGCCGACCTGAAGGCGAATCAACAGACTTTTCGTGTCGCCGACGTTCAGAACGAGTCCCGTGATCTGGGCGGTAGCAAAACCGTCCCGGCCGATTTGCAGGGTGTAAGTTCCGGGAATGACTCCGGGGACAAGGAAGATCCCCTCGCGGCTGGTCTTCGTATCGTTTTCTGCGCCGGTCAGATTGTTGATGAGCTTGATGGCCGCATCGGAGATGCGAGCCCCGGTTGAATCCTCGACAATGCCAGTAACGTTGGCGGTGCTGACCTGAGAGAAGGCCTTCATGGCGGGCCACAGGATCAGGCACACCATCCACCGCAAACAGATTTTTGAAATGCCACGAAGCATCTGCTCGCTTTGACTCACCGTGGCAGCCGAGGGTACTGCTCGGCAGAGCGGTTTGCCGCGTCTTTTGCATTCGCCAGTCGCGATGCGAATGCGGTGAGCTGTTCCAACTCGTTGAACGGGATCGATTCCCGCACCGCATCGATCGACGATTCCGCGGTCTGTGCGCTCCGGCCCGATGTGCCCGCGGAAAAGGCGATTCCTACTTCACGATTCAAGTCTTGTATTTTGTAGAGGAGCTTCCGAGCCGCGCCCGCGAAATCTTGAGGCGTGTCGATTGAAGAAGGCCGGCGCACCGAGGACAGTGGGCTGGCTGCAGGAGTGAGTTCTTCAAGCTGCTGCTGCAACGCATCCAGTTCTGTCTCCAGCGCCGACGAATGTTGCGCTACCATTTCCGACCACTGCTGTTGTGCAATGGGGCCCATGGCCCGTAATTCGCTCGGGCTGAAAGAAGTGCCCAGGCGGTCCAGCGCATAGGCGTTTTGCAATGCGCGCTGGGCGTGATCGAGTGCTTCACTCGAGAAATGCGTAATGGCTGTGTCGATCTGATTTCCGGTCAGGTTCTTTGCAGCAAAATAGCCGCGAAGGAGAGGCTCCGCAGGCGGCGCCGTATGCGCCACATTGTAGACATTGGTTGCCGGCACGGCTAGGTGCGACGACGACATTGGCACTCCGATACCTTCCTTGGTTGCAAGATCGACTTGGAGCAACTGCTGATCGGGCATGCTCCCCAGCGCGGTAACGATTTGCTTCTTGCGAGCCTCGTTGCTAACTGTTCCTGCGATACGGATCCGGCCGCCGGGCGTTCTCACAATTTCAATCGGCTCCCCTATATCCGCGCCCAGCTCACTGAGCCGGTGGAGCGCGGCAACTTCGGTTTGAACGAGCCTCGTGGGAGTGCCACCGAGACGGTCGCCAATTCCATGCTGAGCAAAAGTGCTACCAGAATTGCTGTTCATTTTGGATTCCAGATCGGTGGGGTCGAAAACTGACTCGGGAACAGAAGCTGTGGGTAAATGCTCGTCGCTGGCTTCAACAAAGCGGGCCGCAGTAAACCCGTAGCCGCCATTCACGCGCATCGTTTCACTCACCAGGTGCAAGTGATGGTCAAGAACCAGTGTCGCGGAAACCACATGCGGAGGCCCGCTTGAGAGGTCAGAGCCTGTGAGCTCATAACCGCCTCCTGCATTCCGGATTTCCAACTGTTGTGCGGCCATCGTCTGGAATTCGCGGGCCGATATGTCCACCTTCCAGAACTCGCTTTCGCCAATTCTGCGATCGGCCTCACTCACCGCGCCATCGGCGGTCGCTTCAAATGATCCGCTTTCGCCATTCGTCCCGCGCCAATCGGCCGCCACGAGCCGGTACTGCGCATCGTACAGTCGCCGCATATATCTCCCACTGGCAGGCTCCTGCCATACATCCACCATTCCTTGCCACACCGCCCGCCCCGCGGTACCGAGCGTGTCGAGCTGCAATACCTGGTGCTCAGCATGGCCTTTCAGGTTGGACTCTTCGATCTTTGAGGAATCATTCAGGATTGTGCGCGCGTCGAGTGACGGGTGCCCGAATCGGTAAGCGAGATAGCCGGCACCGCCCACCACAGCGACGAGAATCATTGCCCAGGCAAGCGCGAATCGCGGTGTAATGCTGCGGATGGAACGGCCGAACCAGCTTGCAATACCTTGGGATTTGGTATTGATATCGCGGGCTGGCAGCGAGAAGACTGGAGCGGGCGCGGCCACAATTCGCGTGTCGTCCGCCGCTTCCTCGGGCATTTCCGCTGCAAGGGCAGGATCCAGGTAGGTTACCTCGCTATGTAAGCCCTGGCCGTCAAAGCTG
>DATJSB010000227.1:0-22900 GCA_035504315.1 Occallatibacter sp.
CTCATGCCGAAGCCGAATTCAGCGTTGTCTTCAAACAGCGAGTTTGACCACGTCGGACCGCGGCCCTGTGCGTTTTTGGCGTAAGGCGTAGTGGGCAGGTTGCCGCCGTAGATCGACGAGCAGCCGGTGGCATTGGCGATCAGAAGCCGGTCGCCGAACAACTGTGTGAGCAGCTTGATGTAAGGCGTCTCGCCGCAGCCCGCGCACGCGCCGGAGAATTCAAACAACGGCTCGAGCAATTGAATGTCCTTCACCTGCGTGTGCGACAGTTTCGCGCGGTTCACCTCGGGCAGCCCCAGGAAGAACTTCCAGTTCTCGCGCTCGCTCTCGCGCAGCGGAACCTGCGGCGCCATGTTGATGGCCTTCTTGCTCGCATCGCTCTTGCTCTTTACCGGGCAAACTTCTACGCAGACGGCACAGCCGGTGCAATCCTCGGGCGCAACCTGCAGCGTGTAGCGGTCCTGCTCCATGCTCTTCCACTTCGGCTTGGCCCACTTGAAAGTTGCGGGAGCGTCGGTGGCAAGGTCGGGACTGTAAACCTTGGCGCGAATTACCGCGTGCGGGCAAACCATCACGCACTTGCCGCACTGGATGCACAGGTCCTTGTCCCATACGGGGATGAACTGCGCGATATTGCGCTTCTCCCACTGCGCGGTGGCCGTGGGGAAGGTTCCGCCGGCAGGCAGCGCGCTCACTGGGAGCAAATCGCCGCGGCCGGCCGCGATTTCCCCGAGCACGTTGCGCACAAACTCCGGCGCCTTAGGCGAGATGGATGGAACAAAATCAACCTCCGACGAAACCGCCACCGGGAGCTCGACCCTGTGCAGGTGGGCCAGGGCCGCATCGACCGCGGCAAAGTTCTTCTGCACCACAGCCTCGCCGCGTTTGCCGTAAGTCTTCTTAATGGCCTTCTTGATCTGCTCAATGGCCTCTTCACGGGGCAGCACGCCGCTGATGGCGAAGAAGCAGGTCTGCATGATGGTGTTGATGCGCGAGCCCATGCCGGCCTCGCGCGCCACCTTGTAGCCATCGATCACGTAGAACTCGATCTTCTTGGCCAGCATCTCCTGCTGCATGGTCTTGGGCAGCTTGTCCCACACTTCCGCGGCGGAGTACGGCGAGTTGAGCAGGAACACCGAGCCGGGAATCGCCGGCTCCAGTACATTGATCTTTTCAATAAAGCTGAAGTTGTGGCAGGCCACAAAACTGGCCCGCGTAATCAGGTAGGTGCTGCGAATCGGCTTGGGCCCGAAGCGCAGGTGCGAGGTGGTCATCGAGCCCGACTTCTTCGAATCGTACACAAAGTAGCCCTGGGCGTAGTTGTCAGTCTCGCTGCCGATGATCTTGATGGAGTTTTTGTTTGCGCCCACCGTGCCGTCGGAGCCAAGCCCGTAGAACAACGCCCGCACGGTCTGTGGATCCTCTGTCGAGAACGCCGGATCGTAGTCGATGCTCGAGTTGCTCACATCGTCCACAATGCCTACGCTGAAGTGGTTCTTGGGCGACGCCTTCTGGAGCTCGTCCAGCACGCCCTTCACCATCGCGGGCGTGAACTCCTTTGACGACAATCCATACCGCCCGCCAATCACCGCGGGCATGGCGAACGGCAGCGTGGCCGCATGCTCGGCCAAAACCGTCACCACGTCCTGGTAGAGCGGTTCGCCGGTTCCACCCGGTTCTTTGCAGCGGTCGAGCACTGCGATCTTCTTTACAGATTTGGGCAGCGCCGCAATCAGAGCCTTCGCGTCGAATGGCCGATACAGGCGAACCTTCACCAGACCCACCTTCTCGCCCTGGCGGGTAAGCGCGTCGACAGCTTCTTCGGCAGCTTCGGCACCGGAGCCCATCATGACGATGACCCGCTCGGCGTCAGCTGCACCGTAATAGTCAAACAGTCGATACGACCGGCCAGTCAGAGCCGCGAAGCGATCCATCACCACCTGCACAATGCCGGGAACAGCAGCGTAATACGGCGTACAGGCTTCGCGCGCCTGGAAGAACACGTCGGGATTCTGCGCCGAGCCGCGCAGCACCGGCTGATCCGGCGACATGCGGTTTTTCCGGAAAGCGACGATCGCACCATCGTCCACCATCGAGCGGATAATCTCGTCGCCGATGGGCACAATCTTGCCCACCTCGTGCGAGGTGCGGAAGCCATCGAAGAAGTGCATGAAGGGAATGCGCGATTCGAGCGTGGCCGTCTGCGCAATCAGTGCCAGATCGTGCGCTTCTTGAACGGAATTTGACGAGAGCATTGCCCAGCCGGTCGAACGGCACGCCATCACATCGGAGTGGTCGCCAAAAATCGACAGGCAGTGCGTAGCCAGCGTACGGGCCGTCACGTGCATGGTGGCCGGGGTAAGTTCGCCGGCGATCTTGAACATGTTGGGGATCATCAACAGCAATCCCTGCGAAGCAGTGAACGTGGTGCCAAAGGCGCCGGCCTGCAGCGCGCCGTGGAGCGCACCGGCCGCGCCGCCTTCGCTTTGCAGTTCTTCAACGATGGGCAACGCGCCCCAGATGTTCTTCTTGCCTTCTGAGCGCCATTGATCGGCCCACTCGGCCATCGGGGAAGAAGGGGTGATGGGGTAGATGGCGACAACCTCTGAAAGCCGATAAGCTACGGACGCCGCAGCCTCGTTCCCGTCCATGATCAGGGTGGGAATCACAGTCTTGGGTTCACTCATTCGCTATGCCTCATACTGCGGCTGTGGGAGGAAAAGGCCGCTACGCTGAGTGTCGGCTGCGGGGTCGGAAACGGCAGTGATGAGAAGCACACGAAGGCCCACTTTTCCCGCATTATGGAATTGGATTTATATCGTGCTACGCAAGTAAGCTCCCCGTGCCCCACCCTCGCGCGTATATGTTCTTGTAGCCAGGGCGGGAAACCACGAACTCCACTCCACCGCAACCGGAGCCCGCGCCACCAGTCTGCCGGTACGATGAACTCTGCCAACCCCGCGTATTCGCCAAACAGTGGCGTCAGCACAGGCAAGAATCCAAGCGCAATGCCTTTCCCAGGCCATGTGGGGTTTATTAAGAATTATCGGGTCTGCGCTCCAATTCAGGCGCCAGGCACATGCGCATCCAAGAGCTCGAGGCATCGTGTTCTAAATGGGCCTTCATTCTATAGCGGGTGTCTCCAAGATGTCTTTCACAAGATCAGGGAGACTGTGTTCTCTTGCGATTACCCGAGATCCTAGATCGGTCCAAGCCCGTCTCAGAACAGCTTGACGGACGTCGTTGATCTGCATCAACTCGCATTCTTGTAGCGCCTTGCGGCTTGCGCCCGCCCTCCAGCTTAGTTCGTATGGCCCGACCCATAGGAAATCGGAGAGTAGATTTTCGGCTTCGCCTTCTTGCAGGTAATAGACATGAATGCCTGCGTCCATCATCCTTTTCATGATGCTCTCCACCATGGGGTCCGGCCTTGCGGGAGTGTCCAACAAAATACGTACAATTACCCCTCCCAATTCGACATATCGCTCTTGATGCCTGATCAAGGCGCGACCAATCTCTGTATCCCAGACCTTCATCGAACTAGAGTGAGTGATTCGGGCGGCACCAAAAGCGTTCGCTGGGGCGCTCTTACATTTAGCCTGGTGTTCCACCAGCGTTATCCAGAAGTTTTCATAGGCCGCTAGGGCGAGTTGTTCGCCCTGAACCTTGATCCCGCGCACGCCCTCACTCGAGCGAAGCGATGCGAGGTATTCGTCGACCGTTTTCAATCCAGCCCGCTGAATCAGATCTTCTTTTTCATTTAAGCTCCGGCGAAGATCTCTGATCCTTTGCTCGCTTGCCAGAAACTCGAAATGCTGTAAAGCATGCGTGGAATTCTTGAGGACAACATCAAAGGAAGTTCCGAGTTCCTTGAGCTTATCTTCCGCAGTGATCGCCCTAAATGTTTGATGGGCAGTAAGGCCCACCAGGAAACAGCCAACTGCTATAAGAAAGCTCCCTTCATACTGTGCAACAACTTTTGCAGGCAGGTTATAGTAGCTGATCACGCCGGCTAAGATGGATAGCATTAAAACAACTATGTCCAAGAGGATATCGGCTGATTTTACGAGGCGATCCGGCAACCGGGAGGGCATAATGGTATCAAATGGTACACCATGCCTCAGCGATCTCAGCAAGAATTTTGCCAGTTGCTAACGCAGACATTGAAGCGACACCCTAGCCGCTTCGCAAGTTGGTCAGTTGGCAGCTCAACCGGCAATGCCCCCTTGCGTAAACCCGGTCGCTATACATCTGTCCTCGTAATTCGGTATGGCTGATGTTTCCTGAAGACCTGTCGCCAATTCGTCAGTTATAGAAGTGTAACTACCGGATTGGCAGCTCATCGGACCGGGACACCGAAGTCTGCCCTTTCAAGGCTCGATCAACGTCTCGGTGATTTGGCGAAAGCGAGCCGAATGGGTGAACTCATGCCCCCGGGATAAGCGTGAGAACTTTGTTGATGGCGGCGATGATGTCGCCGGCCAAGGCGAAATGGGAGGCTGTCGATGCAATCTGGTTACTCAAGGTCTTGAGGCCCTGATTGGTGTCGCTGATCTGCTTCTGAAGCGCCTGGAAGATGTTCGTGTCCGCATTGAGTTTGTACTCGTCGTCTTTGGTGAGTATCTGGTCAACCTGCGGCTGCCAGACGTTCAACGCCGCGATAGCAACGGAATCCATTGTGCCGTCGAGTTCGGCCTGCATCTGGTTATACAAATCCTGATAAGCCCCTCTCACCGCTGGCGTAAGTGGAATGGTGGGGCTGGCGGAAAGGTTGTTTACAGGGGGCGTGGCCATGGTCCTGCTCCTTTGAGATCATTTTGCTGAGATCACTTTGACGGCAGCGATGAGTAGAACTTGCCGAGGCTGTTTCCCACGTCGGCGAGCTCGCTCAACTTTTCTTTCAGGGTTTCGGGGGTGTCGTGTTGCGCCTCTTTGGCCAGGGCTTGATGGGTCTGCGCCAGTTTATCGATGGCCGCGCGAAGAGCTGTGAGCTTCTCGCCGGCCTCCCGCTGTTGCCGGGCAATTTCGGGTAGTTTCATAATCTCCGCGCGGTGCTGTTCGGGATCGACATTCTTGCCGGGCTGCTCGTCATCGAGGATGAACTGTTTTTCCAGGTTGAGGATTCGGTTGTAGTCGCGCTGCTCAAGGCCTTGGAGAGTCTGAATATCGTCGGAAAGCGCATTGCAGAGCGCCTGGACATGGGGTTCCATCTCTTCGATCTTGCCAGGCAGCTCCTTCTCCACTGTTCGGTTCACCAGAAACTGTCCAAGCGCGTCAATAGCGGTGCTGATACCGTTTCTGACATCCGGCGACAGCAGGGGTTTGGGTGTCGACGACGAGGACGAAGTAGTGGCGGTGGTCGAGCCTGAGACCGTGGTGACGGCGGTGGTGGTGGTCGAGGCCGCCGCTGCGGCAATTCCGAGCGTATTCTCAATCGATGGCGCGAGGTTGTTGCCAAGCGAGGTCAAGTTGTTTCCTACTGACTTTGAAGCAGCATCGAGCTCTGGCGAGTCCGTTCCCTTGGTGATGTCGATCAGGGACTGGGAGTAAACCTGGAGAGCCGCCAGGACCGCGAGCCTTGCTTGAATATCTTTCTCCGAGAGCAGTTCCGGAGTGTTGCGCGGATTGTAAGTGGCGTCCTTGTTTTGGTAGGCAACGACGGCTTCATAATCGGCACGCAGATTATCGACGGTTACGGCATCCTGGTAGGCTGCAGCCGATTGATCGACGACCGGGGCCAATGCGGAGGAAAGAGCAGTGGCTTGCTTGGCCAGAGGCGTTGAGGCGCATCCGGCAAGCACCGTGCAGAGGATGACGGACGCCGCAGAGAGTCCGGTCGCACTAATCCCCACCCGCGCTTTCCGGGCGCTCAGCAACTGGCAGGATTTCATGCCTGCATTTGAGACCCTGATCGAGCCAATGTCAAGTATCCAAACGGTTAAATCGTCAGACACCACCTACTCGTAGCGCAGGGCCTCAATGGGATCGAGGTTGGCGGCGCGGATGGCCGGGATCATGCCGCTGACCAGGCCGGTGACGACCAGGATGAGCGTGGCCACAATAACGATCGTCGGGGAGATGAGCAGGCGGATGTCGGCGTCGGTGGCGTTTTTGGCAATCGCGCTGTAAAAAGTAATGCGGCCGACAAGAACCGAGACCAGGTAAGCGAGTGAGATGCCGCCGACACCGCCGGCGCCGGTGATAACGAAGGCCTCAGAGAGAAACTGAACCAGGATCTGATGCTTGCGGGCACCGAGCGCCTTTTCGACGCCGATCTCGCGGGTGCGCTGCTGCACGGCGACGAGCATGATGTTCATGAGCCCGATTCCGGCGATGCCCAGCGTGAGCGCGCCCACCATGGCCAGCAGTACCTGCAGGGCGATGGAAAGAATCTCGAACTGGTGGAGCTGAGAACGAAGGTTGGCGATGTGAACCGCGTCGTGGTCGGTGGGACGAAAGTGATGCGCGGCCGCCAGCGTATCGCGGATATTCTTCTCGATCAGCTCATAGTCGCCGCCGCTGTAGCCGATCCAGATGCCGTCGATGTAGGTCGTGTCCTTGAGGTCGCTCATGGTGTTGAAGGGCACGTAAACGGTGCGATTGATGTCGTCTTCGCTCTCCTGCATCTTGGGCTTGAGCACGCCAACCACTTTGAAGAAAACGCCGTTGAGGCGGATGGTTTCGCCCACCGCCCACTCGCCCGAAAAGAGTTTGGTCTTGGCCTCGGAACCCAGCACGCAGACGTGGGCGCGCTGTTGATCTTCTGCGCCGTTAAAAAAGCGGCCCTGATCGGGAATGAGCTTGATGATGTCGGCATAGGAGGGGCGCGAGCCGACCACCGTCCAGGTGTAGTTGTGCAGATCGTTTTGCACGTTGGCATCGAGGTAGGCCGAGGGAGAGATGTGGGTGATCTCGGGCACCACTTCGTTCACGCGGTCAACGTCGTCGAGCTTGAGCTGCACTTTGATGCCGGCCTTGTCGCCGCCGGCTTGCTCGCTGGATTTGCCGGGGAAGATGCCGATGGTGTTGGTGCCCCACTGCGCAAAGATCTTCTCAATGGCGGTGCTGAAGCCGGAGCCGTAGGCCATGAGGAGCACGACGGTGGCCACGCCCCAGGCCATGCCGACGACCGTGATGGCCGTGCGCCGGCGATTGTAGAGCATCGCTTCCCAGGCCTGTTTGAAGATGTCGATGAACATAAGTTCTCAGCTTTCAGTGATCAGTTTTTCGCGGCTGAAGCCGCGAAAAGAATCGGGGTCCGTTTGGGTTCGTGCGATCCCACCCTAACCGCAGAGTGCGCGGTTAGGATGGGGCACCCCTTTTCGTGCGTGGTTGAGAATGGCCAGTTTACGTTCGTGCGATCCCAGGTCTCAAAATCGAGACCCGGGGAGCCCTTTGTTCGCGCTTGGTTTCGTTTCTTCAGGGGCTAAAGCCCCGCGATCGTTCTTGCTCAATTCAGGGGCCTGAAGGCCCCTGCTCCCTCCGGATTTCCTTCCGCAATCGTGCTTTTCCCCCCATGTTTTTGCTCGATCAAAGGTGTACTATCCAACGTCCGCAAATGCGAGGAACCTGGGGCGCCCGGCTAACTCGCTCACTTGCCGACTTGCTGACTCGCTACCCTAAAGCTCCTTCCGCAGCGCCTCGATCGGATCGAGGGTTGCCGCTTTGCTGGCCGGATACAGGCCGGCCACGACTCCGCACAACGTTAGAGAAGTCAGGGCCAGGGCCACCGACCAGGGCACGATGCGCGGCGGGTCGAAACCGGGAATCTTGTCGGTAAGCAGCGACTGCAACAGGGCCATGAATGCTCCCGAAATGGCGATCCCGATCAGTCCGCTTAGGCCGGTGAGCAACAGGCCCTCCCAGAAGAACTGCGTAAGAATGCTGCGCTCGGTAGCGCCAACGGCTTTGCGCAGGCCGATCTCACTGGTCCGCTCGCTTACGGCAACCAGCATGATGTTGATGATGCCCACTGCGCCCAGGCCCAGCGTCACGATCCCCACGCTGCCCAGGAAGACATCCATCGCGGTGAAGATGATACTTACCATCTTTGACTCCTGGATGGTGTCCCACTCGTTGAATGCGTCGGTGAGCGAGGGGTCGAAGCCGTGGCGCGTAGCGATGACGCGGTGCACGGCAATCTGCGCGGCGGTGTTGTCGTTGGGTTTTGTGGGCCGGTATTGGATCGAGGTCAGCGCATCCTGAGGAATGTTGTCGCCCGTGAGCGCGAACAGTTGCTGCATGGTTGTTACCGGCACATAGACTTTTTCGTCATCGTAAGTGTTATTGCCGCGCCCGATCTTGGCCAGGACGCCGATGACCCTGAAATCGGTGCCGTTGATGGTGATGGACTCGCCGATGGCGGGGTGGCCGGGAAAGAGCAACGATGCCGATTTTTGCCCCAGCACGACTACGCGGCGGGATCCACTTACGTCCTCAGCGTCGAGGAAACGGCCTTCGGCAAGCGGTATGTAGCGCACAACGGCATAGCTCGGCTCGGTTCCCACGACATGGCCCGAGGTGTTGCTCCACGCGCTGACCTCGTAGAGATCGTTGCGGGTCAGTTCCTCAGTGATGGCGCGAATCTGAGGCAGTTTGGCGAGCGCGGCCAGGTCGGCCATGGTCAGCTCATAGGGGCGCATGCCGGTGTGCTGATTGGCGAGGGCGGGGATGGTGCCGTTGAAGACCATGACCACGTCGGTGCCGAGCTGAGCTAATTGTTTGTGCTGGCCCGCCTTGAAACCCTCGCCCAGCCCCACCAGAACCAGCAGCGAGCCCACCCCCCAGGCAATGCCGAACATGGTCAAAAAGCTGCGCAGCTTGTTGGCCATGATGGCGCGCAAAACCTGGCCGAGCGTGTCAGTAAAGCTCTGCATGTGTTTTTGACGGTGCAACGCCGCCGTTGCTTTTACTTACGAGAAGAAGTCTCCAACGGTTCCAAAGACGGTGATGGAACCGGGCGCGGCTGGGATGCGTAAGAGGAGATGACGGTTGACGGCAAGGGGTTGGGACCGTCTCAGTAGCTGGGGTTTCTCATTTCAATCGGGTTAAATCATCTGGGTTCATACCGGCGTTCTGGTCATTTGTGGGGAGGGTTTTGTGGCGGCACGCAAGAGCAAGCGTTTCTGGATTTGGGTAGGCGGCACAGCGGCGATTCTGGTGCTGATTGCCGGCACGGGATTGATCAAGCTGGCCAAGGGTGCGTCTCTCGATCCCAACCGGCTGGCGCGCGTGACCCGCGGAGACGTGGCGCAGTCGGTAGTGGCAACGGGCAAAATTGAGCCCATCACCAAGGTCGAGGTGAAGAGCAAGGCCTCGGGAATTGTTGAGAAGCTGTTTGTGGACATCAACAACCGGGTGACCAAGGGTCAGGATCTGGCCCAGCTTGACAAGCAGGAGATTGAGGACCAGGTGGATGCGCAGCGAGCGCAGCTGGCTGCGGCCCAGGCCAATGTGGCTACGTGCCAGGCCAATATCGAACAGGACAAGGTGAATGCAGCGGCCCCCGACCTTGCGATGTACAAGGCGACGCTGGAGCGGACACAGGCCATGCAGCGCGACGGAATCGTGAGCCGGCAGTCGCTGGACGACGCCAACCGCGACTACCTGGCGGCGCTGACCAAGCGCGATTCGGCCAAGGCGCAGATTGGCGTGGATACCGCCAAGCTGAAGCAGGCCGGGGCCCAGGTGCAGCAGAGCCAGGCCAGCCTGAAACAGCTCGAACAGCAGCTCTCGTACACCACCATTGTTGCGCCGATGGATGGAATCATTCTGTCGCGCGACGTTGAGATGGGCGATGCGGTCAGCTCGATATTGGTGCTGGGATCGACGGCCACCCTGGTGATGACCGAAGGGGACACCAGCCAGGTTTATGTGCAGGGCAAGGTAGACGAGGCCGACATTGCGCACGTTTACCTGGGCCAGCCGGCGCGCATCAAGGTGGAGAGCTTCCGCGACCGCGTCTTTAACGGAAAAGTGACCAAGATCGCGCCGATGGGCGTGGAAAAAGACAACGTGACTACGTTCGAGGTACGGGTTTCGATCAACAACCCCGGCGGCGAACTGAAGGCCAACATGACGGCGAATGCCGAAATCCTGCTGGACGAGCACAAAAACGTGCTGATGGTGCCGGAAAATGCGGTGGTGTACGACGGTCAGAAGAAGGCCTCCGTAATGGTGCCCGACAAGAGCCAGAAGGACGGCACGCGCAAGGTAGCCGTGACGGCCGGGCTCTCGAACGGCTCGGTGACCGAGATCACCGGCGGCTTGAAGGAAGGCGACCAGGTGGTGCTGCAGCAGTAGCTGGTCACTGGGACCCGTAAATCCGGACGCTCACCGGGACCCTGAGCACTCCTTTTGAAGTTGATTGCTTTCCCGCCCTAACCGCAGAAAACGCGGTTAGGATGGGGCACCCCCCGTTTGTGCTTATGCTAAGGTTCAATCGTGGAGCGAGCCGGAGCGAAACCAAGCCATTCATCCGCGCGCAAGAAACGGAGGCGGCTGAAAGGGCTGGCCGTGAAAGACGGGCTGGTGCGGCATCCATTCGATCTTGAAAATGACGTGAGGACCAGCGGGCTGGTGGCTGGACGGGACCTGGCTCTGGGCAAAGGCAGCGGCCGTTATGCGACTGCGTACTACGCCGTCGCGCCGTCCGTATTCCAGTCCATGATTGTGCGATGGCGCCGATGCACGCCGATCGCGCCCATCGACGAGTTCACTCTTATCGACGTGGGAGCGGGGATGGGACGCGCCATGCTGCTGGCCGCGCTGCATCCCTTCAAGGCGGTGCTTGGCGTTGAGTTGCATCCCGCGCTGGCGCGCATCGCGCGGCGGAACCTGGCGCTGTGGCGGGGGCGGGGGCGATCGTGCGCGCCAACGCGTCTCAGATGCCAGGATGCGGCCACGTTCAAACTGCCGCCGGGCCCCTGCGTGACTTTCCTCTTTAATCCATTTGCCGGGCCGGTGATGCGGGCGGTACTGAGGGCATGGAGCCGGCAGCTTGAAAGAGAACCGCGACCGTTCGACCTGCTTTACGTGAACAACGAGCAGGAACAGGTGATCGAGCGCCAGGCCGGTTTCAAGAGGCTTTTTCGCGGGCAGGTCCGGAGAACTCATGCCGACTCCGTAGCCGACCGCAGGATCCTGACCAGTCAGCCCGGCGGCGAGTATGCGGCGATGGACTGGGAGGATTGCTCGATTTACCGGTGGACGGGTAGCCAGTGAACAGTGGGCAGTGGACAGTGGACAGAGAAAAGAAGAGCTGCAGATCCCTCGACATCGCTCGGGATGACACTATATTTACACGGCTAACTTTGAACGCAGGACGCGGGCAAGGCTCTGAATTTCCCTGACTCCTGATCACTGACCACTGTTCACTGATCACTGCGCCCTGAAAACTGTGGTACTATCTCCGATCAAACCACGATGCGAGCACCTCACCTGATCCTGGGAATTGGCGAATTGCTGTGGGACATGCCGCATGCGGCGTCCGGCGCGGAGGGCGCCGACACTCCGCGCGGACTCAAGGGCACGCTGGGCGGCGCGCCGGCCAATTTTACGGTGATGGCTGGACGGCTGGGGAATCATGCCGTCATCCTCAGCCGCATTGGCCGGGACGATCTGGGCCGCGACGCCGTCGATTGCCTGAACTCGGCGCCGGTGGATGTCGGCGCTCTGCAGATTGACCCGGTGCATGCGACCGGCCGGGCGACCGTTGAACTTTTGCACGGCGAGCCCCGCTTTACGATTCATGGGCCAGTGGCATGGGATTACCTGCGGCTCAGCGACGAATGGGTGCGGCTGGCGGAACGAGCCGATGCCATCTGTTTTGGCTCGCTGGCGCAGCGCAGCGAGCAGTCAAGGCAGACTATCCAGGCACTGGCTGCGCAGACGGCCTCGGCGTGCATCCGCGTCTTTGACGTGAATCTGCGACCGCCTTTTTATTCCGAAGAGATTGTTGAGGAGTCGCTGGAACTGGCCACGGTGGCCAAGATGAACGAGGCGGAGGCGCCGCTGATTCTGGATCTGCTGGGACTGGCTGCAGCCGAGCCATCTTCGGATGGCACGTTCGCCCTGCGCTTCGCGGCCGAACGGCTGCTCGAAGAGTTTCCCGGGCTGCAGATGGTGGCGATTACCCGCGGCGGCAATGGCAGCCTGCTGGTGACGCGCGACGAGTGGAACGAGCACCCCGGGGTCCACGTAAAGACGGGCGACGCCATCGGCGCGGGAGACGCATTCACGGCAGCGATTACGCACTATTTGCTGCGCGGGGCGAGCCTGGCCACGCTGAACGAGGCCGGCAACCGGTGGGGTAGCTGGGTGGCTTCGCAGTCGGGCGCCATGCCCGCGCTTCCTGATTCAATGCGCGATCGAATTTCCGCCCAGATTGAAGCGACCAATTAGAATCTTCGCGTGGCCGCGATCCAGGTTGGTTGGCGTCGCGACAGGCGTTCAAATCATGCTCCGACTCTCATTCAATCGATTGCGCCTCGCCTTCTTTTTCGTGAGTTTCCTCGCGCCGCTCGCTGCGCCGGCTTTGGCTCCAACGGGCGCATCAGCGCAGGATACAGCCGCTCTGCGCGCGGGTTTCCTGAATCCGCCGGACGATGCCAAGCCCATGATGCGCTGGTGGTGGTTCGGGCCGGCGGTGGTCAAGCCGGAGCTTGAAAAAGAGCTGGAGTCGATGCACGACGCAGGCATCGGCGGCGTTGAGATTCAGCCGGTGTATCCGCTCATGCTCGATGACCCGGCGAAGGGCATTTTGAACCTGCGTTACCTGTCGCCGGAGTTCCTGGATGATGTGAGTTTTGTTAACCGGAAGGCGCGGGCGCTGGGGATGCGGGTGAGCATCACGCTGGGCAGCGGCTGGCCGTATGGAGGGCCGGGGACGACGTTGGCGCTGGCAGCGGGAAAACTTGAAGTGATCCAAATTCCGGTGCGCAACTCCCAGGCGGCCACGCCTAAGTTGCCAGAGGGCGACAGCGTGATTGCCGCGTTCCTGGTGAAGGGCGACGAGAAGTCGTTCGACCCGGCGACGGCGCGGCGGTTCGATCCCAATGGAGCGCCACCGGTTGCCGCGGAGGGTGAGACTGCGCTTTATTTCATCTCGAGCCACACCCGCCAGCAAGTGAAACGTGCTGCGTACGGTGCGGAGGGGTACGTGCTTGATCATTTTTCTCGCGCCGCGATTGACGAGCACATTGCCGATGTTGCTGAGCCGCTGCTCAACGCTTTCGGCGATCAGCCGCCGTCGTCCGTCTTCTCCGATTCGCTCGAGGTCTATGGGGCGGACTGGACGGCGAAGTTTCCCGAGGAGTTCAAGAAGCGGCGCGGCTACGATATCGTTCCGCATCTGCCCGAGCTTGTCGCTGGCGGAACAATTCAAGCCGGGTCCGTCCGGCACGACTGGGGCGAGACGCTGTCAGAACTGATTCGCGAAAACTACCTCGAACCGCTGGCAGAGTTTGCCGCCGCGCACGGGACGCTCTTCCGTTCGCAGACCTATGGCGATCCGGCCGTCACGCTGGCCGATGAGGCCACGCCGCAGTTGATCGAAGGTGAGGGACCGCAGTGGCGTGACTTCTCGTATGCGCGATGGGCCACGTCGGCGGGGCATCTCTACGGGCGCAACGTGATTTCGGCCGAAACCTGGACGTGGCTGCACTCGCCCGCCTTTCGCGCCACATCGCTTGACGTGAAGGCCGAGGCCGACCGCATGTTCCTGATCGGCGTGAACCAGTTTGTAGGGCATGGCTGGCCTTACTCGCCACCGGCGGCGGGCGAGCCGGGGTGGGCATTTTATGCGGCAGCGGTGTTCAACGCGCACAACCCGTGGTTTCCGGTGATGCCCGACGTGATGCGCTACCTGACGCGCGCGAGCTGGCTGCTGAGGCAGGGCAAGCCGGCTAACGATGTGGCGATTCTTCTGCCCGAGGACGACGCCCAGGCTGCCTTCACGCCGGGACACGTGGCCGTGACGGACGAGATGCAGAAGCGGATCACGCCTGAATTGATGGGAGCGATTCTGGATGCGGGATACAACGTGGATTACATCGATGCGGCGACGATCGACAAGCTGGGGACGATTCCCTACCCTATTCTGGTGATACCGCCGACGGAAAGGATTCCGCTGGCGGTTTATAAAAAAGTGCAAGCCTACGCGAACGCGGGCGGAAAGGTCTTCGGGATTGGCCAGTCTCCATGGTTTGCGCCAGGGCTCATGGACCAAAAGGACAACGCTGCGATCCGTACGATTTCAACCTCGCTTTTTGCGTCCGGAGGCAAAGGCGTTTACCTTTTGTCGATTCACGGGCTCAAGAAGCGACTGCATAAGGCGCTGGCGCCGGATTTCGATGTCCTCGGGCCAGTCGAGGGGCTTGGGTTCATTCACCGCAGACTCGCGAATGCGGATATCTATTTTGTTGCGAATATGGAAAATGAACCACTGGAAACGATGGTGCGGTTTCGCGCCGCACGCAAATATGTTGAGATGTGGGAGCCGGATTCGGGGCAGATTATCTACTCAGGCAAACTGAGCCGGCGCATTCCGGTCACGCTGGCGCCTTACGAATCTCGGATCCTCGTATTCAGCGACGCGGCGCCACAAGCGTCGATTGCCGCGCCCGCTCCGGCGCATGAGGCCGAGCTCGCCGACCTGAGCGGCGGCTGGAATCTTCGTTTCCCTGATTCGCAGACGACCTCGGTTGGCGCGCTTGGTTCATGGACAGAGATTTCGGGCCGGCAGAATTACTCAGGCGAGGCCACCTACACGCGCAGTTTTACGCTCGCCGCCGCGCCCGCGACTCACCAGCAACTTTTCCTCGACTTCGGCGAAGGTACTCCCATCACCGAAGGTCACCCGTTGGACTTAAATGGTCTCCGCGCCCTGTTCGGCATAGGCCGCATCACGCCCAATGTCGATTCTCACGCCGCTGTATCGCACGGCATCCATGCACTTCTCGACCCGCCGATTCGCGAAGCCGCCATCATTTACATCAACGGCCAGCGCGCCGGCTCCTTGTGGCATCCGCCCTATCGCATCGATATCTCGAAGTTGGTGCACGCAGGCCAGAACCAGATCGAAGTGCGTGTATACAACACGGCGATCAATGAGCTGACCGGCCAGCCCCCGCACGATTACACGGCGCTCTATGCGAAGTACGGCAAGCGCTTCGAGCCGCAGGATATGGACAACCTGAAACCCGTCCCCTCGGGCATTATTGGCACGGTACGGCTTATTACCGAATCGCCTGAATAAGCCCGCAAAGCTCAAATTTGGGAACCCTCAGGGGTCGTAGCAGCGTCAAACTCTTTGAGCACGGCCATCGCTTCAAGTACATTGGTGGAACGTGATTACCAATCTTGCCAGGCGCGCGCACGACCATAACTGGGAGCTCGATCCCATTACGCGGTCCCTGCTCGATACCGATTTCTACAAGCTGTTGATGCTGCAGTTCATCTGGAAGAACTTCCCGGCAGTTCACGCCACGTTTTCGCTCATCAATCGAACTTCGCACACGCGGCTGGGCGACGTGATTGAGGTGGATCAACTGCGCGAGCAACTGGAGAATACGCGCAAGCTGGGCTTCGCGCGGTCAGAGCTGATCTGGCTGGCCGGCAACAGTTTTTTTGGCCGCCGCGGAATCTTTGAGCAGGGATTTCTCGAGTGGCTGGAGCGGGATTTCCGGCTCTCGGATTATGAACTCACAGTTGACGACGGCCAGATCAACCTGCGCTTCCACGGGCTGTGGTCGGCGACCTCGATGTGGGAGATTTACGCACTCTCGATCATCGGCGAGCTGAAGACGCGGGCCAGCCTGAAGCGGCTGGGCGAGCTCGAACTCGACATTCTTTATGCGCGGGCCAAAACGCGGCTGTGGGAAAAGATGGAACGGCTGCGCGGGGTTCCGTTCCTGAGCGTAAGCGACTTTGGCACGCGGCGCCGGCACAGTTTTCTGTGGCATGAGTACGTGGTAAAGGCGATGCGCGACACCATCGGATCGGGATTTGCCGGAACGTCGAATGCTTATCTCGCCTACAAGCACGATCTTGAGGCGATCGGCACCAACGGCCACGAACTGCCGATGGCGATGGCGGCGATGGCTAACAGCGATGAAGAGCTGCGAACGGCTCAATACCGCCTGCTCGAGCTATGGCAGCAGAGCTACCACAGCGAATTGCTGATCCTGTTGCCCGACACCTTCGGGACCACGCAATTCCTGCGCGACGCGCCCGACTGGGTAGCCAACTGGACCGGCCAGCGCATCGACAGCAAGGATGCCTACGTGGCTGGTGACGAGTACATTGCGTGGCTGGAGCGGCATGACCGCGACCCGCGCCGCAAACGGCTGATCGCGTCTGACGCGCTTGACGTGGAGCAGATCCTCGGCCTTCACGCCTACTTTGCCGGGCGCATTCGCAACGGCGCCACGCCTGACGATTTTCAATCGGCCAAAGATTTTGAAGATTGCGAGCGCTGGGTTCCCGAACGGCGAGTCCGCTTCAGCGCCGGGTGGGGAACGCTGCTTACCAACGACTTTCGTAATTGCAATCCGCAGGGCGGAGAAAACTTTAATCCTGTCAGCCTGGTGTGCAAGCTGACGGAGATTGAGGGCCGGCCGGCAGTGAAGCTGAGCGACAACTACGCCAAGGCTCTGGGCGAGCCCGCTGAAACGGAGCGCTACCGGCGCGTATTTGGCGTGGCCGGTCTGGCCGATGTGCCGGTGCTGACTTAAAGTTGAGATGTAATGCAGCTCAATGCGCGCGCGGGTCTGTTGGCGGGTTCGCTGAGGGAAGAGTTGGCGGCTCGCAGCCGGATTTATGCGCGCGGACGCGCCCATGCCGAGAGCTACGGAAGCCAGCCCGTGATTGTGTTTGAGCCGGATGGGGAGCGGCATGGGAATTTCTTCGACCCGGCATACGCGGCAATACTGGCGAACCACAACTGGATGCGACGGTTCGACAAGATCCACACGCAGGGTGCGCGATCGCTTCCCCGCCCTGCGCTCGATCCCGGACGGCGCTGGCGCGAGCTTGACTCCTCAATGAGCTCGGACGCGCTGCTGATGAACATTTTTTGCACGCCGGGAGTTGTGGATTCGGCCAGCTTGCAGGGAGTGCTGGGAGTCCAGGCGGGTGCGCAACCGGAGTTCGGATGGAAGGCGAAGGTGCCGTTGGCAAACGGCAGATTCGACCGGACGGAAGTTGATATGCGGCTGGGTTCGCTGCTGCCGGGTTCGTTGCTGGTTGAAGCGAAGCTGACGGAGTCGGATTTTCAGCGGCGATCGGCGGCGATTGTTGAGGCTTATCGGGACTTCGATGCGGTGTTTGAGCGGGATTTGCTGCCGAGAGCGGCGATTCCCATTGCGCGGCCGCGCCGGGCGAGCGAGTTTCCTGAAGACAATTCGCAGGAGTTCGAGAGCCTGGTCTGCGACCCGGAGCTGTTCCCGGCACTGAACCCGCTCGCAGAGGACCCGATCGTGGATGCGCCGGCAGAGGCGGGCTATGAGGGTTATCAACTCATCCGCAACGTGCTGGCCGCGTACGCGACTGGAGCAAGCTTTTGCGTGCTTCACGACCAGCGCCGGCCAGACCTGTGCGAAGCGTGGTTTGAGGTGATGGCTGCGGTGAAAAGTGCGGAGCTGCGCGTGCGGCTGAAGGTGCTGACGTGGCAGGAGCTGGCAGCGTATCTGCCTGAAGAGCTACAGGAGTTCCTCGACGTGAAGTATGGGATCGTGGCGCCGGGCCGGGTTCCGGCTCCCATTCAAGAAAACGAATCGACAGAATAGCCACGTCAAGCCTCTCATCGCCAAAGACTCCTCCTGATCTCGTATTTTCAAGCACTTATTCAAGTCGCCGGTTTGCAGCTTTTTTCGCGGGATCCGCTACGCTTGATTCAAGAATCAGTGCGGGTTTGCGTAGACGAAACGCACAGGACGCGAACAGAACTGCCTGGATTCCGCGGACAATTCGATCTCGCCTCGCCACAACTTGATTGTTATCAGGGTGTTGAATTCTAAGCTCTTCAAAAGAAACCCGTTTATCCAAGATGTGCGCCAGCAACGCCAAATGATTCAAGATCTTGCGAAAAACACCCCGGGGGTGGGGGTGGAGGTGGGGGTATCCCCCAGGGTGCGGACTGTGGACGGATTCCCGGCCTCCCGTGAATCATAGCCCCAGGATCTTGCGGTTCTTCTCAGCGTCGGGCGCGGCGCCGGCGAAGTCGTCGAACGCACGCTCGGTGACGCGGATGATGTGGCTGCGTACGAAGTCCGCGCCTTCGGCCGCACCGTCTTCGGGATGCTTGAGGCAGCACTCCCACTCGACCACCGCCCAGCCGGGATAGTCGTACTGCGCCAATTTCGAAAAGATCTGGCTGAAGTCGATCTCACCATCGCCCAGCGAACGGAATCGGCCGGGGCGGTTGATCCAGTCGAGGTAGCCGCCGTAGACGCCGGCCCGCCCGCTGGGATTGAACTCGGCATCTTTGACGTGAAATGCGCGCACGCGCTCGTGGTAGATGTCGAGGAAGGCCAGGTAATCGAGTTGCTGCAGAACCATGTGGCTGGGGTCGAAGAGAATGTTGGCGCGGGGATGGTTGTTGACGGCCCCCAAAAATCGCTCGAAAGTGGCGCCGTCGTGCAGGTCCTCGCCAGGATGCAGCTCGTAGCAAACATCCACGCCGGCCTCGTCGAAGACGTTGAGAAGAGGCGTCCACAGACGGGCCAGTTCGTTGAATGCCTCATCGATGAGGCCCGCGGGCCGCTGCGGCCAGGGATAGAAAAACGGCCAGGCCAGGGCCCCGGAAAATGTGGCGTGGGCTTTGAGCCCCATGTTGAAGCTGGCCGTGGCGGCCCATTCGAGCTGCTGGACTGCCCACGCCTGCTTGGCCTTCGAGTTGCCGGCAAGTTCGGCGGGAGCGAAAGCGTCGAGCAGCGGGTCAAAGGCCGGATGGCTGGCGACGAGCTGGCCCTGGAGGTGGGTCGAAAGTTCGGTGACAGCGAGACCGTATCTGGATGCCGTGCCCAGCACTTCATCGCAGTACGATCTGCTCTCGGCCGCAAGCTTCAGATTGAAGAGCCGCGCGTCCCAGCTGGGAATCTGGATGCCGACATAGCCGTGGCCCGCAGCCCAGCCGGCCATGCCGTCGAGAGTGTTGTAAGGTGCTTCATCGCCCGCAAACTGGGCGAGAAAGATTGCTGGTCCTTTGATGGTCTTCATAATTAATTCCCGTGATTCGTGGTTCGTGATTCATGATTCGTGTTTCGCGCACGGTCGCCAGTATTTAGAAATCGACCCAAGTCTGGCGCTTGTCGCTTTCGACGGCGCGCTCGATGAACCTCATGCCGCGCACGCCGGCCTCAATGCCCGGCAGCGTGACGGGCAGCGGGTTCGGTGCGCCCTCTTTCCACGCGATCAGCGCATCGGCAAACTCGCGATAGAGAATGGCAAAGGCTTCAAGATACCCCTCGGGGTGGCCGGCGGGGGTTCGCGCGATGGAGCGCACGCCGGCGCTCAGGTAGCCGCTGGCCGCGTGGTAAATCTCTTCCGGCTTGTCGAGCCATTTGACGATGAGCCGGTTCGGATCCATCTGGCGCCAGTCGATCGAGCCCTTTTCGCCGTAGATGCGGAGGTGAACGTCATTGATTTCGCCCGCGGCAATCTGCGAACAGGCCAGCGAGCCCGCCGATCCGTTGCTCATCTTCAGAAATGCGTTGCAGTCGTCGTCGAGCACGCGGCCCGGAACCACGCGGCGCAGCGTGGCGTTGATGGCCGTGACCTTAAGCCCGCTCACATACTCCAGCAGGTGGAAGGCATGTGTTCCGATGTCGCCGATGGCGCCGCCGAGCCCGCTGCGCGCCGGGTCCGCGCGCCACTCGGCCTGCTTATGGCCCGTGGTCTCAAGCGGCGTGCTCAGCCAGCCCTGCAGGTACTCGACGGCAACTTTTCTGATGCCGCCAAGCGCGCCCGCCGCGATGAGCGCCCGTGCCTCTCGAACCATCTGGTAGCCGGCGTAGGTGTGCGTAAGGCCGTAGGGCAAGCCCGATTTTTTGACCAGAGCTTCGAGCTCAAGAACCTCATCGTAGGTGGCCGTGGCGGGCTTGTCGCTCATCACGGGAATGCCGGCTTCAAACGCGGCTCGCGCGATGGGCAGGTGCAGATGATTGGGCGTGGTGATGACCACGAAGTCGATGCCGTCGTCGCGGCTGCGTTCGGCGTCGATCATTGCCTGGTAGCCGGGGTAGGCGCGCGCCGGGTCGATGTGGAAGGCGATGCCGGCTTCGCGCGAGCGTTCGGGCGACTGGGAAAATGCGCCGGCCACCAGCTCGATTTTGCCGTCGAGTTCGGCCGCAATGCGGTGCACCGGGCCGATGAATGCGCCCCTGCCTCCGCCCACCATGCCCATGCGCAGCTTGCGCCCCAATGCCATTGGATACCCTCCCGCGGCGCGTGTGTGTGGAATGCGCGCACCCTTCTACGCGAGCCAGTCTACACTAACCGTTGCGCGGCCAGTTGTGGACATCACCGGGGGCCATACGCCAATTCCGCATCACGGCCCCGCAGCACATCGATGCAATAAAATGATCTTCGCTTATGAATCCCCTGATCGTTCCCGACCAAGCGCGCCGCTGGGATTGCCTCTCGCTCGGCGAGATCATGCTGCGGTTCGACCCCGGCGAGGGGCGCATACCGGCTACGCGGCAGTTTCAGGTGTGGGAAGGCGGCGGCGAATATAACGTAGCCCGCGGGCTGCGGCGCTGCTTTGGTTTGCGCACCGTTATTGCAACTGCGCTGGCCGATAACCCGGTCGGGCGGCTGGTTGAGGACTTCATGCTGCAAGGCGGCGTGGATACGTCGCTGCTCAAGTGGGTGCCGTATGACGGTGTGGGCCGCACCGTAAGGAACGGACTGAATTTTACCGAGCGCGGCTTTGGCGTGAGGGCAGCAGTGGGCTGCAGCGATCGCGGCCATACGGCGATAAGCCAGGTGAAACGCGGCGATTTTGACTGGGAGAAGATCTTCGGCACCGAGAACGGTTCGCGGTGGTTTCATACCGGCGGGATTTTTGCGGCGCTCTCGGAATCTACGGCCGATGTGGCCGTGGAGGCGATGGACGCGGCGCGCAAATATGGGACGCCGATCTCCTACGATCTGAACTATCGCGACTCGCTGTGGAAGTCGATTGGCGGCAAGGCCAAGGCGCAGGAAGTGAATCGCGAGATTGTGCGCAAGGTGGATGTGCTGCTGGGCAACGAAGAGGACTTCAGCGCCATGCTGGGCATCGCCATCAAAGGCGTGGGCGAGGAGTTTGACGAGCTGCCGATTGCCGGCTACGAGGAGATGCTGCGCGAGGTGGTTGCGGCCTATCCGAATCTGAAGCTGGTGGCGAGCACGCTGAGGACTGTGCAGACGGCCAGCCGCAACGCGTGGGGCGCCATTGCGATTTACGAGGACCAGATTGTGCACGTGCCGCAGCGCGAGATCGACATTCTCGATCGCGTGGGCGGGGGTGACAGCTTTGCCTCGGGGCTGATCTTCGGAACGCTGGCCGGCAGAGGAATTGAGTGGGCAGTTAAGTGCGGAGTGGCGCACGGGGCATTGGCCATGACAACTCCCGGCGACACCAGCATGGCGACGCTGGCGGAGGTGGAACGCTTCATCAAGGGAGGGTCGGCGAGGATTGCGAGATGAGGCGAGCTATTAGCTCTTAGCAATTAGCTGTTAGCTTCATAACGGCTAAGTCCGCCTCATTTGAATCGCCGGGAACCAGCTAAGAGCTAAGGGCTAGTAGCTTGTGGAGAAGAAATGCCGGAAACTACACAAGAAATACTCGAACGCGTCGGGCTGATTCCGGTGCTGCGGGCCAAAAGTGTGGCGCAGGGACGCGCGGTTGTTGATGCGATGATGGCCGGCGGGGTGACTGTTGTCGAAGTCACTATGACTGTGCCGGGGGCGGTTGAATTGTTGAGAGAGCTCGGGAAGGAATACGGAGCGAAACTCCTTTTGGGTTCGGGCACGGTGACAACGGCCGATCAGGCGCAGGCGACCATCGATGCGGGGGCCGAGTTTGTCGTCAGTCCGAGCCTGCATCCGGGGGTAATTGCGGCGACGAGGAAGAACCGTAAGGTGTCGTGCCCAGGCGCGCTCACGCCAACCGAGGCCATCACGGCGTGGGAGGCCGGCGCCGATTATGTAAAGATCTTTCCTTGCTCGGCGGTGGGCGGGGCGAGCTATCTGAAGTCGCTGCTGGCGCCGTTTCCGCATTTGAAGCTGATTCCCACCGGAGGCGTGACTCTGCAAACGGCCGAGAGCTTTATCAAGGCGGGGGCCAAGGCGCTGGGCGTGGGCAGCGACCTGGTGAACCTTGCGGCCATCGATGCGGGACACCCTGAGACGATTACGGAAACGGCGCGAGCGTATCTTGAAGTGCTTGCCGACGCGCGCAAAAGCTAGCAGGACATATGGAAGATCATCCTTTACCATTCCGCCTCGACAGCCGCATCGCTCTAGTTACCGGCGGCGCAAGCGGCATTGGCGAGGCGACGGTTAAAGAGCTGTCGCGGGCCGGCGCGTTCGTGTGGATCGCCGACATCAATCTGACCGCTGCTGAAGCGCTGGCGGCCTCCGTCGGCAGAGCCAAGGCGCTGCACCTCGACGTCACCAGCCCCGAATCGATTGCAGCGGCCCTCGCGCAAATCGACTTCCTCGACATTCTCGTAAACAACGCGGGCATCGGCCACGTGGGCTCGATCGAGGCCACAGAGCCCGAGGACTTCGACCGGCTGCTGAACGTGAATGTGCGCGGCGTTTATCTTGTGACGCGCGCGTTTTTGCCTTTGCTGCTGGTGGCGCAGGAGCATCACGAGGCGGTTGGAACAATTGTCAATATCGCCTCGGTTGC
>DATJSB010000228.1:0-5501 GCA_035504315.1 Occallatibacter sp.
GGGGGAGCAGCAGCGGGCGGCGGGTCAAACAGCACGTTTACGGTTTCTCCGCAAACCGCTACGATCGACACGAATTGCACCGGCTGCAACGGGACCAGCACATCGACGGGCGCCTCGTACGAGCAGTTTGCAGCCACGCTCGGCGGCGGCGGCGCGGCTAACGTGCAATGGAGTGTCAGCGGCGGCGACCCCCTGGCAGGCCCGGGAACCATCGGCAAGACCACCGGCCAGTACACGCCGCCCAGCTACCTCACCTCCAACACGGTTCAGGTAACGGTGACGGCCGCGCTGGTGTCGAACCCCAGCATGACAGCTGCTGAGACGATTAAAGTGACGCCGGGTTTCCTGCAGCCCCTGACGCCGGAGAACGTGGCTCTGGGCGCGAACGAAAGCGTCACGTTGACCGGCTACATTGCCGAGGCCGGGGGAACGGACGGAATCAACTACGCGCTGTCGAGCGGCCCGACGGGCGCGAGCGGAGGCGTGGGGTCGCTGGGTTCGGCGACTTGCACGCGCAGCAGCACGCAGTTTACCTATTGCGCGGTCACCTACACGGCTCCGTCCTCGCTGGCTGCGACCGGAGCAACCTATATTGTGGCCACGATCGGCAGCTCAGCGTCGGTCACGTCGAGTGAAGTGTTGCTGAATGCAGCGGGAATCAACAGCAATCCGGCTGCGCACCAGGGGCAGCTGGGGACGCCGATTGCGCTGGGCAGCTCGGGCGGCAGCAACGACGACTACGACACCAACTCGAAGGATCAGGTTACGGATTGCTGTGGCGGAACGCTTGGCTCGCTGTTGCAGAGTTCGAACGGCACCCAATACCTGCTCAGTTGCAACCATGTGCTGGCCCGCAGCGACCAGGCTTCAATGGGAGAGACGATTATTCAACCGGGCTTGATTGACGCCAATTGCGTGCCCTACGACCAGGGCGGCACCGAGACGCCGGTGGGAGTGCTGAGCGGATTTGTGAAGCTCGATGGCTCAGGAAACGTGGATGCGGCCGTTGCCCAGGCGAACTCGGGCGCAGTGAGCGCAAGTGGCAGCATTCTTGAACTCGGCGCGCTCGAGGCCAACGGCACGCTGGCGTCTGCGCCGCCCGGAGTTTCGTCCACTGGCGGCAAGGGCGAGGCGGGCACCCTGAGCATGACGGTGGCCAAGAGCGGGCGCACGACGGGGCTTACTTGCGCAGCCATATCGACAGTCGATCTCGATGTGCAGGTTGCCTATTACAGCAACTGCGCCGAGACCGATCCTTATTTCACCAAGACGTTCACCAACCAGATTGGCATTGAGGGCAATCAATTCAGCGATGCTGGAGACTCTGGATCGCTGGTGGTGGATACATCCGATGCGGAGCCGGTGGGCCTGTTTTTTGCCGGCGGAGTCGACCAGAACTCGGGAGTGAGCGAGGGCATCGCGAATCCCGTTGCCGACGTGCTGAGCGAGCTGGGATCGCAGATGGGCACGACCTATTCTTTCGTGGGCACAACCGATCATCCGGTGAGCTGCATGAATTACGGCAACTCTGCGGTTTCGACGGCGCAGGCGCGAGCACTATCCTCGAGCGAGATCAATCGCACCGAGCAGGCCATGGGGGTTGCGCGGATGCTGGTAAATCCGTCGCAGGGAATTCTGGGCGTGGCCATGGGCAAGAGCAACGACCACGCCGGAGAAGGCGCAGTGATCGTTTACGTAAACCGGAACGCCAGCGTGACTGTGCCTGCCACGATTGGGGGCGTACGGACGGTGGTCGTTCCCGCCTCAAGCGAGGCCGTTGCGAATGGTTCTGCGCCCGCGACGCCGTTTGAATCGAATCAGCAGGCTGAGCTCTCAGGCCCAGTGCTGAACGCGGCCGTGAACGTGAAGCAACAGATTGCAAAAAGCCTGATGCGCTCGAATCCGGCTTTTTTCGGCGTGGGAGTGGGGCAGAGCTACGACAATCCCAGGGATGCGGTGCTGGTGATTTACGTCGACCGGCGCCAGGTGCCCGCATCGCTGCCGGCTACGATCGGCGGGCTGCGCACGCGGTATGTGATTATGGACCGGCTGCACGTGACGCGATCGTACGCAAGGGGCCTTGAAACCCGCAGCCGCTGCATGTCGCACGCGGTGAAGGGCGAAAGCGTGAACGATCCGTTCGGGATCGATAGAAGGCAGCGTACGTTGAGTTTTTATTAGGATGAGAAATCGGTTTGCGCGCTCATCTCTCAAACGCCCTTGTTGGGCGGGGCAGCGCCATTCACCAGGCTGGGACCGTCGGGGATGAAGATTTCGAAGACAGTTCCGGAAGCGCTCGCGCCGCGCTGGGATTGCGGCGTTGCGGCGCGGCTGCGGACGTGAACCAGTCCGTGGTGCTTGGCGATGATGGCATGGCTTACCCACAGCCCGAGCCCCGTCCCGGTATCTTCCTTGGTGGTGAAGAAAGGTTCAAAGACGCGCACGCGCACCTCCGGCTCCATACCGGCTCCGGTATCGGCCACGACGAATCGAACGCCGGGTTGCGAAGAATCCTTCCAGTTGTGCGAACGGCGTGCGCGGACCCAAATGCGTCCGCCGTTGCCGGTAGCGTCAACGGCGTTGCCCACCAGATTAGCCATCACCTGGCGGATCTCGCCGGCAAAACAGAAGAGATCGAGCGAGGGGTCGTAATCGCGCTCCACGTGAATGTCGAGAGAATTGAATCGGCCCTGGTGGAGCGAAAGGACGGAGTCAAGGAGTTCGGCCATGGTTGCGCGCGCGGGCAGCGTGGACTGGCGGTAGAAGCGCAGGGTCTGCTGGGTGATTTCGGCGATGCGGCGCACCTCATGCTCGGCCATGGAAACATAGTTCTGCGCCTGCTCATCGAGTGCGGTAAAGTTGCGCATGAGGAACAGCAGATTGGTGATGGCCTCGAGGGGGTTGTTGATTTCATGGGCGATGGATGCCGCCAGGCGGCCTGTGACGGCCAGCTTTTCGCTGCGCCGCAGAGCTTCTTCGCTGCGCTTGCGTTCGCTGGCGTCAAGCACGATGATGCCGGTCCAGCGGACTTTGGTGGGGTTGGTGCGCACCGGGTAAGCGCTTACCAGCCAGGTCCAGGTGCGATTCAGTTTTTCAGCCGATCGCGAAGCGTCGCTTTCGCCGCTGAGTTCAAGGTTGCGCACCGGCTGCTCGGTTTCAAATACCCGCAGCACTACTTTCTCGAGTTCGGCGGCCACTTTTCTGGGAAGGACTTCAGGCAGCGTGCGGCCCAGTTGGCGGCTGAGTGAAACACCGGCGAGATCGGCAAAGACCTGGTTGACTCGCACCAGGCGGCAGTTGCGATCGCAAAAGGCGAGGCCGATGGGCGCGTTGGCCAGCATTGAATCGAGCAACGAGAGGGTGTCGTTCAGCCCCGAGCGTTGCTCTGCCAGCGACGCCACCATGCGATTGAAGGCTTCGATAAGGTCGCCGATTTCATTGTGAACCGCGACCGGCAACGGAAAGCGGCTGCTGTTATCGAGCGACTCGGTCAGTTCTCTGGCGCCGCGGTGCAGAATGTTGAGCGGCTGGGCGATAGAGCGCGCCATCAGCAGCACGAGGACCGCGGAGGCAACGATCCAGATGACGGCAAAGGCAGTGGTGTCGCGGATAATGGAATGGAGCTGTTCCTCGGCGGGACTCTGGTTGTATTCGACCCAGGCAAATCCGCGCAAATCCTGGCCGGTATAAATGGCCTGCGCGCATTCCCATTGATCGCCGGGAAGTGTGACGCACTTCGACCCTCCCGCGCGCAACTGCGGAATGAGAGCCAGCTCGACAGGAAGCAGAGTCGTCTCGTCGGCGTCTCCGCGGCTGATGAAGAGCATATTTCCGGCGGGATCGGTGACCTTGGCCAAGGAGACGGTGGGCGCTCCACCCAGCATTTTGACGCTGAGGCTAACCCAACCGGGGCGTTGGTGGATAAGCGCCTCGCGCACCTGCAGGGCAAGCGAAAGGGATTCGTAGGAGAGGCGCTGGTGGGCGCGCTCTTTCACGTCGAGGTACCGCTGCCGGAACAGCAGAACACCGAAGAGGGAGATGGAAAGGGTCTCGAGCAGCAACAGGCCGGCGAGCATCTGCCAGCGAATCGACTGCGGCCACCAGCGAATACGCAACGCGCTCACCTCCTCAAGCTTTCGTGGCCCATTATTGCAGGATTCCCAGTGTTTGAAGCTCGCTTTCGGCCGGCCGCGCGGGCAAACCCGAGCATCAGGCTGCGTGTTATACCGCGGCTGCCGGCTTCAACTTTCGAGCCAGTGCCGCGGCGATCTGGCGGCCATGAAAGCGGCCGTTTTCAATAAATATTTCGTTGGTGCGCTCGCCGGCGACAATAACCCCTGCTAAATAGATGCCGGAAACATTGCTTTCGAGGGTCTCCTTATTGCAAATCGGCAGGCGATCGTCACCGGCGCAAACCACGCCCAGGCTCTCGATAAAGTCGAAATCGGGATGGTAGCCGGTGAGCGCAAAGACAAAATCGTTGGGCAGCGTTTTGCGGCCGGCGGGAGTGTCAATAATTACCTCGACGGGCGTGACCTCGATGACGCGCGAGTTGAAATATGCCGCGATCTCACCATTTTTGATGCGGTTTTCGATGTCGGGCTTGATCCAGTACTTGACGTGCCGGTGCATCTCAGTTCCGCGATGGATGAGCGTGACCCGCGCGCCGTGGCGCCACAACTCGAGCGCCGCAATGGCGGCGGAATTCTTACCGCCGATGACCGCGACATCGAGATTGTAGTAGGGGTGGGGATCGTCGTAGTAATGATGAACTTTGGCCAGATCTTCGCCGGGAATGCCCATGAGGTTGGGCAGGTCGTAGTAACCGGTGGCAACGGCCAGGGTGCGGGCGCGCATGGTTCCGGGCCGGCCGTGATGATCGATGGTGTTCGCGGTAAAGTCGCCTTCCGAGCCGTGAACGCGCTCGACCCGCGTGTACTGGCGCACGTCGAGTTTGTAGAAGGCAGCCACCTGCCGGTAATACTCCAGCGCCTCGTTGCGGTTGGGCTTGGCATTGGTGGAAGGGAAAGGAATTCCGCCGATTTCGAGCAGCTCGGAGGTGGTGAAAAACGTCATGTGCGAGGGGTAGTGGAAGAGCGAGTTGCACAGGCAGCCCTTGTCGACGCAGATCGCGCTGAAACCGGCTTTTTGCGCTTCAATGGCGCAGGCCAGGCCGGTGGGGCCGGCGCCGATCACCAGCAGGTCGAAGATGGTATCAGAGGGTGGGTCGGCTTGCAGGTTGTTCATGCAATTAGATTAGGGCATCGGCGGGCCGCTGCTGAAAGGAAGCACCGCTCGGATGTCCTTCCCGCCAGTCCTGCTCCGCATCCGTTACCCTAGAGGGTTGGGTTGAGGAGTTTCACGATGACCGTGATCAAGCAGCAAGATTTCATTTCGAGCGTGGCAGGGGCGCTGCAGTACATCAGCTACTACCACCCGGTGGACTACATTACGTCGCTGGCCAAGGCCTATGAGCGCGAAGAGTCGCCGGCGGCGCGCGA
>DATJSB010000229.1:0-74601 GCA_035504315.1 Occallatibacter sp.
CCCTTCGGGCCGGGGCCAGTTTTCCTCATTTCGTCGTCCCTCGTCGCTAGCAGACACCCGGTATGCGTCACTCCTCATTCCTCGAACTGAGAAAAACTGGCTCCCGGCGCCAGCCACCCCAGTAGTGTTAACAGGCCCTAGTGAGTCCGACGTCAAAGTAGTCGGGAACTTTCCATCCTCATGCAAGAAGGCGCGCGGAAAGATTGGGCGCCCGCTCAGAAGCTGAAGCGCGCCATCATATCTACAGTCCTTGAATCGAGCGCCTGCTGCGCCTGGCCGAAGTTCGGCAGGACGATGTTATCCACGATGCTCCCGCCGTTCGCCTGTCCGCCGGCCTTGAAGTTCAGATTGTTGAAAACATTGTAGACATCGGTGCGAATCTCAATGATCGCATGCTCACCGATTCCCGGGATTCGCGGCAGCCCGAAGGCCTTGTTCAAGGTCCCATCCAGGTCCTTGTAGCCAGGACCATCGAGGGAATTGCGCTCAACTCCTGGGGCCTGCGGAATTGCTCCCCCTGTGCCGGGAAATGTTACTCCCGAAGCGAAGGCGGGGGGCAGAAAATACACTTCCGCTCCATTGGGCGACGAGGTCGCCAGCGGAAAGTTCTGATTCATTCCGTTACCTACACCAGGTCCTGATTTGAATGCACTGTTGCTGGTGCTGTGCCCGGCTCCTCCGAGATAGGCGCCGGGCAATAGTTGGCTGTAACTGAAACAGACGCTGCAGTAGAGCGGAGACGAGGTATCGAAGACCGGGCTCCAAGGGAATCCAGTATGAAGATTGAAAATTCCGCTCAACGACCATCCGCCCGCGACTTTCTCGATCCAACCGTGGGTGCCATGAAAGATAACCGGCTGCCACATGCCGAAGATCTTCAGTGCGCGGGCGACGTTATAATCGGAACGGCCGTACGACAAAGACGGGTCGCAGGGATAGTACCAGTAGACATACGGCGAAGAGCTGGTGTCCAGACCCTTGGCCCAGGTGAACTGACCAGACATCATGTATTGCTTTGAGAATTGATGCCGTATCCCGGCTAGCCCGGCATTGTAGTTGCCGTAGCCGTTATTCCCGTAGTAAGTGAGGCCGTTTACCAGTGGATTAAGCGCAAGCCCGCGCACCGAAGCAACCGCATTCTCGTCATACTGGAAGAACCTATAGCGCGACAGACTGCCCTGGTAGCCGGCTGTGGCTACCCAATCGTGGCCGAGGTCGTATTAGGTCTCGATCGAGTAATGCTCTGTATACATCGTGGGCATGTTCGCATCGGACGCGACCACTCAGACCCGAGTGCTGGTCGGGAGGCAGTTCGTTCCAAAAGTCGTAATCGTATTTGGGTTTGCGGAATATCCAAACAGCGAATGGACGTTGCTGGGCACTTGATACATAATGCCGGGATTTGGCGATGACGGCGAACTTATGCTGAAGTTAGCCGAGACAGTAAGCCCCGGTTTGGCATACTCATTAGCCGAAATGGCGATTTCTTCCGGGATGTAATTCATGCCGAAGCCGCCACGTATTACTAATCTGCTGCCAAGCGCTTCCGGACTGTAGGCAAAGCCGAACTCGGGGCCAAAGTTACCCATTTGCGCCTGCCAGAGGTTGCCGCCCCTGCGGATGGAGATACCGGTAAGAAAACCCGAGCCTGTGCCAAATTGAACGGAGTACATGTCACCTTGTTTGGCTGAGAGCGGCCCAAAGTAGTCGTAGCGCAATCCGAGATTCAAAGTGAGGGTGGGCGTGACGTTCCAGTCATCTTGAACGAAAGCGCCCCACAAATCTTCATGGCCGTCCTGCCGCGCTGGAGTTGACATACCGGTCATTGGATCGAATGTTCCGGTCTCGGCCTGCGGTGCGTCATTCAGAAAATCCCAGACGTTGAAGAAATTGAAACTCGGTCTTGCCGCGTACGCCGCTTCATTCAGGTAGTAAAGGCGCGTAAGTTCGCCGCCGAATTTGATGGCGTGCGCCCCAGCGATCTTTGTAGCCACATTCTTGTAACCGTACGTCCACTGGTTATAAACGCCGGGTCCCGGAGCACCGAAATACTGCAGCGAAATCCCTCCGATGTTATCGGTCGGACCACCAAGCGCGCCGATGGTGTCTTGGGGCAACCCGAACGGCTCCTGGGGATTTGATACGATCTCGTTATAACGCCAGCCCGCGGCGTTGGCCCGCGCTTCTTTCAAAAAAGTCGGCGAGCAGGTGTGATTCCAAATTCCAGAAAATGCATCGTTTGTTACAGAGTGATGCCAGAGGTTTTCAGCGCGAACCGGCCCGTTGTAATACCTTTGGTCGACAGGCACCCAGTAAATTGCAGAACTGACGTGATCCTTTCTTGTTACGTCGGCGTCGAGGCGACCGTTGTATTGGTTGTCGTCAACGCTCGTGGAATTCAGCGTAGTGTACTCTGCAATGTCGGCAACGTTGGCGATGATGCGCTCGTTGTCGGCCCGCAAGTGATCGCAGGACCGAAACACGTCTTGCAGTGCCGATCAGGGCTACAACCCAATCAGCGACCGATCACGCAAGGCCATCTCATGCGCCCGGAAAGGAGACCGTCGGTTGCAAATTATTCCTGACGCAGCGCGACCACAGGATCCACCCACCCGGATCGTCGAGCTGGGAGATAGCAGGCAGATAGTCCCACCAACACAAGAATGCCCAGAGCGCCTGCGGCGATCCGAGGGTCTGAGCGGCTATGCTGAATGCTTTGAGCCACAGGGTCCATGCTAGCCACCATCACATGCATAGCCAGCACTGCAAGCGTAATGCCGATGCATGACCCTATGACAATCAGTGTCGCGCCTTCAGCCATGATCATCCGCAGAATATCTTTTGAGCGAGCCCCCAATGCGAGCCGGATGCCGATTTCGTGGGTGCGGCTTGAAACCGAATAGGCCGTGACGCCAGCCAATCCCACGCTAGCCAGCACCAACCCAAAGGCTCCCATTAGCCCGTAGCTCCATAACCCGATCTTCACAATGAACATGATCTGCTCAATCCAGTCCGGCATCGTCTCTTCGTTGAAGGTTGTCAGGTTTGCATCGATCGCCGCAATTTGGGCGCGGACGATTGAGGCCGCATCGAGACCCGGCGTGGTGCGAGTTGCCAAGATGATGCCCTGAAACGGTGGCCCGGCGTAGTCTTCCTCTGTCATGGGCTGGTAGACCGCGGGCCCCGGTCGTTCGACGGGAGTTTCCAGCACGTCGGCTGCGACGCCGACCACAACGTAAGATTCGTCTGGCGGTACGGTGTCGTAATCAAAGGCCGATCCGCTCATCAATCCGAACGTTACGCCGTTCTTGCTGACGAGAGAAAGCCTGCGCCCGAGGGGATCATCGTTCTTCCATATAGTTTGAGCAAGGGCCTCACTCACCACGATGGAGTGTGAGCGGTCGTTCTCATCATCTTTTACGAAACCGCGCCCGCGAAGGATGCGGATTCCCATGGTCTGAAAGTAGTCGTATCCCACAATGTACTTTGCTGCCTGATCAACCTGCCGAGAACCGTCAATATCCGTGGTGAAAGTAATCTTCCCGCTGGGCTGCATGGGGATCGCCTCCGTCCAGGTAGCGGAAACAACCCCCGGCTGCGCCTTCACATGCTCCAGAAGCTTCAGATAAAAATCCTCCGCCTGTGAAACGCTGTATCCGTCACGAATGGGGTCAACTGAAATGAGTTGAACGTTCCTGGCATCGAATCCGGTTGCGCCCACCATCGTGCGCTCCATTCCGAAGACAATGTAGCCAGTGACCAACAGCAGAGTGAGCGACCCTGCCATCTGGGAAACGACCAGCAGGTTTCGGACGCTGAAGGCCCGGCGGCTGCGCATCTGCAGGTTGCCGCCTTCTTTCAGCGCGGGGACAAGTTCCGCAAGCGTTGCCTGCATTGCGGGCAGCAAGCCGATTACAAGTCCGGTAAGGGCCGTGAGTCCGATTGTGAAAACAAGCACGCGCCAATCCACTTCTACGTTGAACTGGACCGGCATTGCATGGGGAAGGCGCAGCCGCGAAAGCAGATGCATCAGCCAGCAAGTGAGCGCAAATCCGAGCGCGCCGGCGCCGGAAGCGATTAGCAGACCCTCCATCATGACCTGGCGTATAAGTCGGGCGCGACTGGCGCCCATGGCCAGTTGCACCGCGACTTCGCGTCGCCGGTCCAACGCTCGCGCCAGAAGCATGTTGACAACATTCGAGCAAGCGATCAGCAGAAGGAGCGCGATCACCACTATGGGCAGAAACGCGAACAAGCCAAAGTCTCTTTCGCGTATGGGGATCAGCTTGCCGCCAGAAGCAACCCAGACAAGGTGCCCGTTTTCCGTTGCCGGGTGGCCGCTGTCGCGAAGCATCTGCCGCTGCATCGTATCGAACGCGGTCTCAATCTGTGCAGGAGTTATGCCCTGCTTGCGTCTGCCCAGGAAATGGAACATTGTAAGTAGTGGGCGTTCCAGCGCATCCTCCGCCATTTCCGGGGCGACTCTTGCACCCTCGGAAACCGGCACCCAGAGATCGGCAACGAACATCATCGGCGAAGCACCTTGAAATCCCTTTGGAGTCACGCCCACGATGATGCAGAGTTTGCCATTGACGTGGATTGGTCTGCCGATCACGTTGGGATCAGAGCCAAGATTGTCTTTCCAGAAGCGATCGCTGACTACGATCGGCGGGGTTCCTCGCGCGTCTTCATCGCGTGCGTCGAACAGGCGTCCGGCCTCCGCTGTGACTCCCAACGTTGAGAAATAAGCTGGCGTGACGATGTGCCCCCAGATTCGCTCGTTATGTCCGTCAAAACTGATCCCGAACGGCACTGGAGCGACGTAAGCTGAAGTCGAAGAGAAAAGATCATTATGGTCGTGAAAGCGCCTGTATGCGGGATAGGAGATGGGCTGTTGAAGGGTAACCAGCTCATCGGCCTTTGCCACGCCGGGCACATCGCGCAAAATAGTTCCGTTCAGTTCGCTGAAGAAGGAAGAGCCGGCGCAGATTGCCAGGCTCATCGATACCACTGCGACGAAGGTGAATGCCGGCCTTCGAATCAGAAGCCGCGTCTCATAGCGAAGATCCCAAATGCACTCCCGCAGGTGCGTCAACGCGAGTTGAGCCACGAGATCGGCGAAAAGGGACACGAGGCCTAACAGGTTTTGACGGCTTATCCAGACGCCAGACTCCTTGGTGGTCTCAAGCATCTCGTGTTCGAAAGCGCAGCGGAAACGTTGCGGGAAGAATCGCACCAGATTCCGATAGAGGCAGACGACGAATCCAGTTGAACGCGGCTCATCTTCCATGACTCATGCCTCCGACTCGGCAGCCCGGCGCTTGGCGCGGATGACGCGAACCAAATCCTCAAGGCGCATACTTTCGGCAGCCAGTACGCGCCGCCCCTGAGCAGTAAGGCGGTAATAACGGCGCCGCGCATCATCTTCGTCCGCTCGCGGCCGCCGGTTCGCCTCTGCAATCAGACCCGCATCTAATAGGCGCTCCAGTGTCCCGTAAAGGGTCGCCGGCCACAGGCGCACCTTCCCATTTGTCCGCGACAGTACTTCCTGCATAATCCCGTAACCGTGTTGCTCTCCTTCGACTAGCGAAAGCAGCACATGAAACCAATTGGGCTTCAAAGGGAGGAAACGTTCGACCGGAGAGGCTTCATCATTTTTCACCCAGATCACTCTATATCAGTTGATATATATCGTCAACGGTATAGCAGATGGCGACCCTCAGCCGAATCGTTGAGAAACAGGAGGCAATCGGTACCCAGATGTGGTCAGCATGGAGGTATTGCTCTTGACGTGAAGCGTCAACTGTTGCCAGCCAATGCGCTCATCCAACATGGGTTATCCCCACGAAGGAGGGATCGGTCCTAAAAAACGCGGCAGTGTCCCGTCTCTAAAGTTCGCATCATAAACAAGCTGTCATCCTGAGCTGCGATTGGCGCGTGTTTTGCGCCAATCGCAGTCGAAGGACCTGCATTTGTTCTTCAATGAACTTCCGATCCGCCACGCTACTCACATGCTTCAATGCCCCCGTTACCAACTGCACCAGTTCCCTGCCTGAAATGACCATCTTATCGTGCGTACCCGAGACACATATCCGAATCCCTGACTACTCCCGTGCGCGCGACCAACCAGTGCCGAATCGCTTGTGCAGTATTCGGCACAAATAAAAATAACTGAGCCCTTGTGCCGCTTCTCTTCCAGTGTCATGATTGATCTCCGGCACTCACGTTAATGAGCACCCAAATCCTACGAGCTCGAAGACGGCATGGAGCCCGTCGTTGAGGATCGATCCGTCACCAATTGATCACAAACGGACGCGAAGACATCTCTCGGCCACACTCAGCCTCGTACTGCTGACGTTACTTTTTGCGGGCCGAGAATCCAGAAGACTCATCAGGAGAAGTCGATAAACACTTGTTGGCTCGATCTATGCTCGGAAAAGTCTTAGGAAAACCAGGCATCGTCTTCCAACTCGGAGTTTCGTTCCGTGGAGTGCATTATCTTGAAAGCTTGACTCTGAGTCGGGGCGACATGAGCCAGCAGACCATGAAAGCCGTGATGCTCTCAGGTTCATTGAATGAAAGGAGAACAAATTGAGTCTCACGGAAATCTCTCTAACCCACAGTCGCGCCGCAGTTGGGTTGCCGGGCTGCACAGTCATCTACTCTCCGACCGGGCAGGCCGGAGATTACGTTGCGCTCGCAGCAAGCATCTACCGGGGCTGCGGGCATGGTTGCGAGTACTGCTACGTGCCCGGCGTCGTCAAGATGAAATGAGCTGAATTCGATGCGGCCGCTAATCTCCGAGTTGACTACATCAGGCGCCTGACGAAGGAGGCAGGTAAATATCAGCAGATGGGCATCGATGAGTAAATTCTGCTGAGCTTCACTACAGATCCGTATCACCCAGGCGAAACGAGCCTTACACATCAAACCCTCGAGAATTTTTGCGATCACGAACTCGGATTCCGCAGCCTTACCAAGGGCGGAACGAGGGCGCTGCGCGACATCGATCTGTTTCGGCAGCATCGTGACGCATTCGCCACTACCCTGACCAGCTTTCGCGAGGACATCTCATTGCAATGCGAGCCCCGTGCAGCGTTACCGAGTGATCGAATTGCAGCACTGAAAGCATTTCATCAGCGCGGCATCTTCACGTGGGTCAGCCTGTAGCCTACGCACGACGCTAAATCGAGCCTGGAGATCGCGATGGCCACGCATAAACTCGTTGACCTTTAAAAGATGGCGAAGCTGAATTACGCGAAGAACGGCGTCATTGATTGACCAACGTACACTCTCCGCATGATCGAATTGTGCTCAAAGCTCCGTGAGTTTTTGGCAAGCCTGCGTAGTGCCGTTCGATCACCAACACGCACGGTCTGTGGTGGGACAGAGGAGCCCCGCACATGCACCGTGTATATCCCAAGAATTGGTTCGACCGAATGGGGCTGGTTTCGTTGCTGGATACCCATCAACGATTCCAGTCTGTTTCATGAACCACCGGATACCGAAGGGCATGTTCGTGTGGCATCGGAGGACGGCGGGAGTGATCCGGCCTACTTCCCGATTTTGTTCTGGCCCCTGTGTTCTGGTGAGAATTCCCGCAACTGCGATACAACGCTATCAGCTTTCTTTAAGCACGCAAATCGCGCCGAGCCCGCAATCGCCAGGGAATTCCGACAATGCTGAATTTTCGCCATGCGCAAGCGAACACCACAAGTATTCCTGCTGCAACTAGGTAAACTCCCGGCGTAATTGTACTCTCCGAAGTTCCGATAAAGTCTAAGGCGCGACCGTGCCGCACGGGCCCAAGAAACCACCAGGCGGAGTAAACCCCTTCGAATGCTCGCGCCCCTTCGGTCAGCACTCCACTCGCAAGCGCGAGCGCGGGAACAAACAGAATGGCGGAAAGCCAGGCCGCAAATCCCCGCCAGTCTCTCACCGCAATCAAATGCATGCCGAGCCCCCCACCTGTAGCCGCCGTCACGAACACGCCGGCAAGCCAAGCCGCCAGCGTCTGCTGAGGAAGAACCGCAGCCGCGGAGTACACCAAAGCCTTCGTAGAGTACCGCGACTCAAGCGTCCCCAACTGCGACCACACGGCCACGGGCCATAGCCACGCCATTTCGATCCCTCCTGAGCGCGCCCACGCAATTGGCGCCAGCAGGCAAGCCGCAAACAACGCAGTCGCCACCGTGTACCACCACCACGCTCTGTGCAGAATCATTAGCCGGCACTCCGCCACAACAAGTTCCGCGAAGCTCCTCTGCACGCGCAGGCGCGGCGTCGCTGTCTCGTGCGTCATCCAGGCAGGCGCGCCCAGGTGCGGAGCGGCAATCCTGGCAGGCTCCGCTCTGTGCGGCTCTTGCTCAACCGTGCGGCTTTTCTTGCCGAAGGGCCCGTGTTCCGGGTCGAATCGATCAAAGACCAGCGATGCAACTCCTGCGACCGCAAATGCAATCGCGATCCAAAGCAGCCTGCTTATCACAAACGGCCCAGTCCACTCCATTCCGTTCCACACAAACTTCCTCGTGCTCGGGTCGGGGCCACCCACCTGCAATGTCGTTCCACCATGAAACTCCGGTGTCTCGCGCCGCACCACCGCCTGCATCTGACGCGACGTTGTTCCCAACCCCGCAAAATCACACATCGACAGCGCGACTCCGGGAGGTTGAGTCGAGATCGCCACTGGAACGCTCGCGATCAGCATCGCTGTCCACAAAAAGAAATAGAGGACGTTCCCTTTAGCCCCGCGCAGCACCGGAATCACCTCAAACGTCACCGCAAGCGCGGCAGTTACGCTCATCGACGTCAGTCCCAACACCAACGGCGGCAGCAGAAGCGGAAGGATGCTGGGCGTGGTCGACACCAAATGCGCCGTCTCAATCGCCACTGCCGATGCGGACAGGATCAGCACCATCGCGCCAAGCACTGCAAAGTTGCTCAGCATCTTGCTCACGGCATAGTGCAGATTACTGATCGGCGTCGCCGCCAGGATCGCTCCCACTCGCGTCTCGGCATCGCGTTCCACGCAGTTCTTCACTAAGTAAAAACCAATGAGGCTAAGGATCACTGAGGCCACCATGCCCATCAGAGAACCGATCCACGCCGCATTCACTTCGCCTCGATAGAGTCCAACCCGCAGAGTGATCTGGTCCGCGTAAATGGCGTATCCCAGGTATACCGCAAACCCAAGCACGGCCAAAAACGCCCGCCGCCGCACGCGCTCGAGGAAGTCCGCGCGCACAATCTGGTAAATGGCGTTCGCGGCACTCATCGCGCAACTCCGTCGCGGTGCACGGACAAGCAGAAAAGATACGCGTCTTCCAGCGAAGGCGTCACTGGTTGCGCATCCCTTGGCGGCTCCGTAGTTATAATACGCAGATGCACCCCGTCACTCCGTCGCACTGTGCTGCTCACAGGATAACGATGCGCCACCTGGTTCAACTCTGCGCTCGCAACCACCCAGTCCCAGACGCGGCCTTCGACTCCTTTTAGCAGTGTCTCCGGCGCTGCATGCACCACCAGTTGCCCCTGCACCAGCAGCGCGATAACTGTTGCGGTCGACTCAATATCTGAAACAATGTGCGTCGAAAGAAGAATGATGCGGTTACCGGCAAGCTCTGAGAGCAGGCTCTTGAATCGCATCCGCTCTTCCGGATCCAAGCCGGCGGTTGGTTCATCCACAATCAAAATGAGTGGGTTATTGAGCAGTGCCTGCGCTATCCCCACGCGCTGCTTCATGCCGCCTGAATACCGCCCTAAAGGGAGCTTACGCACGTTGTTCAGATCCACCAGATCCAGCAGCTCGGCAATTCGTAGCGCGCTAGTCTTCCGATCCAATCCTTTCACAGCGGCGAGATATTCCAGAAACTCCACCGCATTCAGATTTGGATAAACTCCAAAATCCTGCGGCAGGTACCCGAGCACTGCCCGGAGCGTGTCCGGCTCCTGAGCCGTGTCTGTACCATTCCATAAAATGCGCCCATCCGTCGGCTTCGTAATGGTCGCAATCATGCTCATCAGTGTTGTTTTGCCTGCACCATTCGGTCCGAGGAGTCCCAAGACTCCAGGTTCCAGTGACAGGCTGAAATTGCGCAGTGCAGCGCGCTTTCCGCCGTATATCTTACTGACATTATCGATCACTAAGCGCATGTTGACTTTTTAAACCCTTTGTTGGGCTCGACAAATGATAAGAAGCCGGTCACACCGACCCACTCAGACCACGGCTCTATCGGAGCTCGATTGTTGCCATCGATCTTATCACTGCTCTTTCAACACGCTTGCTGGCGACACCTGCGCCGCTGCGTACGCAGGGAACGCCGAAATCGCAATTGCCATCGCAATACAGAGAACCGCAATCATTCCTCCCACCGTCCACGACCAGGTCACCGTAATCAGCCATTTTACTGACACAGCCTGCACCAGCAACCGGCCGCCTAACAGCGCAACGACCGCGGCAACTAGTCCGCTCTGCAGTGCCTGGGCGACCACCATCCTCTGAATCGTGCGATGCGTCGCTCCAAAGCAAATCCGCACTGCCAGTTCCTTGCGCCGTGTATTTACGTAGTGCATCAAGCTTCCAAAGAGGCCCAGGTACGCGATCAGAGCCACCATCATGGCGCCAAACACCGCCACTTCGCCCCTGTACTGTTCATCTGCTCTTTGTAACTGCATCTCGTCCTTTGCGCGAAATACCTCGCCAAGGCTCAGCCCCGTTTGGCTGGTGGCAAGCCGCTGCTTTATAAACTCACCAACTCCGTGCGGGGTCGACCGCCCGCGCAATAGAACATACAGTGGCGGTGTTCCCAGCAGAAATACGTTACCGCGCAGCGGAAGATAGATTGTCGCGGCGGAAGCACTCGTCAAATCGGCAAATCTCACATTCCCGGCAATTCCGACGATCCGTGCGTCGTACGTTGACTCCGTGCCCGTGTCGTGGATGCGCAACGTCTGGTTCAAAGGATTCCGGTCGGGCCATAACTCCTTGGCTAGCTTCAGATTGATGACCACCTCGGTCGGCCGACCAAGCAGACTGTCGCTGGTAAACCCGCTGCCCTCGTAGAGAGTGCCTTCGATCGTACGAAAAAAATTCTGCGTTGCAGCGCAAGCATAAGTCAGATGCTCGCGCTCCGCCGGCTGATCCATCCTACTGACGCTCAGCGAGGGCATCGAAACCGCTGATGGAGCACAGGTGGCCACCGCTATATCCCGATTGTCGGGCAACGCACCCGCCGCTTCAATAAGAACGCTGCGCGTTAACTGCGCCAGTGGAAAATCGAAGGCATTGTTCGCGGTCATCATCAGCGACTTACGATTTCCCTGCACTATCGATGCAACAGTTAGCCCACTGCTTTCAAATCCCAGTGTCTCTTTTGACAGGGAACGCACTGCCTTCACGGTGCCCCACGCCAGGATGCAGAGCGCAATGCACGATGCAATCTGCAGCGAGACGAATCCCTGCAGCAGCACGCTTCCCACCTTGTTCCTTGTGCTCGTATACCCGAGTTGAGGCGTGCCGCTGTCTCGCAGTAGCCGTATCGCGGGCAGCATGGCCACCACCGCTGAAAGCCCGATCGCTACAACCAGGTTCAGTGCAATCGACGCCGCAATTGTGGTCCACGGCAGTGGCACCTTCGCAAACGGACCCGTAGGCGCCAGAATATAAACCTTGATCGCTACCGCTGCCAACACCAGCGCTACGCTCAGTCCCACGAAAAACAGTGCCATTGGTCCAGCAATACTTTCCAGCACAATACGTGCGCCGCTACCGCCCAGCGCGCGCTTCATTCGCACTTCGGCAACGCGCTTGGGCACCTGCGCCAGCAGCAGGCCCGCAAAGTTCAGGCTCGACGCCCCAATCAATACCACCGACAGCAAGAACGACAGCGCCGCCCACGTCTCTATCTTTCTCTCATGGGCCTCGTCGTCGGTTATCCCTGCACTCGCATGCCAGTGTAGATCCGCCAGGAGCGCACCCTTGAGCAGATCGGTTAGCCTCGTCTGCATCTGTTTTTGCTGGTCCCGCGCTCCGACTCCCAGAACATAGAACATCGGCGCTTTCGTCCAGTATTGCGCAAAATCAATCCATGAGCCACCACCCCCGCTCCCGTCCCGCCCCGACGCATTTCGAAGCAGGAGCTGAGCAAAGTTCTTCGGAGTCAGCCATGCATCCGTGGTAGCGCCTTGCGGCACCCAGAGCCCCCTGAAGTTCTTTGGGGCCACGCCCACAACCTGGTAGGTCATCCCGTTGAGCCGGACACTCCGGCCCAACGCGATTCGGGGCCCGCCGAACAGGATTTCGGCCGAATGGGAACTTAGAATTACCTCATTCGACGTTCCTTCCGTCACATCGGGATTGGAGAAGTCCCTTCCCACCAGCGAGCCACTGACACAATTTGAGAAGAACGCGCTGGACACGCCGGCAACAATCACTTCTTGTTGCCCTCGTTCAAGCATGAGCGTTGCTTGATCCGGGACGGAATACGGTATCAACTTCATGCCGTCCGATCCGGCGGTGAGCTTCAACAACGTGAACGCAGTCCAACTCACCGGACGCGTCTCGCCGCCTTCCATCTGCTGGGCGATCGTTACGTAGCCGAGCTTGTGCATGCCCCCGGGAATGGGGATCGATAGCGCGAGCATGACTAGCAAGGTCAGTATCGATGTAGTGAATCCAACCACCACGATCAACACTGCCAGCAGGCTCAGCCACCGGTTACGTCGTAAGAAGATGCGCGTCTCACGCCACAATACGCCCGCAATCATTTCGTCAAGATCTCAACTTCGAGAATGTTAACGTGCGCCGCCGATAAGCGTTCGCGCAACGCTCGAGTCGCCGCCGCTTGCGTACCGATTCCACCATGATCCCCGGCAGGTACAACCGAGTAGACGAGATAGAGCGCATTCGATACCACCGGATCTTTCAGCTTGGCGAATGCTGGTACCATTGCAAACATGCCATCCCGCGTCAGAGCGTGCTCAGGAACATCGTTGCGTCTCGGTTGCTGCGGTAGCGACGCCAGAACGTTTGCATTCTCCTGTACGTCGGTGCCGTAGTAGATAATCTGCCCTTGCGCGTTGAAGACAATCAGCTGCGGCACATGAACGTTTAGTCTTGGCTTGATCACCTCGGCCTTCAGCGCACTCAGCAGATCCATCTGGCTGACGACCCATGCACCATACTTCCCGGCGTAATCATTCAGAGACATTACCGTGGTTGCGGCCACCGGCTGACGCGAAACCGCCATTGATGACCCCGACGCAAACAAGACACACGCGACTACAGCTGCAGCTTGCACAAAACCTTTCATGACTTTTCTCTCCTGGTGATTTAGACTCGCAGCGTCCTACGCGCTCCCCTTGCAGCAGCGAGTTGCTGTCAATATCCGGACCCATTAGGCCAGCAAGTGCAGCGAGCTTTCTGAAGAGCTGTTGTTTATCGTGTTGCATCATCTGCTGAATTTGCTCCATGCCTAGTGGATCCGGATGGTTGTTACCCCGTACAAACGCTCGACGTGACAGTAACTGAGAGTGTAACGCCAAAGGCTGAGGCGATCACGTAGGTGGTGCTAACTTCTTGGCACACCTTTGTTGCAAACGCCGATAACGGCGCGAGCATCGCGAGTGCGACACACGCCGCCGTGGCTTTCGCGCGAATACTTTTCATGGTTACAATCCTCCTTCATTGAGCTTGGGCCTGTCACACGAGACAGGGTTCGGCGCAGTCATAGCTAGTATCAGACGATACAAAGACCATATCTGCGTAGTTGTGCTTCGAGACGCGGCAGTCTATAGTGCCTATCCTGTGCAGACCTCTACATCCACCGATTCGGTAACCGTGTAGCTCGTGAAGGGGATATGCACAGATACTGAGACCGTGTAGGTTACGCAGTTTTCTACTGCATGCGCCGTGGCTGGGATGGCGATCGGAATAGCTGCAGCAGCCAGCATCCCGAAGAAACAGCATAAGGCAACCGCTTTTCTCTTCAGTAATTGACGAGGCATACGTATCTCCTTGTTGACGGTGATTGGATGAGATCAGGATGAACTAAGAGATTCCTGACCCGTAATCTGGAGACCACCCCCAGAACTTGATGAATTCGTCATTAGACTTTATTGTTGTTGCAAGTCGTCGACTGAGTCTCTCCCTTTTGCGTCCTTGAAACTTGATTTCGGCTCAATTGGACGCAAATCGCTAGAGGCACACAACCGCCGTTGTGAGTCGCTTGGTATACATGTTTCTGCTGACAGACACCGTTAAAAAGGCTAAGCGCGCCCATGCGATCTATAACACACAATTTGCATGGCGCCCTAAAGCAGGGGATTAACTTCGATGCTTTTCGTTTTACAGTCTGAAGGTTGAGGAATGCCTAAGTATCTTAGTTAGGTGGATCGATTGAACCACGATGCAAATTATGTGTCAAGCAGTTTGTTGAAAATTCTCTTGCTCCTTTGTCGAGGGCTCCGGCTTTAAGCGGTCGTATGTTACCAACCCAATGAGTTGTATAGGCTACTCGAAGATGTCTGCTTCCAGGCGGATGAAACCCCGGTTGGCGTGCAGACTCACGCCGGGCGCGGCAAGAATTACCAAGGTTATAAACTTCAATTGTAACTTTGTTCTTAGCGTGCGCTGCGATCCGTTACCTGTATTGACCCCAAAACGCCGGAGCCAGCTTCCTCGATTTCGCCGACGATCTGCCAGCCACGTCGATCGACATATTTCTGCATGGTTCTGGGATGAAGCGGGAGCGTCTGCTGGTCGTGAGCCGGGACACGAGCGTAAAGTGCCAATCACGGACGCTCGGAAGCTCCCTCACATCCCTGGCCAAAAATCCTGCTCAGTAGTAAGCTGTGAAGCGCTGGAGTGGCAAGGCTTTCTGATAATCTCTGCGCGCTGATCGGGACCTGTTCTTTCCGCCCATGTTGGGATTCATCGTAACTCTGCCAAATTTGGCAGTTGCACGCATCCGGCCAGAGTTTCGCGATGGTTCCATGGCATCCACTCCGGGGAATGGGCGGCCAGCTCCCTTGCGTGACGCTGCAGTTCGACCAGGTAGTCGAAGGAGCTCACGCCAAATAACTGGCCGGTGTGGATCAGACTCATGAACAGATCGCCGACTTGCGCCCCGTTCAGCGACCGCTCTGAGCGCCCGTTCTTCAGCGCTGTTGTCGATTTTGAGCAAACCGTCTTCGGCGTAGCGCGTGGGCTTGGCGCAGCGACCGCCAGCGGCGGGTAAAGCGCGCTTCACGGCGTAGAATCGGCTCGGGAAAGCCGCCGTGGTCCCAAATTACTTCCCAATCATCGGTCATTATTTCTTTTGCCGGGCGGATTTCGCTCGCAAGGAGTCCCGCGCGATTACATTTTCCTACGCTCCATGGGTGCATTCGATAAAGAAGGTAGCGTCCCATCAGGCTGCCGCCGCCACGGCGAAAGATGTCCAGGCGCGAGCTTCCTGTTACAAGCAGATGAACCCGATCATCGTATGTGTCGAAAAAGCCTTGCCGCAGCGTATGCTCGTACAAGTACCGGTAGTGGCCGGCGCGACTTACCTGGGCGGCTGCGCAAACCTCTATCGATAAATGCGATCCTTCAAGCCGCATCACGGCCTCGATCTCTCCGTAGATGCTGGTCCGCCATTGCCCTTGTTCGGCCGACGTAACCCCTCGACACGCCTGCAGGCTTTTTGCAAAAAATGGATCACCATTACCTGCCGGCCGATTTTGGACTCCAGTGCGCTGATGCGCACTTCGGTTTCTTCCTGCTTTTTCTCCTCACTCCACCCTGGCCGTCCAATGGGACGGAACCCGACCACGCCTTCCTTGCGGTAGGAGTTGCGCCAGCGATACAGCAGACTCCGCCTTACCTTCAACTCACGGCTCAGCCGGGACACAGGCTCTCCCGCCATCATTCGCTGGACCACCCTTTCTTCGAACTTCGCCGACCGAACCTCTCGTTTCTTCTTGCCTTGCAAGGGAACACCTCCATTCGATGTAATGTGTCCCAATTTTCCGTGTCTCAGTTTTGGGGTGCAGTCCATTAGGCTGTCTCACTTTTGGGGGTGCACTCCACTGAGGCCTTGATCATTTTGAGGCCTTGTTCGGCACAGCTAAAGCCATGCCCTGATACAAGACCTCCGGCGTCAAGATTCGTCAGACGCCGCCTTAGTGCTTAGCGTGGATAACATGAAGGCCGGCGTGTCCGGGCGCGAGTGATTGAATGGCGCGGCCGAACCTGGACGCGATCTGGTGGAAACCAATGTCTTCGATGGCGCAGAATCCGTGCGAGCGAAGAATCGCTGCGATGCCGGCCGGCTCGAAGCGGGTGGCCGAACGTTCACCCATTTTCTCAAGCTGTTCGGACCGCGCCTTTTCTATTTGCCTTAGCTCTTCAGAAAATGCCTCGGGAGATTCCATGTAGTCGAACACCAGCTCAGAGTTCTGGATTGACGACATGTAGTCCATAGTGCGGCCGATCGCGTCCTCGGTCAGATAGGGCACGACCCCGAGCCAGGTGAAAAACGCGGGCGAGTTCTGCTGAAAGCCTGCGGCGACGAGCTTCTCTCCCACATCGTCCCGCTCGAAATCGACTGGCACGAAAATGAGCGCTGGCGGAACGGCGATTTGAGCTTCGGTCAGGCGCTCGCGTTTACCTGCCTGCGTCGCGGGGTGGTCCACTTCATAGATCTTTAGTCCGCGACGGGGATTCCGCAGTGCGAAAGTGTCGAGTCCGGCGCCAAGGATGACGATCTGCCGAACCCCTCCTTCGACGGCCCTTGACAAAGCATCTTCCGCAATCCGGCTTCGCGCGGCGGTGAACAGACGTCCGATGCTGGCCACGGGATGTCTGGTCGCAAATTGAAGCACGTCCTTTTCATCTTCACCGAGAACCTTGATGGCAAATGGGTCATAGAGGATTGCGCCACGATCGAGCAGCTGATGAGCGGCTCGTTGCCGGGCGATCATCAGGGCTGTGCGGCTGGGTTCATCAGCCTTCATGTTCGCGGTCTCCGTTCAAAAGATCTTAGACCATTCGCAGAATTCGGGTCAGGCCGTTCGTCGTTGTAGTGAAGGCAGGCCAAGGAAGGCAGATCCGACCGACTAGCCCGCCCGAAGACCGTAAAGGAGAAAAACATGGCGCAATATTTGGTTGCTATTCACCACCCTGACAACCACGATCCGTCGCTCGAGGGCGAAGCGATGATGCGCGATATCGATCGACTCAACGAGGAGATGCAAGCTGCTGGTGCGAGGTTCTTCGCCGGCGGTCTGGAGCCTGCGGCTAGGGCAAAATCGCTGCGAGCGCAGCCCAGCGGCGAAGTGCTCATCACCGACGGGCCGTATCTTGAAGCCAAGGAGCACGTGGGCGGTTTTTGGATCCTGGATGCCGTTGACCTGGACGAGGCGCTCAAGTGGGGGCGCGAGGCCGCCGTCGCCTGCCGCGCGCCGATTGAGATACGCCCGTTTCCCTTGATGCCGGATTAACTGACGAGGACCCCCACAGAAGCAGTTTGGCGGCGAATGGCAACGCGGCCGGCCTCCAACAATGGTCGGCTTTTCGGAGACTGGACGGATTAGTACCGAAAAGCGCCGTTCCGGATACCGACCTCTTCCTGGTCTCAGAAGCGAGACCTGGGGCAGCCGGCTTCTTGCTTTATTGAGAGGGGCGGGGTGAGGTTCGTGGTATCCCACCCTAACAGCGAAAACAAAGACATCGTTAGGGTGGGCCACCCGGCGAGATCCAGGCCCACTGGAGTTTGCCGGGATCACCCACAACGCCGCCGGGTTACGGATGTTTTATTTTTCCGGCGCAATCGGCGTGACCCACGGCGAGCCATAGTTTGCTGCATACGCGTGGTCAGTCGCAGGATCGACGGCCACCGCATAGGGATTCTTCCCAGCATACCGGACGTCGATCACCGCAACCTTCGCGCCATCGATGACCGTGACATTGTCACCGTGGACATTTGCGACGAACACCTGGTTGGATTTGGCATCGACGGTTACCGCCTGCGGATGTTTGCCCACAGGCAGGGTGGAAATGACATTGCGATTTTGCAGATCGATGACGCTGAGGGTCTGGTCACCGTAATTCACCACATAAAGCCGGCGCGCGGCTGGATTGATGGCCACGGCGCAGGGGATTTTGCCTACTGCTATTGTGCTGACGGCGTGCGTCTTCTCGTCGAGAGCGACGATTTCATTTTTCGCAGTATGGGTAAAAAAGAGCGTGGAAGAGGATTCGTCGAAGGCCATGCCCCAGATGTGCGCGCCCACGGCAACCCTGGTGACTGCGCCGGTGGCCTCGTCCAAAATGCGGATGTCGGGATCTTCGTAGGTCGATAAAAAGACCTTGCCGCTCCTGGAATCGATGGCCAGCCCATCGGCATCGCCGACCTTGAGCGAAGTTGCGGTGTTGGTTGCGCCGTCGATCACCGTCACCGAACCGCTGTAGGTGTGCGTCACGTAGACCCTGTCGGTGGTCTCATCCACGGCCAGAGTGTACGGCAGAGGCGCGCTGGGAACAGTGGCGATGACCGTATCGTTGCTGCCGTCGATGACGCTCACCGAAGCGCTGCCATCGTTGGCCACATAGATTCGGTTGGTGGCGCGATTGACGGCGATCGCGACGGGCTCGCTTCCAACAGCCACGGTGTGCGTGGCGCCTGTGGCAGCGTCGATCACGGTTACCGAGCCGACGCCTTCGTTGGCTGCGTAGATTTTATGCGTCGCAGGATTTGAGACTATGGGAACACTGGTGATGAGGCGCCCCCATGGGCTGACTTCGGCGGCGGACCCAACGGACTGTGAGAGGACGAACAAAACGAAGACGGCAACGGTGCGGCAGGCAGAGCCTGAAGGGAGATGCGACGCGCGCAAAATCATTGTGACCGGAACTCCGAACGGCACTATATTATTATCCATTAGAAAGTCCGGCGTCGAGCGGAATTCGAGGCTCGCCCGGGTGGGAGGATTCCCTTTGCATCGGCATCTTCGCTTGCTGGGCTGCCTGGTTGTCGTTGCTTTTGCCGCAGCATTCGGCTCGAAATTCGGCTCGAGCCAGACAAAAACATTTCATGTGCTGGCCTTCTACTCCACGCACGTTGAACAGGATCACGTGGATTTCGCCATGCAGGCGATTTGGTTTTATCAAGCCATGGCCGAACGTGACCACTTCGAATTCAAAGCCACCTCAAACTGGGATGACTTGAACCCGGCTGTGCTCAAGAACTATCAGGTGGTGCTGTGGCTCGACGAGTTTCCTTCCACCGAAGCGCAACGCAAGGCATTTGAGGGTTTCATGGAGCATGGCGGTGCCTGGATGGGCTTTCACATTGCTGGATGGATGGAAAGTCGCGCGACCTGGCCGTGGTTTGCCGACTTTCTGGGGACTGTGTTTTCAGGCAACAGTTGGCCGCCGCTGCCAGCTACATTGACGGTCGACGATCAAAATCATCCGGCTACAAAGGGGCTGCCGGCCAGCTTTATCTCACCGGATAACGAGTGGTACAGCTGGCAGCCCAGCCCGCGCGAGCGGCCAAACATCAAGGTCCTGATGACGCTCGCGCCCTCGAACTATCCGCTGGGATTCAAGGACACGCTGGGCGGAGGAGATATTCCCGTGACCTGGACCAACACGAAGTACAAGATGATCTATACCAACATGGGCCACGGCAGCAAGATTCTGGATAGCGCGACGCAGAATAAGTTCTTTGAGAATGCCCTTCTGTGGCTGGGCGGGCAGGGCTGATCGAATAAGCTGCGTGCAAGCGCCAGAGTGAATATAGAGATCTGGGAATTCAGCCAGGCATGCTGTTACTCTGCGCACGCATGAACTTGAACGAACTCGAATAAAGCGATTGAGGGCTTCTTGAAAAGAACAACGATCCGCATCCTGGCATTCGCGCTTTGCCTTTCCGCAGTTGCGGCTGCATTGGGCCAGGATGGTATCCCAAAAGCAGCATGGACGCGCCCCTTAGGGCTTGCGCTCGAGAATCCTGGAGTGACGCGCAACGCCGGCGATATCGATGACGGCTATTGGCAAGGCGCCCCGGTAGGCGGCCTTGGTGCAGGCACATTCTCGCGCAGCTATCGCGGCGACTTCGCGCGCTGGCACATCAAAGCCGGCGTCCATAAATATGAGCCAGTTTATGCCAATCAATTCGCGATGTTTCAGCAAACCGAAGGTGACGCCCAGGGAGTGGCGCAGGTGCTGATGAACGGCAAGCCGCAGGGCGGTGAACTCTCCGCGTGGCAGTGGAACTACCCCGTCGGCGCGGGCGATTACTATGCCCTGTTTCCGAAAGCGTGGTTCGATTACAGGTGGGATCGTTTTCCCGCCCACGTGACGCTGGAGCAATTTTCGCCAGTCATTCCCGACAACTATCGCGAATCCAGTTACCCCGTTGCGGTATATCGCTGGCACGCGGAGAATCCGACCAACAAGACGGTGACTGTTTCGATACTCTTTTCGTGGACCAATATGGCGGGATGGTTCAGGACCTTTGCGCGCGACTTCGCGGGCACTCCGAATCAGGGCAACTTTAACGAGTACCGCAGCGAGCCGATTGAAGGCGCAGGCACCATGAAAGGTATTGTCTTCGACCGGAACCGCGGCAGCTCCGGCGCGAATGAGTGGGACGGCCAGTTCGTAATTGCCGCACTCGATTCACCCGGCGTGGAAGTCAGCTATCAGACCACCTGGCTCGCCCAAGGAGACGGCAAAGAGGTATGGGCTCCGTTCTCCAAAGACGGCCGCCTTGCTAACAACCCTAAATCCTGGGTCAGCGATAAAGAGAAGCTGGCTGGTGCCATCGCAATACGCTTCACGCTCAAGCCAGGCGAAAAGAAGATCATCCCCATGGTGTTGGCCTGGGACTTTCCCGTGGTGCAGTTCGGCGAAGGCAGACAGTGGTATCGCCGCTATACCGACTTCTACGGAACCAGTGGCCGGAATGCCTGGAAGATTGCGCGCGATGGACTGCAGCACGCTACGGAGTGGAGCGAAGCGATCGACCGTTGGCAAGCGCCGTATGTCAACGATGAAAGCAAGCCGCTCTGGTACCGCGGCATGCTCTTCAACGAGCTCTATGCGCTGACCGATGGTGGAACTTTCTGGGGGCGTGAGGCTGGATCAGATATCAAGAAAGCACCGACGTTTGCATTGCTTGAGTGCTTCGACTACGCCTATTACGGCACACTCGATGTACGCTTTTATGGTTCGCTGCCGCTATTGAAGTTCTGGCCGCAAATCGATAAGCAGGTGCTGCGCGAGTTTGCCGATACCGTACCGAAAGAATGGCCAGAGCAGGGGTTATGGGTTTGGAAGACGCAGCAAACTGGGCGGCCAGTAACTCACAAACGCAAGAAAATTGGCGCCGTGCCGCACGATCTGGGCGTGCCTGAAGGCGATCCATTTGTCGCGGTCAACGAACCGGGCTGGCAAGATACGAACGACTGGAAGGATCTCAACTCGAAGTTTGTGCTCATGGTCTATCGCGATTACGTGTTGACCAATCGCCGGGACAAGCAATTCCTGCGTGACACCTGGCCGGCGGTGAAAGACGCGATCGAGTATCTTCGCCAGTTCGACCACGGCGGCGGCGTGCCGGAGAACAGCGGCTATCCCGATCAGACGTATGATGATTGGGTAGTGAAGGGTGTAAGCGCGTACTCGGGCGGGCTATGGCTGGCCGCGCTGCGGGCCGCTGAAGAAACCGCGCGCATCGTGGGCGATAATCAGACCGCGGCTGAATATCACGCACTGTTTTTGAAGGGACAGAAAACGTACGTTTCGCAGCTTTGGAATGGCGAGTACTTCCGCTACGACACCAACAGCGAATCGAAAGACGACATTCAAACCGACCAGCTGGCCGGCCAGTGGTATGCGAATCTGACCGGCTTGGGCGAGATTGTGCCGCGCGCGATGGAGATGTCGGCGCTCAAAAAAATATTCGACTTCAACGTGATGAAATACGGCGATGGCCAGATGGGCGCGGCCAACGGCATGAGCTCCGATGGCAAAATCCTGAGCAATGCCGAAGCTAAAGAAGTATGGGTGGGCACCACCGAGGGATATGCCGGATTGTTGATGAGCGAAGGCATGAACGACGAGGCCTGGAGGGCGGCGTGGGGCCTTTACCACGTGATTTACGAAAGCAAAGGCTATTGGTTCCGCACGCCTGAGGCCTGGGACGTCACAGGTAATTTCCGCGCCGGAATGTACATGCGGCCAATGGCAATCTGGGCTTTGGAAATGACTCCATCGCGCGCAAAATAGCCGGGTTGCAAATACGAGCGATTCGTAAACCAGAAGATGACAGATAACAGCCCGTGGTGAAAGCCGAGTTTTGAAAGGGCACGGCTTTAGCCGTGCCGCAAACGGTTGATAATATTCGACGGGCTTTAGCCCCTGGGGGATGAATCTCGGCGATTTTGACTTTCGCCACGGGGTGATAAGGAGAATCGATGCGATTGATCGGCAAGGCACTTTGGCGTAAGTCAGTGCTCTTCCTCATACCAGCATTCCTGCTGGCTTCAGCAGTCGGAGCCAAAGCAGCGTCGCCACCGCCCGAAGCTCCAAAATTTCGCGTAGTGGCCATCGCCGAGCCCGGCGGCATTCACGCGCCGTTCGTTCAAGCCGCAAAGGTTTGGCTGAATCAACTGGCGACGGAGAATCACTTTGCTGTCGATTACATTGAGGACACCGAAGAGATCAACGATGAATTTCTTTCGCACTATCAGCTCTTCATCCAGCTCAACTACCCGCCTTATCGTTGGACACCAACGGCGCAGGCGGCATTCATCAAGTACATCGAAGAAGGCCGCGGCGGATGGATCGGATTTCATCACGCCGGGCTTCTGGGTGACTTTGACGGCTACAAGATGTGGCCATGGTTTTCGCAGTTTATGGGCGGAATCCGCTACACCAATTACATTCCTACTTTTGTCGACGGCATGGTCACGGTCGAGGACAGGTCGCATCCGGCAATGAAGGGAGTGCCCAGCACATTCAAAGTTCTTCACGAGGAATTCTATACATGGGATAAATCGCCGCGGCCAAATGTGCACGTCCTGGCCAGCGTCGATGAGAACAGCTACGTTCCTGACACGAAGATCAAGATGGGCGACCACCCTGTGATCTGGACCAATGAGCACTACAAGGCGCGAAACATTTACATTTTCATGGGGCACCACGCCGATCTCTTCGAGAATCCGGCATTCACGACGATCTTCAAGAACGCGATCTTCTGGGCCGCGCACGAAAAGCCGGTAAAGTGACTAGATGAATCCTTGCAAGGCGGCGGAGAGACTCCTGGATTCTGCACGCCGTTTTCGCTTAGAGCGCTGCAACAGTTGGTGTATCCCGGCAGGGCCTAAAGCCCAGGAATTTAATTGACGCTTTTTCGGCACGACTGTAGTCGTGCCCTTTTACAAAGCCTTGACCAGGAGACAGCGACCTGTATTCTGGTCTAGTTTCCCTGCCAGTACTGCTGGAACCCGACGTACTCCGCCGGCACTGAAGCAAGAATCTTGCGACGCAGTTCGAGCATGTCTACCGACCCCGTGGTGCTGAACAGAACCTCGCCGCCTGGAGCGAGCAGCACCGTGTAAGGCACGGCTGACTCCCATTTGGGATCGAACGCTTTTTGCAGCGCGGCAGTATCGTCAGAGGCGAACAGCAGATTGTGGCTGGTGGCGTGTTTGCGCTCGAGGAACTTCAGCACAGACGCCTTCTGATCCGGCGTATTAGCTGAGACGGTCACCAGATTGAAGCCGCGGTCACTGTACATTCTGAAGGTGTCCTGCATATCCGCGAACTCCGCTACACAGGAGCCGCACCATGTGGCCCAGAAACTGACCAGCGTGTAGTTGTCGCCGGCATTGGCGCGCAGCTTTTTCAGTCCCTCGGCATCGACCAGGTCGAGGGTGACGGGTTGCGCATCAAGCTTCTGCTCCGCTGCCACTCGCAGAGCTTCCTTCTCCTGCCACTTGGTGGAGCATCCGAAGACAGCGGTGTGCGCTACAGGTACGGGCTTACCGGCCAGCAGAGCGTCGATGGCGTTGCGCGCATCCTCTGATTTCACCTTCTCCATGCGGTAGTTGTCGTCAAAGCGTCCTTCGTATTGAAGGTGGCGGCTCTTATCGAAAATGAAGACATGCGGAGTGGCCTGTGGTCCGTAGGCACGCGTGACCGACTGCGTTTCACCATCGTAGAGATATGGATAATGCAGATGTTTCCACGTGTAGCGGATCTTCATTTCCGGGAGAGTGTCGCCCATGTCCGAGCAATCCAGCTCATCGATGGTCAGCGCTTTGGGGTCGTTGCCCTGGATCGCCACCACGGAAACGCCGCGCGGGCCATAGTCTTCGTAGAGCTTCTCGATGCGCTGCTCGTACATCTGCGCAATCGGGCAGTGATCACAGGTGAAGACCACGACCAGCACCTGACTGCGAGCGTAGTCGCTCAGCTTGTGCACCTTTCCGTCCACTCCGGGAAGTTCGAAGTTGGGCGCGCTCGATCCCAGGGCCAGGATGGGATGAACCTGAGGATGGACGCTTACTGCCGCAATCGACAGCAGTGCAGAGGTCAACAGCATTCGCATGATAGCCTTCTCTCGGGCGATCCGACGACCCGGGGCGCGAGCCGATGCTTTCACTTCGAGCTGAAAGCAGCCGGAAATGTTTCTAATGTTGTATAACAAAGTGGCCGTAGCTGCAAGCACTGAGATTACCAATCGAAATCACAGTGCCGGATGCGGAAGAAGAACCGAGGGAAGAGCCTCAAGGGCGAGCGAGATGCAGCCCCAGAGCACTGCCCGCTGGCCGGGCGGGCTCGCTACGATTCTGGTCATCGCGAATTCTCCGCCCTCGAGTTGCTTCTGGACAGAATCAATCAGCACTGGATGGCTGCCAATTTCGCCGCCCAGAACGATTAACTCCGGATTCAAAATCAGAGAGAGGTTCACGATGATGTCGGCGACAATCTCTGAGTTTCGGCGCACGATCTTAACGGCGCATGCATCACCTTCTTTAACCAGATTCAAAACATCCCGAGCATCGACATCCGGTTTGTCAAGGCAGCGCGACGACTTGCTGCGGGCCTCGCTCCAGCTCTTCAGAATTCCCCGGCTCGTGAGCACGCTCTCCAACTCGCCGAACTCGTGAATGCTCAGCTGCCGGCGAGAGATGGAGGGCAGGCGGAGATAGGCAATTTCGCCCGCAGACCACTCCGCGCCATGGTGAATGCGGCCGCCAAGAAATATTCCCGCTCCCACGTTGGTGCCGATGTTGATGAAGACGAAGTCCTTCACGCCCTGGGCGGAGCCGCAAAAGTACTCACCTTGCGCAGCGAGATTTGTATCGTTCTCGACGATCACCGGGCAGCCCGCAATCTTGCTCAGCATGGCGCGCAGAGGAATCGTACGCCAGTTCTTGAGAGTGCTGATCAAAAGAACGCTGCCTTCGTCCACATTGGTGATGGCAGGCACTCCTACCCCCAGCACCAGCAGCTTGTCGCGGCTTTTCTTTTGCTTGCGCAAGAGCCCCTTCAGTTCCTCTCCGATCAAGCTGCAGATCGCTTCCGGAGTGGTCTTTTCCCTAGCGAGCGAAACATCCTTCCGATCGAGTTCGCTGCCATTCAGATCGGTGAGGAGGAAAGAAATGTTTCGCGAGGTGATTTCGACCGCCGACAGGCAACCACGCTCCGCCTTGAATCGCAACATGTCGGGCGGACGGCCGCCACTGGATGGCCCCTCGCCAAGCAACTCGACCAGATCCGCCGAAAGCAGGTCCTTCACTACATTGGTGACCGTGGGCGCACTCAGCCCGGAAGCGCGCACAAGATCCGCCCGGGAGCAGGAACCACTCTCGCGCAGCAGCTTGAGAATGCCGTGAGCATTGGTGTGACGCAGAACCGACGGCCTGCCGATTGGAATGGATTTTCTCTTCACTTTGTTCGTTGAAAGTATATTCGGAGATGAGAAGCTCAGTCAGCCCATTCGACCCTTCGCAGCCCATCAGTTCGTAACCGGCCCCGTTGACACGAAGTCCTTGCTTTCACGTCTTCCAACAATGATACTAAAGAAACATTACGAAGTTCCCACCTACACCGTCCGCTTTGCGCCGGACGAGGATTCCCGGAACTTCGCGAGGAACTGAACAGGCGGGAAACGACCATGGATCAACCGCGGTGGATCGGCGGAGTGGAACCTCGGCAGGAGCTGCTGACCGCAACCGGCACCGAGATTCTGGAGATCGAATGCCGGGAGCAGCCACAAAAACTCAGCGAACTGATCCAGGCCTATTCCCGTGACACCGAAATCCGCGATGCCCTTGCAAAGCTGCGCGACCTCTCGATGGGACAGGGTCCAGTTCTGTTCATCGGGATGGGAGCGTCGTACTGTTCGTCGTTCGGTGGATCCGTGCTGCTTCAGACGCACGGCAGGCCATCCTTCTCGGTGGACGCCGGTGAATGGCTGCATTACGCGCAATCGGTCTGGGACGACGCTGCCGTTTCCGTGCTTCTCACTGCATCAGGAGAGAGCGCCGAGCTGGTCGAGCTGATGAAGACCGGCAGCGATCGAACCCTGGGTCTGATTTCGAACAACGCGGCCAGCACCTGCTGGCGCCTGACGGAAAATCGTTTGCCGATTCTGGCTGGCCCCGAATACGGCAACGCGACAAAGACCTATAGCAATACCGCTGCCGCCGCTATTCTTCTTGCGTCAGAGATGCTGGAACGGCCCTGGCAGGCAGATGCAGAGCATGTCGCGGAGGTATTCGCAGTCTCTCTCGATCGCATCTTCGCTGGCCGCAAAGAGCTGGAAGAGTTTTGCCATGGAGCCGCGAACATCGAGATCGTGGGCCGCGGCGCAGCCTATGGTGCGGCAATGATGAGCGCATTGACCATCCGCGAGATGAGCGGTTTTCGCGCTACCGCCCACACTGGCGCAGGTTTCAAGCATGGGCCCAATTTGGATGTAGATGGCACGCACGTGGCCATTATCTACGCGCTCGGGCGCGCGGCAGGGCTGGGAGTAAAGCTCGCCGATGAATGCATCCGGCGCGGCGGAAAAGTGGTGCTGGTTTCTTCAGAAGACCGCGCCCCTGCCGAGCGGCTCTTCCCGGTTTGTCTCGATGCGGTGACCGAGCCATGGGAAGGAATCACCGCGATTCCGGTGGCGCAGGCCCTCACGCTGGCGATGGTGGAAAGAACCGGATGCCGCTTGCCGCCGCGCTTCCAATACGGTCCGATGGAACAGTAGGATAAGGTACTCAGTGAATCGCGAAGCCAGTTCGACCCGCACCAAAGATCCCGCAGAGATCCACGTGCGACGCGGCTTTCTAGGCTGCGTCTCGCTAATCGCAGGATTAGGCGGCATTCTCTACGGCTTCGATATGGGGATCATTGCTGCGGTGCTGGTCTTCGTGCGCGAATCGTTCACCCTCTCCACGCGCATGGAAGAGACCGTCGTGAGCGTGGTGCTGGTCGGCGCCATGTCAGGGGTTATTGCCGGGGGCAGCATTGCCGATCGCATTGGACGGCGCTCCACGCTGGTGTGGGGCGGCATCATCTTCCTGCTCGGATCGCTGCTGGCATTCTGGTCGCCTGACGTAACCATTCTCATCGGCGCACGCGGCCTGCTTGGAATTGCTATTGGATTCACCTCGGTTACCGCCCCGGTGTACGTCTCGGAACTGGCGCCGCCGCAGTCGCGCGGGCTGCTGATCGGCCTTTACCAATTCGCGCTCACCATCGGTATCGTGCTTGCCGATCTCGTGGGCTACTGGCTGGCGGGACAGCACGCGTGGCGAACCATGTTCGGCTTGGGCGCTGTGCCCGCAGCGTTCTTTCTCGCGCTTATCTTCACGGTTCCTGAAAGCCCGCGCTGGCTCTTCGCGCAGAATCGCATGGCGGAAATGCGATCGGTGTTGAGCAGCTATACCGATGCGGCCGGTGAGAAGTTGTTGATCGAGGAAATTCGCACGGCTCTCGCCATCCCCGTGGAACAGCGCTGGAGCGAACTATGGAAACCCGCCGCGCGCACCTCGCTCTTTATTGCGGTGGGCTTTACCGTGCTGCAGCAGGTCACCGGCATCAACACCATCATTTACTACGGGCCGCGGATCTTTGCTCTGGCCGGCATTACCTCCAACAGGAGCGCAATCTTCGCCACGCTGCTGGTGGCAGTCACCAATATGCTGGCCACCATTATTGCGCTGGTGCTGGTGGATCGCGTGGGACGCAAGCCGCTGCTTTACGCGGGCGTGAGCGGAATGACGGCATGCCTGGTTCTGCTTGCGTACTCGTTTCACACGCCCACCGCTTTTGGGGCAGCGCCCGGCCTGGTGGCTACCGTTTGCCTGATGGTCTACATCACCTGTTTCGCTTTCAGCATGGGCCCCATCGCCTGGATCCTGGTGTCGGAAGTCTTCCCGCTGCGCGTGCGCGGCCGCGGCGTGGCAGCTGCATCGCTGGGCTCAGGTGCATCCAATTTCCTGGTCTCGATGACCTTTCTTTCGTTGATCAACGCGGCCGGCAGTAGTATCACGTTCCTCATCTACGCAGCGTTTTGCGTCCTCACACTGCTCTTTGTGCGCTTCATGGTTCCAGAGACCGCAAGGCGGGAGTTGGAAACAATCAGTACCGAGGCAAATCAAGCGTTGGCACGGATCGACAAGCCCATAACAGTTCACGAGGTCTAGAGACTGTTCACACTACTGAGGCGGTGGAGGCGGGAGCCAGTTTTATTTGAGTTCCGCGCCGATCGTCGCTAGCAGACGCCCGGTATCCACGCGACAATCGTCGTTTGCGGGGGTCCCGGTGTATGCGTTATTCCTCGCTTCGCGACTTGGGAAAGATTTGCTCTCAGCGACTCCTACGCGAAAGTTGATAACAGGCCCTAGACTGAATAATGGAGACGATTTGATGAAGCTTAAATTGCCTTCGGGCGACTTTCGCGCCTACCTCTTCGATTGCGACGGCACCATCGTCGACTCCATGCCACTGCATTACATTGCCTGGAAAAAGGCTCTTGGCGAATGGAACTGCGAGTTTGACGAAGAGCTGTTTTACGCCTGGGGAGGCAAACCACCGGTTGAGATCATCGCCGAATTGAACAAAATGAATGGCCTCGAAATGCCGGTCCAGTTAGTCGCCGAGCGCAAGGAGAATCTCTACTTCGAGCAGTTGCCCGACCTCAGGCCAGTGCCTGAAGTGCTCGAAATCCTTGAGTCGCAACGCGGCCGGATCCCTTTTGCCGTGGTCTCGGGAAGCACGCGCGAATCGATTATCAAATCGCTAACCGTAGTTGAAATGCTCGACTGGTTTACCGTGATTGTCGGCTCAGAGGACTACGCGCGCTCGAAGCCGGCGCCTGACGTTTTTCTTGCCGGCGCCGAGCGGCTTGGTGTGCCGCCGCAGACATGTCTCGTTTTCGAAGACGCCCCGATCGGCATCGAGGGCGCCATTGCCGCTGGTATGGCATCAGTCAGAGTGCCGAATCCACTTGAGCGACGCAAAGGAACCGAAACCGGGGTTCCTTCGTAACACTCAGTGAGCGGAGGTCTGCTTGCCCCATTCATCTCAAACTGCAATCAACGCCGAGCCAGAAGCGATGGCTGACCGCGCTGCTCGCCTTGTCGATAACACTGCGCTCTTCGCCATTGCCGCCGCCGTCGCGCTCCTTCACATCCTCACCAACTCGCGCTATGGCTTTCATCGCGACGAGCTCCAGTTCCTCAGCGATGCGCGACACATGGACTGGGGCTTTGTCGCCTATCCTCCATTCACGGCCGCCGTTGAACGCATCAGCATGGCGCTCTTCGGGCTCAACATGGTTGGACTGCGACTCTTCTCAGTCATCGCGCAGGCCGTCGCCGTATTTGTCGTGGGCCTCATGGCTCGTGAACTCGGAGGCTCTCGTTTTGCGCAGGCAACGGCAGCGCTCGCGGCCGCCTTTGCTCCCCTTGCGCTCTTTGAAGGTACTGAGTTCCAGTACACCACTTTCGACTACCTGTGGTGGGTGCTCATTGCCTACTTCGTCATTCGGTTGCTCAAGTCAGAGAATCCTCGCTGGTGGATTGCCATTGGCACGACAATCGGCCTCGGTCTCGAAACCAAGTATGCAATCGTGTTCTACATCGCCGGCATTCTTGCGGGCATCATCTTCACGCCTGCCCGGCGATTCCTGCTTACCGGCTGGTTTTGGGCCGGTGTCGGGATCGCGCTCCTGATCTTTCTGCCGAATTTCATCTGGCTGGCGCGGCACGATTTCATCTCCTATCACTTTCTCCAGCACATTCATATTCGCGACGTGGGTGAAGGCCGCGCCGAAGGGTTTCTCCGCGACCAGTTCCGCGTTTCAAACAACTACGCCGCCGCGCCGCTCTGGATCGCCGGACTGATCGGCTTTGCGCGCAGCCGGCGCTTTCGCATGCTGGCGTTCATGGCCGTGATTCCGGTCGCGCTCTTCGCCATCGGCAAGGGCCGTGGCTACTACACCGCCGGCGTTTACCCTGCGCTGACTGCGATGGGCGCGGTGATGGCTGTGAACTGGCTCGCCAGGCTGCCGCGCTGGGGGCGGTGGACCATCGCGTCGGCGTGGGGCGCGGCGTTCGCGTTTGTGTCAGTGTTTGTCTGTGCGATCATTCTCCCGATTGCGTCCAGCGGGCCGCTCCGCGCCTTTGCGCTCAAGAACAATGGCGACCTTCGTGAAGAGATTGGCTGGAATGAGCTGGTTCGAACGGTTGCGCAGATTCGCGACTCTTTGCCGCCCGAGCAGCGGGCTCATCTGGGCATCACCACCGGCAACTACGGTGAGTACGGGGCCATGGATATTCTCGGCCGCGCGTACGGGCTGCCTGAGCCAATCGGCACCACCAATTCCGAGTGGCTGCGCGGCTATCCGACGCAGCAAATCACTACCATCATTGCGCTGGGTATCAGGCCTGATCAGGCCGATCGGATCTTTACCAACTGCCGAGTCGCCGGGCACAACGGCAACTCCGAGGGCATCCATAACGAAGAGCTCGACGATCACCCTTACATCTTCGTTTGCGGCCCTCCGCGCAAACCCTGGTCCGAAGTTTGGAAAGAGCATAAGGATTTTGGCTGATAAGCCGACTCTTCCTCTCACTTCTTCACTCTTTCACTTCTTCGCTGCTTCAATACAGCAGCACCGCAATCCGATACGCTGTGAATCCACCCTGAACCTGCTGCGCCGGGCAACTGCCGATTGCGGCGGTACGGTAGTTGCCGGTGCTCAACTTGTCTGACAGCGCCTGCGGCAGCTTGTCCAGATCCGGGTCCTGCCAACGCATAATGAACCGCGGCTGTGAGCCGGCTGCGCTTCGCGGCAGACCCGAATCCATGGCACACGCCGCGCGCGCCAGCGTTGGGTCGTTTTGAATGGCAATGCCGCTCACGCGCACCAGGTTGGCCACCCGCGCCTCAACCTGCGATGCCGTTAGCGCGGGAACTCCGTGAGAGTAATCGGCCACGGCGTAGAGCACTCCGCGGCTGGCAATCACGGCAACACCGACGCGATCCACATCCGGGCTTAACAGATTCGCACGGTGCCCCGGCGATTCCATCCACTCCTGGTGAATTCCATCGGCGGATGGCCCGATCGCGACGTTCTCTTCAATCACGCCAAAGTGCGCGCCTGCATTGGCCGCGCGCCCGGTCAGATCGGGTTCGCCACCGTAGCGATGTGCAATCTGACCTTCCTGGACCATCCACCGGCAATGGTAGAGCGCCGCTGCGGCCAGCGCCGGGTCCCACTGCAATGGCGTCGCGCCCGCAATGCGCCGCGCACGGTTGGCAAGGGCGAAGATCTGCTCAGCGTCGGCGCGCAGATCGGGTGCTGCGGCGTTTTGACCGCCTGCATTGTAATTGTATTGCCCCTGCGCAAACACTAGTACCGGCGGCATCAGCACCGCAAACATGGTCCACGCTGGCAAGACAATCTTCATCGCTGCTCTCATGTTCAGATTAGACCCTGGCCGAAGCCGGGAGTCGCTGTATTCCTGCTCTGGTGGTGCATTTTCCCTCATCCAACGCGTCTCGCCGGCTCCGCCGCCAGCCGTTGGCTGCAGTTGGCATGGTGCTCCTTGGCCTCTTGGTCCTCTGCTGAATTCTAGCGACCTGGCTCACTCCCTATAGCCCCACGGCAATCGATTTGATTCACCGCCTGCGGTCTAGAGCTTCTAAGCCGAAGCCGGGCCTTTTGAAGTTCCATCCGCAGCTTTGAGGTCTGGATTGCGTTGGTTATTGCTGAAATCGTCGCGCGGTCCGATCCAGATGAACAGTATGATGGCTGGCAATGCGACAACGCTGGTAAGCTCGAAGAACCGCACCCAGCCGATCTTCAGTGACAATAATCCTCCTGAGGAGGCCACCACGGTGCGGCCAACCGAAGCCAGCGCGGCCAGCAGCGCGTACTGAGTGGCTGTAAAAGCTGGCGAGCATAGACTGGAAAGATAGGTGACCAATGCGGTTCCGGCCATTGCACCGGTGAGATTTTCGGCAGTGACACATAGAGCCAGATAGCCGATCCGATGCCCACCTACTGCCTGCAGAACAAAAAACAGGTTTCCGATTGATTGCAAAATGCCGCAAAGTATAAGCGAGCGGCGGATGCCGTACCTGGTGGTCACGACGCCGCCCAATAGAGCCCCTGTCACAATCGAGAAAAATCCGAACACTTTCGAAGCGGCGGCGATCTCAGGGAGCGAAAACCCCAGCGAAATATAGAGTGGCGTTGACATCACTCCCGCCATAGCCTCGCCCAGCTTGTATCCGAAAATAGCGATCAGGATCACGGGCCAAAGCGGTCGCTGCATGAAGTCGCGAAAGGGTCCGATCACGGCGGTCGAAAACGCATGGCTAATCGCCTGCCAACCTGATTCCGCGGTATTTGAAATCTGCGCCGGGACCTTTGGTTCGGAACCCAGCAAAAACACCAGAAGTCCCACGCCGAGCAGCGCAGCCATGGTGGCATAGGCCGCAAACCACCCTGCGTACGCTGCAATGAACAGGCCGCCTGCCCCGGAAATCAGCATGGCGATCCGGTAGCCGGACTGAATCATGGCTGCTCCGGGAGCCTGCTGATCGGGAGTCAAGCTCTCCACGCGCCAGGCGTCGATCACGATATCCTGGCTCGCGGATAGAAATGCGACCAGGACCGCCAGGGCGGCCATCAGAGGCAGGTTGTGCTTTGGACTGCTCAATCCCAGGGCGAGGACGGCGCCGATGAGAAGAATCTGGATGGTGATTCCCCAGCCGCGCCGCCGTCCCAAAGGCAGTGGCGGAGGTACGCGATCCATCAGCGGCGCCCACAGAAACTTGAATGCATAGGGCGTGCCAACCAGGGCAAAGGTGCCGATGGCTGCACGCCGCACGCCGGCTGTCGCCAGCCACGCTGAAAGAGTTGAGTAAGTCAGCAGGAACGGCAAGCCACTGGCGAATCCGAGCGCAAGTACCTGCAGCACGCGCCGGTCAGTATAGGCTGCGACCGCGCTGCGCCAGTTTGTTCGAGCGTGGGGTTCGTCGATTGGGAACAATTCCTTCATCTCAATTTTCGGGCGACCGGTTTTCGCCTCTTGCCCTGGTTCAGCATCTTGAATGAAGGATCGCTGGAAGCAATCTTAGAGCAGCGCCGGCCAAACACACTTGAAAGCGTGAACAGAGTTAACATAACACGAATGGCCTTGCTGGCTCTGGGCTTCGCGATCGGCGGCTGGGCCGGCTTCGCGCTGGTCCGCGGCAGGTCACCGCGAACCCCGCTCACTCCGCTTATCCTGATCCCATGAAGCTCGGCATCGTCAGCGATACTCACGGCCTGCTTCGCCCTGAGGTGCTTGCGGCACTCAAGGGTGTCGACCAGATTCTGCATCTCGGTGACGTGGGCAGACCTTCGGTCCTTAGCGCTTTGGAGGAGATCGCTCCGGTAATCGCGATCCGCGGCAACGTGGACCGCGAAGGCGCATGCGGCAAGCTGCCTGAGACCGAAGTTTTCCTCGCCGAGGGCCATTACATCTACATGCTGCACGACTTCAAGACGCTGCATCTCGATCCGGCTGCGGCAAAGTTCGCCGCCGTGCTGTACGGTCACACGCACGTGCCCAACTACCACACGAAAAGAGGCGTGCTCTACTTCAATCCCGGCTCGTGCGGGCCGCGGCGGTTCGAACTGCCGGTGACGATAGGCCTACTCGAGATCGATAAGAAACGCGCGCTGCACCCCAAGATTGTCACGCTGCTCTGAGTGATGCTCGGGTTCGGATGATTACGGCGGTTCTTCAATTTCTGTGGAGTCTCAATGCGCTTGCCAGGTGGCGTTTTGAAAAAGCTCGCGTGACTCGGTCACTGTGTCGTCAGGCTGTTTTCCTGGTGCGTTGTCCTGCGCAGTTGCACAGTTGCACAGCGGCTGGCAGGGGGGGGTGGGGGTATCCCCATTTTCTGGTACGGACCGGGGACATGGCTTACAGATTGAACCGGCCCGGACCTTTGCGGTTGATTGCATACGACAAGTATGCGCCGAAGAAGTGAAATTATCGGCAACGAACAGGGAACGAATGAACAAGGGACTAAGGGACTGAGGGACGAAGGAAACAAGGGAACAAGGGAACAGGAGAGAGGTGAGGATCCAAATTTGACTTTTATACTGTACCGATGAAGCGGTTGGCCTCTATTGCTCTGCTCGTTTTCCCGGTTTTCGTGCAGCCGTTGTTTGCACAAGCTGAAGACCACTCGCAACAGGTGGATCAGATCTTTGCGGAATTCGTCCGGCCAGGCTCTCCGGGATGCTCGCTGGGAGTTATACGCGACGGACAGTTCGTTTACCGCAATGCGTACGGCGAAGCCAGCCTGGAACTCGGAGTTCCGCTTTCGCCGGAGTCCGTGTTCTACGTGGGATCGATTTCGAAACAGTTCACGGCAGCCAGCGTTGTGCTCGCCGCGGAGCAGGGCTTTCTCTCGCTGGACGACGACGTACGAAAGTACATTCCGGAATTGCCCGATTACGGCCACACGATCACGCTGCGAGAGATGCTGAACCAGACCAGCGGTTTTCGAGACTTCTTCAGTCTGATTTATTTATCGGGCCACGATGCCGCCAATTTCAACTCGCCTGGCGAGGTTCTGAAACTGATTGAACGGCAGCGAGGGCTGAACAATGTGCCCGGTGGCGAGTGGGTTTACAGCAACACGAACTACTTTTTGCTGGGAATTGTTCTGAAACGCGCGACCAAAAAGACGCTGGCCGAATTTGCCGCCGACAACATTTTTCAACCACTGGGAATGACGCATACGCGCATCTACGATAACGCTTCGGTGGTGGTTCCGGGACGCGTGGCGGCGTACGACCCAGGCAAAGACGGCAGCTTCGTTGTGGATTGGTCAACGACGTACGCGATCGTGGGCGCCGGCGGACTGATGACGACGGTTGACGATCTGCTGAAATGGGACGACAACTTTTATTTGAGCCGGCTGGGCAAGGGGACTCTGGTGAAGGAGCTGGAAACGCGGGGCACGCTGAACGACGGCAAACGGACCAATTACGGAATGGGCCTGGTGCTGGGCAGTTATCGAGGGCTGCCGATCGTGGAGCACAATGGCGCGCTATTTGGGTACCGCGCCGATATTCTCCGCTTTCCCGAACAGAAGTTCACGGCGGTCTGCCTGTGCAATGTTTCGAATGCCGGTCCCGAGCTGCGGACGCGCAAGGTTGCCGATGTTTATCTGAAAGGGGACTTGCAGTCCGACGCGATGACTGAGCCGGAGACCGCCAGAACGCTCCCCGACCCGGGAGAGTTCGCGGGCCAATATCTGGATCCGCGCACGAAGACAATTTATTCCTTCAGCGCGGCGAACGGCCAGTTGCAGGGGTGGGGCTCGGCGCTGCGGCGCAAGGATGCCAACCAGTTTTACGATCTCTTTGGCGATGTGATTACGTTTCAGAAAGCGGGCGGCTCGATGAAGGCCGCGCTCGATATGAACGGCGAAACTTACTTCGCAGGCGAGAAGCTGGGTGAGTTTGATTTGAGCGAGGCGGAATTGAGGGATTTTGCCGGCAATTATCAGAGCCGGGAAACGGAGAGTGAGCTCGAAATCAAGCTCGAACAGGGACACTTGAGCCTCAGGATTGGAACGGGTTCGCCAGTGAAGTTGACGGCAATTGCGAAGAACGAATTCAATGCCGGGGGCAGCTTCGTGATTGTGTTCCGCAGGAACGCCGGAAGGGTGTCGGGTTTGAGCGTGTTTGCGACCGAGGCCCGGGGCATTGAATTCGACCGCCAGAACTGAGTTGGCGCACAAGGAGAACCCAAATGGATTCGCAGGCGCATTCAGCGGCGGGACGAGCCGGTCACCAGGCCCAAAGTGTGATATGGTTTCGCCATCATGAAAACCTGGTTAGTTGTGCTGGCTGCAAGTTGCGCCACGCTCAACTGCGTCGCGCAGACGGGGAACCTTTCCGATTGGCAAAAGCTGATCAAAAATAATGACGCCGATGGCGCTCGGAAGCTTTGCACGCCTTTTGAAGACTCGAAGATAGTTGCCGAGCAGGTTGAGGCCGAGAAGTGCCTGGCCAACGTGGAGCTTTGGGGCGCCGACCGGGTAAAGATGGAGAAGAATGCCGAAGGGAAGGTTGAGATTTACGACGAGTGGGAACCTGAATCGGTGGATGCGGCACTGGCGCACCTGAACCGCGGGTTGCAACTGGCGCCCCAGGACATCACCATCCACGAAGGGCGACTTCACGTGTTGGAGATTTCGCGCCGGTATAAGGAGATGGCCAAGGCGCTTGATGAAAGTTGCACCACCTACACGGGCAAGGAAGCACCCGACGCCTGGCTGAGCTATACGTCGGAGCTTTTCGACCAGCAGCAGTACCAGGCCGCGCTTGATCTTGGCCTTATTCTCGATAAACACTATCCGAACAACCCCGACATCCTCGGCAACATCGGCGCCTGCTTAGACGTCATGAAGCGAGATAACGAGGCGATTTCGTACCTGCAGAGGGCAGTGGCCCTTGCGCCCAGCGACCCCATCGACACATGGGATCTGGGCCGGGCCTACGATTACGCGGGGCAGATCAAAGAGGCCGATACGTGGTACAACAAGGCGCTGCCGCTGATGACCGATCCGGAACAGAAGAAGAATTCGTTGTGCATTTATGCCGAGTTTGTTGAGAAGAAGCTGAATGATCGCGCGCGGGCCTGTGAGTTGCAAAAGCAGAATTGCGAAGCCGAGAAACAGACGGCGTGCTCCGTTCCGGCCAGCCCATCGACGCCAGCGAAATAAACAGGGTTCATGGTGCCTGGTTTCGAGTACCAGCGCCATTCCCGGGCTCTCCTTTTTCCCGGCCCCGTTTCCAGCCCCGGCTTAGTCCCACAGCCCGTTGATCGCTCAGTCCGTTGATCCCTTGTTTCCTGTATTGCCGATAATTTCTCCGCTTCGCGGTATGTTGATACCAGGGGGTAAAATCTGCCGGGACGCCGGTCGCCACAAAATTCGGCGCCGGAGCGGTAAGTCGTTTGTTTCTCACGCTAGTCAGGAACTCATTTGTTTTCTCATGGTTGCGGCACAAACAAAATGTTAAACCGATGAAAACAGAATACTTATTTACAGGCGATACCGGGGGGTATCCCCGGCGTTGGTGGCAGAGTCCCGGCCCCTCATCCTTGGATTGAGGCCCCGGTACGCCACGTCGGTCATGAGGTTCACCTCACACGTATGTCAACCCGATCGCGAGCAGGCATCCCTGAACCAGCGCATTGGGCAGTGCGGGGTGCCACACCTCGGGAATGGTGAAAACAGATCGGATGAGGATCTGCTTCATGGAAGGATAGAAATCAGAGACCAGTGATCTGCGACCGCCGGGTCGTGTCGATTAAAAGTGGGGTGGGTAACCGTTTTGCCGACTACTGCGCGAGGACTTCGATGCCGCTGACCGTTGCGTAGCCATCCACGGGAACGAAGTTCAGCAGCAGCTTGCCCTGGGCGTTCGGCTCCAGATTCTCAAACCGGCGAATCAGAATATCCTTCTCGCGCGTTTCCTTTTTCAGGTCGAAGTTCTCGAGGAGGGCATGCCCGTTGCAAAACACGTTGAACAGCCGCGCGGTTTTGGGCTCGCCGTCCCCAGCCGACTCTGCGGATTGGTCGGGCTCGACATGCCGGCCCGCAAAATAGAGTGTGAGGACATAACGGCCCGGCGAGACCGGAATGGCATAGGAGAAATTACCCCACCTTTCGGTTGCGTACAGGTCCGGATCGTCAGTGCCGCTCGGAGGCGCGCCGTAGGCCGCCAGCCGCCCGCCCTCGAAATAGTCGTCGGGACTCCACCAGCGGCTGTCGTTGGAATAGTAAGGCGTTTGGCGCGGCAACACGCGCACCGGCAGCATGTGCCCGTGCGCCCCCGGAAGAATCTCGATCGCCTGCAGGATTGCGCCGGCTCCGGTCTCGCCCTCGAATTCAAGATGAAGCTGCCCGTCTGCGGCAGGCACGATGCCGGGAAAGATTTTAACGTCGGCGGTACTGCTTCCACCGGCATCGGCTGTCAGGTCAAAGGCCGAAAGAAGCGATTTTCCGTTGGCGCGCACGTTCATGATTCGGCTGCCTTCTCCGCTAGTCTCGGTCGATTCGGGATCATAAGCCGTTTCGGCAAGATGCAGGCGAAGCTCGTAGATGCCTTTCTTGAGGGGGATGTCATAACGGAATCTGCCTTGCCTGCTGTTGCGATAGAACGCCTGCTCCTGGGTGCGCCAGACATGAGCCACCGCACTTTTGACCACGGTACCGCCGGTGAACCAGGCATCGGCGCTCCAGAGCTTTCCGGCATGATCGACGAGGCTGCGGGGGGCGCCAGCGAGAATGCGAATCTCAGGGCCTACAGGCAGACCGATCGGCGAATCATCAAAGGGCGCGGTTCTCTGGCTCACTTCGCCGGTTGGGGGCGGCTCCTTGGCGGTTCGAGCCAGCCGCCAGCCGTAGACAAAAATGATGGCGAGCAACACAGCGGCCGCAGAAATCGATACCCAATTAGGGAGCCTCTGCATTCGGCGGGCTCGTGCGGAGGGCGGCAATTCTTCAATCGCCTGCGGGGCTCCGATTGGGCCGCCCGCCGTAGGGATGTTCCCGTTGGAGACCGCCCGGTGGCAGTCTGCGAATCTGGGTACATATTGTCCGACGGGAATGGTGATTTGCAGTTGGTGGGTGGCTCCGTCGCCGGCGTAGTAATCGGCAAGGCGCTTGCGCAAGCGATTCGCCTCGACTCTTACGATTGAATCGGAGTCCTGATCGAAGGAAGCGCCGCGGCCAAAGACCTCAACTCCGATTGAGTATTCCTTGATCTGGCATTCTTCTCCGGCAAATTGCTTCTCGCAGAGATAAGAGAGCAGGTGGGCAAGCCGAGGAGCGCGGAGGAATTCCTTCGACTCAAGCACAGCGCGCAATTCGGCGCGGCTTTCAGTGAATCCATTCGGACTCGAGTTTTCCACGGTCATCTTGCTTCACTTTCGAGAGCGGTTCCGGAGTTTATGTGCCGTATGTGGACCTGGGGAGCGTGGCGTTTTCTTAAGGAAAATGCCACCTGGCTTCAGCGCTTTCTGCGTAATGCCACTCTGGAACCGCTGCGAGCCGCTGCCCTGCCTGAGCGATTCCCATGTTAGCCCCATTGCCTGGCTAGCGGCGGTATTAACGGTGTCTCCGGCGGCCAGGTAGCGGATTTAACGGCAGGTAACCCCCGGCCGACGTTCAGAGTTACACACGTCAAACCGCATTTGATACCGGCCGCAACACCCACACAACAAAGATTGACGTCTTACGCAGAGTCAGGTAACCCCCGGCACCTGGAGCAGGTAGCAGGTATAGCGTTGTGGGCGGGAAGGAGGGGGTCTCTACTGGGTTCGATGTCGGGAGCGGAACGCACGGGATCGAATCGACGGCAGGCACCCCAGGCAGGACGCTCCTTAAAGGAAGAGAGGTTTCCCATGACGAGATTTCAAATTCTGGCGGCAATCGTGAGCGTGGCGGCATGTGCCGCACCCCTCGCCGGCTCTGAGCTTCGGCCCGATCTGGGCAACATTGAAACCACCATGCAGGCGGCCAGGGCGGCAGAACAGAAGGGCGACCTGGCGCGCATTCGCAATGAACTGCAGATAGCAATCGCCGATTACGAGATCGCGATTCGCCTGGATGCGCATAATTCAATGCTGTACAACAAGCTTGGAATCGCCCAGTTGAAGCTGGGCGAGCACTCGGCAGCGCGCAAGAGTTTCAGCCAGTCGATCAAGCTGAGCCCCAGGAACACGCTCGCACTGAACAATATTGGCGCGGTCGCGGTGCTGGATAAGAAGTACAAGACGGCCGTCCGCTACCTGAAGGAGTCTCTGGCCCTGGACGAGTCGAATGCGTCAGCGCATCTGAATATCGCGGAGGCCTGGGTGGGACTGAAGCAATTCGACCGGGCAATGACCGAGTACTCGCGGGCGATCGAGCTGGATCCCGACGTGATCAGCTCGAGCGAGAACGGAGTGATGGCGCAGGTGCGCAGCCCCGAGCAGCAGGCGCGCATCGATTTCCTGATTGCGAAGGCGTATGCAAAGCGGGGCAACGTTGACGGCGCGCTGGACTATCTGCAAAGGGCGAAAAACGGGCAGTTCCCCGACATGCGCGATGTTTATGCCGACCAGGAGTTCGCGGCGTTGTGGACCGATCCGAGGCTGGCGAAGATTGTGAAACGGTAAGAAGACTTCCCTTTTCCGTTTCCGAGCGCCGCGCCAATTGGAAGGCGATCATCTTGTGCGCGGCGCTGTTTTTTTGTCAACGGCAACCTTCCCCGGCGCCAGCCGAGGCCCGGTAATGGCAGCGACCGCAGCGCTACCTGTAGACCTCGGGTATGAAGTTCTGCTCCTTGATGGGCGGCCGCACGTACTTCGACTTGCCTATCGGCGGCAGCTTGAGCGGTTGAGGTGTGAGGTCGCGGTAGGGAATGATCGAAAGCAGGTGGCGGATCACGTTGAGGCGCGCACATTTTTTGTCTTCGGCATTCACGACGTACCAGGGAACCTGCCTGGTGTCGGTCACCGCGAACATCTCGTCCTTGGCGCGCGAGTAATCGGCCCAGTGCTTGCGCGATTCGAGGTCCATGGGGCTCAGCTTCCAGCGCTTGGTGGGCTTGTCCATGCGGTCCTGAAACCGCCGCTCCTGCTCTTCGTCGCTGACGCTGAACCAGTACTTAATGAGGATGATGCCTGAGCGGACGAGCATGCGCTCAAACTCAGGACAGGCCTGCATAAAGTCGGCGTATTCGTGCTCCGTGCAAAAACCCATCACGTGTTCCACGCCGGCGCGGTTGTACCAGCTCCGGTCAAACAGGACCATTTCGCCGGCCGCGGGCAGGTGGGCCACATAGCGCTGGAAGTACCATTGCGTCTTCTCGCGCTCAGTGGGCGTGCCGAGAGCGACCACGCGGCAGACGCGAGGATTGAGCGATTCGGTGACGCGCTTGATGGCCCCGCCCTTGCCGGCCGCATCGCGACCCTCGAACAGCACCACTACGCGCAGCCCCTCGTGCTTGATCCACTCCTGCAGCTTCACGAGCTCAACCTGCAGCTTGCGCAGCTCCTTTTCGTACTGGCAATCTTTGCCCAGTTGCAGGGGCTCACTTTCATCGGCTGCATGATTCGCAACCGCAATTCCCTGCCCTTCTACGTGATTGTGGTTGTGTTTGTGATTGTGCTTGTCTTTATTCTTGCCGGCCATGATCGATCTCCTGACAGTTTGCGCTCCGGCGCCGATCCCGAACCGGCAACGGACCGGCTCCGGGTGGTGCGGTTCCCGCGACCGCCGTCCAGCGAAGAGAAATTGTGCAGCGCCAACCCGGCCTGCCACTCTCGTTTATCGGACCCGCACGGCGGATTGTTTAGATTATTCTGGCTGCAAGTGTAGTCCCGGCGGGCCACACGTGACAGTATTTTCGGCAAAGAATTCCCAGCCGCGTCCGAAATTCCACACCTGTTGCGGTGTAAATTCCCGATTGGGAGCAACCCATTCAATTTTTCCGTGTTATCAACGAAAGACGCCGCGCAGAAGCGCTGGCCGGTGATCCAAATCCCAACAAGAGGTTTCGACATGAAGAGACTGCTCGCTCTTGCAGCATTATTGCTGCCTATGCCCTTCTTACTCGCGGGCTGTTCGCATCCGCAGCCAGTGTATTACGCGCCCCCGCCCCCACCGCCGGAATTCAACGCTGCCGCGCAGCAGGGTTATCACGACGGATTCGATGCGGCCAAGCGGGACATCGCCCACAACCGGCCACCCGATATTGAGCATCATCCACGCTTCCGCAACCCACCTGTTTCCCCTGAGGCAGTTCCAGAGTACAGGCACGGCTTCCGCGAGGGATACAACGCGGCGTTGCATACGCCGCCCCCGCCGCCGCCGGGATACTGAGGTAAGTTTCGGCCCGCAATCGGAGACGATTGCGGGTCGGGGACTTTGGGGCTGGTTGATCGAACACTTTCCCCGCTCAAGCGGAGCTTGAACGGGGCACCCATGATACGCGATGGGAGTTAGCCTGACTCGGAAGTCTCCGGCGCCGCTGGTTCGACTCTGACCTTGGCTATGCGGCGCGCATCCATGGCTACGACGGTAAGCCGACGACCGTCGTAGATCACCGACTCACCCGCCTCAGGAATATGGCCGAGCTGCACGAGCATGAAACCGGCCAGCGTCTCTACTCCGCCCTCGCGCGGCAGATCCCAGTGCATCTGGGTTTCGAGGTCGCGAAGGTTCACGCCGCCATCCATAACCACCGCGCCGCCGGGACTGGTGAGAACCGGTAGCGTGGGCGCATCGAACTCGTCCTCGAACTCGCCGGTCAACTGTTCCACGGCATCTTCGGCGGTCACGAGGCCGACAATCGAGCCGTACTCATCGACGGCGACGGCCAGATGCCTGCGCCTCTGCTGGAACTCGCGGATCAGATCGAGTACTGACTTGGTTTCGGGCACGACGAGAATCTCGCGCATGATCTGGGCGAGGCGGAGTTCGACCTGGGGCGTTCCCGATTGCGCGCCCGCACTGCGAAAGTAAAGCAGCCGCATCAGATCGCGTGAGTAGACTACGCCCACAATATGTTCGGGACCGCGCGTCTCATCGTAGACGGGAATTCGCGAATGATGGCTCTCGATGACCTTTGCGCAGGCCTCTTCAAGCAGCATGTTTGAAGGCAGGGAAAAGATTTTCTGCCGTGGCGTCATGATCTCGCGGACGGGCACGTCGTCGAGTTCGACGGCGCGATGGATGAGGGACTCCTGCGAAGGCGGAAGCAGGCCCATGCGGCGAGCCGAGGTGGCGATGAGTTTGAGCTCCTCGGCGGAATGGACCTCGGCGCGTTCGGTCATGGGAATGTCGAAGCCGCGCAGAACCGCAGCGGCCGAGCCGCGAAGCAAACGAACCGCAGGACGCACGACGGACATGAACACGAGCATGGGCGGAGCCACGGCCACGGCCAGTGCGTCGGCCCGGCGCAGGGCCAGAGACTTGGGCACAAGTTCGCCCACGACGACGTGAAAATAGGTGATGATGGCGAAGCCAAGCACAACCGCGAGCAACTGTCCGTAGAGCCGCGCGTGGGGCAGCGCGCCGAACCAGGGCATGAACAGCGAGATCGCCAGCGGTTCGCCGAGCCAGCCCAGGGCCAGCGAGCAGAGAGTGACTCCAAGCTGCACGGCGGGAAGCAGGTCGTCGATGCCCTGCTGCAAACGGCGGACAGCGCGCGCGCCGGGAACCTGGGCCTCGAATAACTGCTCAATGCGCGTCTCGCGAATGGAGACCAGCGCGAACTCGGCGGCCACAAAGAAGGCGTTGGCCAGGATGAGCATGGCCACAGCAACGATCTTGAGCAGCGACAGCCCGTGCATACGGTGGAGAGAATAACAGTTATCGGTTGCCGGTTGTCGGTGAAGAAGTGAAAGAGTGAAGATGCGAAGAGAGGCCGCGGGTTCGCTGAATTACGGGATGAAGTAGTAGGGATTGGGATACTTCACCGAAAACTCGGCCTCGGGCTTGCCCTTGAGGTCGCTCCACTGGTCGCCGACATTGAGCACAATGGTGTAGCCCTGCGCGGCAATACGCGCACGCGCAGCTGACTTGTAGACCTCGGCGGTTTCGCCGGCCTCAGTCGGCGCACGCATGGTGAGGCTTTTCCACTCATAGCCCACGGCGCGCAGGTTGCGCTCGGTGGCGGCGCGCTGGTCTTCGGGGCGGCCGGTGATGAAGAAGACCGCGACGCCAAGCTGTATTGCCTCTTTGTCGATGCGCAAGGTGCCGGGAATGGCCGGGGCCTGCGCGGTGTTGACCCACGCATCGAAGACTTTGTCATCCCAGAGGTAGTGCTGCTGGAGCATCTCGGCATAGTTCGAGAGGGAAGTCTCGTCGATGTCGAGAACCAGCGCCAGTTTTTCGTTTGGCCGTTGCGTTGTTACACGCTTCTGCAGGAAGGCGATGGCGCGATCGGCCTGGAGATCGAGGTCGTGCGCGTAACAGCCGCACTGGCAGGTGCAGTCGTGGTACTGCTTGAGTTGAGAGACGAGCTGATCGAAGTTGGGAATGCGTTCGGCGGATGGGACCGTGGAGAAGACGGGTTGCGCGGAGGTCTGCGCGAGGAGCGTCGCGCCTGGAAGGGTGACGACGGCGATTAATGCGAGCAATGCAAGCAATCGAGATTTCATGGGCGCTCCATCGAACACAAAGGTCAAGTTTAGAAGGTGAAGGCCGGTTTTGAGCGAACTGCCGCTTTTTGAGGTTTTGTAACAGATTTTCGTTGTTACATTTTTGCAAGTAATTGATTTATTGATATGTTGCGACAGCGAAGTCTGTTGATTAGTTGATTACCCCGGGGGAGGGGGTGGGGGGGTTATATTTCTCGTTATCAAGGAACAGGGAATAGTAACCAGAGAGTAATAGACCGCCGGAGTGGGATGGAAGATCATTCATCTCCAGTATGCGTGAAAGAGGGGAAATTAGATGCAGGGGGTCAAAGCTCAGTTTGTAGAGTCGTGCTTTTTTTCGAACATTAGCCGCAGCCAGCGCCTCAAGGTTCTCGGTTTCATCCGAGCCAAGTTGTTCTTCGCCGTCAGCGTGTCCGGATGCTCCTTGCCCAGCAAGCGGCGGCGAGTCTCCAGCACTTGTGCCTCAAGCTTCCGCGCTCGCGACCGATCACCCTGCGAGTACAGCGTCTGGGCGAGATTGCTCTTTGCCCATAAGCTGTTCGAATGCTCCTCGCCAAGCAGACGAAGGCGAGTCTCCAGCACCTGCTCCTGGAGCTTCCGCGCGGCGGCTAAGTCGCCTAGGGCCTTCAGCGTCACAGCCAGATTGTTCATTGCAGTCAAGCTACTTGGATGTTCGTCGCCAAGCACACGAAGGCATGCCTTCAGCGCCTGTTCCTGAAGTTCCCGCGCTCCCGCCAGATCCCTTTCCGAGCATAGCGTTCCGGCGAGACCCGTCATCGCTGTCAGCGTGTCCGGATGCTCCTCACCCAGCAGCCGACGGCGGGTCTCCAGCACTTGTTCCTGAAGCTTCCGCGCTGCGACTAAGTCGCCGAGGCCCATCAGCGTCGCAGCGAGGTTGTTCATTGCCGTCAGTGTGTCATGATGTTCCTCGCCCTGCACACGACGACTCGCCGCCAGCACTTGTTCTTGGAGTTCTTTCGCCCCTTTCATATCGCCCTGTAAATTCAGCGTCGCGGCCAGATTGGTCACCGCCGTTAGCGTGTCCGGATGCTCCTTGCCCAGCAAGCGGCGGCGAGTCTCCAGCACTTGTTCCTGGAGCTTCCGAGCTTCTGTCAGATCGCCCTGCCTAGCCAGCGTCGCGGCGAGATTGCTCATAGCCGCCAGAGTGTGGGGATGTTCGCCGCCCTGCTCACGACTGTGCGCCGCCAGCACTTGTTCTTGAAGTTTCCTCGCTCCCGCCCAATCGCCCTGCTTACCCAACGTCACGGCGAGATTGGTCATCGCCGCCAGTGTGCGAGGATGTTCCTCGCCAAGCAGATGACGGTGGCTCTCCAGCGTCTCTTCCTGAAGCTTCTGTGCGGAGGCATAGCCTCTTTGCTCGGAGTCGTGTTTGTCCCAAGTGACGGACATAGTTGGGTCGATACTGTATGCTACAGCTTTCCAGCCCCCTTTGGTCAGTCTCGATAACCCCTCCCAGTTTGGGTTGCGGTTGTGTCGCCGGGTGGCCCTGGTCTCGATAAACTGTTCAAACTAACGATGAGGTGCCCCCGGTCCCTCGCATTTGGGGACCGGGGAGACCGGGAACTCCGACCGGTCCACTCCCAAATTTCTGATGTAACGGGCCTATCGCCGCCTATGGGGAAGTTTGGGCGGCTGGCTGGCTCATCATGATCTGGCTCATCCCGAAACTTCAGCATCGGCGACGACACATCCAGAACAAGAAACTCAAGCACGACTTCGAGCAGTCTCTCAGTTTGAGGTAACCTGACTGATAGGGTGCGCGAGAGTTATGGTTCCATGGTGGAAGCGGCTGGTTTTTGGGCTAGTCGGCTGGGTGATTGCAACATGTGTCGCTGGGGTTCTTGCGTCGATCTGGGTATTCATACATTTTCCTGCTAAACGAGCTGTCTCGGTATCCGACCTTTTCGAATTCTGGCTGCTTTTTCTTATCTCTGCACTTGCTATGGGTGTTTTCGGATGGCTTATGGGGATACCCTTCGTCTTGCTCGTGAGAAACAGCAGAGGATGGCGTTTCTGGATTTACCTTGCGCTCGGGACGGGTATTGGACCGTGCCTTATCTTCGGGTTTTCACTCTTCGCCTTGGTGGCCCGCGCTAGCTCCGGCAGCCTGACAACTGGACCGGCTGACTACTCCGCCGTTCCTATATCAGCAGTAATTTCGAGCTTCACGACGCTAATCTATCTTCTACTACTGCAACGAGCGCGTCTGGCCCGGAATGGCGACCGCCAATGCGGAAGTTACATCCCGCAGGGGCTGAAGCCCGACGATTTTTGGTGGTTCTGGCGGCACGACTAAAGTCATGCCCTGTTACAGGACTCATCAAAGCGGGCGAATTGCGCGCTTTTATCACCGCGCCCCTCCGGGGCGCGCATCATCTCTCAGAGGCGCACTTCCCCCCGGGTTACACCCGAGGCTAAATTCGATCGTCCCTCTGGGACTTAGAACGGCCACTTGTCTCCTGAGAAGCGTAAACGGAAGGCCCGCGGCTGAAGCCGGTTTCTTCTCGTTCCTTTTTCAGTGGCCTGAAGGCCACTGCTCCCTCCGTCGAAGTCCGGTCCATTTTTGATATTGAGCGCGAGTCACCGTCAATGCGGAAGTTACACCTCGCAGGGGCTAAAGCCCAACGATTTTTGGTGGTTCTGGCGGCACGACTAAGGTCATGCCCTGTTACAGAACTCATCAAAGCGGTTGTGTCGCCGGCAAACCGGAACTTTAGTGGCAGACGGGCCGGCACCTCGGGTTAGCGACTGCTCGGAACCCAGGAAGTACACACGCGAAGCGATGGGTGGCACGATCCCCGGGAGCCGACACGAACGTTTGGGCCGCTTTTAAATACTTGATCAGGCACGTGCTTCCGGATCATGAACCGCCAGTGTAGCGGCATGGCGGTTTCTTGTATGCCCTGTACCACCAACGTGCAATTTATTGCACATCGAAATGGCCGTAAGTATGGAGGTGCAACGACACTTTCTGCGCGGCTCAGTGTTCGAGAAAGTAGCCCGGTCAGGAAGGAGGGCATATGAGCATTAAAGGAATCAAGTTTTGCGATCTCTGTGGCGAAACAATCTGCCTGGATGATCTCGCCCCCATCACGATCGAAAAAGACGGCCATCTCCAACGCTTGCATTTTCACAACCGGCATAGTGATGACTGTCTGGCTCAGGAGCTCTCGCTCCTGGAAACCGAACTGACACCGGCATAGGACGGTGTCGGATTCCCTGTCGATCGTCCATACGCGACATCGATAGGTCGCAGGGATCTGAAACGGCCGCTCGGCCTGATTTTCATCCCCTTCGGCGAGCTAACCGCTCATAAACACTCAAGGCAGGCTTTCGACTTCGGTCGGAGGGGCGACCTTCGCTCAGGATGGGGCGCCATGATTGGTGGGCTGGTGAGATGACGCCGTGCGGTTCCCGGTACACTGGAATCATGATTCACGTTCTGCGGCCCGTTCCGGTTGAACAGCTCAAGCTGCTGGTTTTCGACCTGGACGGCACGCTTATCGACTCGGCGCAGGACCTGTGCAACAGTGTGAATGCTGCGCTGGAACATTTTCATCTCGATTCCCTGCCCGACCCTGCAATTGCGGGCTTTGTGGGCAACGGCGCGCCCATGCTGATGCGCCGCGCGCTGGCGCTGACCGGCAATACTACGCCTGAAGCGGTCGACCCTGAACTGCTTGAAAAAAGCTACCAGTTCTTTTTGCAGTACTATCGCGAACACAAGCTCGACTTTACCTACGCCTACGAAGGGGTGCTTGAGGCGCTCAAGGCCTTGCATGAGTTGCATGACGCACCGGGCAGCGTGACCCGGGCGATGGCGGTGCTGACTAACAAGCCGGTGCGGCCGGCGCGCGGCATTTGCGAGGGGCTGGGACTGGCGGGCTACTTCCTCCATATTTATGGAGGCGATAGTTTTACTGCCAAGAAGCCGGACCCGATGGGATTGCGGTCGCTGATGGAGGAAGTGGGAGCAAAACCTGAAGAAACGGCCATGATTGGCGACAGCAAGGTGGACATGCAGACGGCGCGCAACGCCGGAGCGTGGGCGGTGGGGTGCGCCTTCGGGTTTGGTCCGCAGAATCTAATGGAAGTCCCTCCGGACATGTTGGTGGACCGGGCCTCTGACTGGACGGCGGCCCTGACACCTGCGAGAATTTACCTGTAGCCCTTTGAGTGTCTGCTCAGGCGGGTTCAGGCCCGGTGCGGAATGATAGCGTTTTCATTCAAAGTCCGAACGATTTCAAATGGGACACCGAGAGGCTTCGATCGAACGCGTCAACGAAAGTAAGTGACAGGCGCGAATTTTCGGCCAGTGCGTGACCGGATTCCGGTGATGCGTCACCAGCGGAGAATGGCGCGGCTCCTGCGCAAGATGGGAGCCGGTCAAGCGGATGCTTGACGTAAATTGTTCGACCTTCATTGCCCGAGGTTTCTGATGCGCTTTTTTGTCTCTGGCCTTGCCTGCTTGATTTTGGCGCCGGTTTTGGCGCTGGCCTGCACCACTGCGACTCCCCCACCTCCACCAAGCCCCAGTCTCCAGGGCGTTGTTTCTGCAGCCAACGGAGCCGTTATCGCCAACGCTGAAGTTGACGTGGTGGATGCGAGCGGAGCGACGGTCGGCAAATCGCAGTCCGCGGCCGACGGCACGTTTCAAGTAACCGCACCTCGCGGAGGCTCCTACACGCTGGTGATCAGCGCGAACGGGTTCAAGACCGTTCAGACCGCGGTGAACCTCGCTGTTCCGGGCGCGTCGGCGGTCTCGACCCGAGCCGCGATCAATCTGGCTGCGCCCACGCGCATTGTGATGGCGGTGGCGCCTGCGGCCACCAATATTGTGGTCAACGCCGAAACCAGCGTGGATCTGACTTCGACAGACGAGAATCGCGACTCTTCGGTGATGACCGCGAACGATCTGAAGTCCCTGCCCATCTTCGACAACGATTTTGTAGGAGCGATGGGGGCATTTCTCGATTCGGACGTGGCTGCAACGGGAGGCAGCGGCCTGATCGTGGATGGGGTCGAAGCCAATCGCGTGACTGTCTCCGCCTCTGCCGTGAAGGAAGTGCAGATCAACCAGGATCCGTATTCTGCACGCTATTACTATCCCGGCCGGGGGCAGATGGAGATCATCACGAAGTCGGCCGCAGATGCTTACCACGGCGAGCTGAATTTTTATTTTCGCGATTCGGCGATGAACGCGCAAAACGCCTTAGCGCCGTCGAAGCCGTTCGAACAGCGCCGCATTTACGAAGGCAGCGCGACCGGCCCAATTCCCCATTCGAAAAACTCCGGGTTCCTGGTGAGCTTCAATCGCGCCGAAGAAGATCTGGATTCGGTGGTGAGCGCCAGTATCGTTCCGACGAATTCAAATCCGACGGGCGCATTCAGCGCCAACGTTCCGGCGCCCACGCGCGATACAGAATTCAGCGTTCGCGCTTCGCACCAGTTCGGCGTGAATTCGGCGTATGTGCAGTACAGTTACCAGGACTGGACGGGGCAGAACCAGGGAGTGGGAGGGCAGACGCTGGCAGCGGCCGGCTATAACAGCCAGTACCGCGAAGACGACTTTACATCTCACGTTGACTCGGCGCTGTCGGCCACCACACTCAACCAGCTATCGCTGGTGGCCGAGCACACCGGCAGCCGCAACCAGAACGTTGCCGAGGCTCCGCGCATCAGCCTGCCCGGGTATTTTACTTCGGGCTCTGCGCAGAATGATTCCTACGGCACCGAGTACAACGCGCGGCTCTCAGACATTGTGACCTGGACGCATGGGCGCAACCTGGTGAAGTACGGCATTGGCATTCCGCACATGAGCCGGCGCGCCTTCGACGACGAAACCAACGAGCTGGGCACGTACACTTTTGGACCGACTCTTGCCGCCGACGGAGTGACGGTTCTCGAGACTTCGCTCCAGAATTACACTGCAAACCTGCCATCGTCGTACTCGCTGAACACGGGCGACACGCACTTTATCTACCACCAGCAAGAGGTGGGAGCGTTTGTGCAGGATCAGATCAAGTTGAGCAGCCGTTTTGCGATCAATCCCGGGCTTCGCTACGACTGGCAAAATTTTCTGGCCGCACGCCGGCTCGGGTTCTCGCCGCGGATCTCGTTCGCGTGGGTTGTCGATGGCAACTCCAAGATGGTGGTGCGCGGCGGCGGGGGCATTTATTATGACCGCTTCGGCGGCGGCCCGCTGCTCGACCTGGAGCGGTACTCGAATGCGCGGCGGCGCTCGATTGTGCTGTCGTTCAATCCGGCGTCGCTGCCGCAGACAGGCTGCGTTCCGATCACCGATTGCATGACGGTTGCGTCGCAGCCGCCTAACATCGCCGAACTTGAGCCGGGCGCCAAGATTCCCTACCAGATGCACTATGGGCTCTCGATCGAGCGCCAGCTGGGCGAAAAGGCCACGGGAACCATCAGCGTCTACTCGATGCGCGGCATCGACATGTTCCGTTCGGTCGACGTAAACGCACCCACGCAGGAGTCGAATTATACGGAAAGACCCGACCCGGATTACGGGCGTATCCGCGAGATGCAGCCCGCCGGGTTTTATGAGGGCAACGGGCTCGACATTTCGTACCGGGGGCGCTGGAACAAGTACTTTACCGGCTTCGGCCGCTACACCTGGTCGCACTACGCAGCAAATACGGGCGGTCTGTGGTGGTACCCGCAGAACCAGTACGACCCGAACGATGAGTGGTCCGATTCAAACTGGGACCGGCGCCAGCGAGTGGGGATGTACGCCATCTTCGACCAGAAGAGCCTGCTGAATCTGGCCGCAGGGATCTTCGACAATACCGGCACACCGTGGACGATTCTGACGGGGACGGACCCTTTTGGCGACGGACTATTCAACGAGCGACCTGACGGCGTGGGCCGCAATAGCGAGACGGGGCCCGGATACGTCGACCTGGACCTGCGCTGGGGTCACGACTTTGCGATCACGCCGAACAAGGCCGATGAGGCTCCGCGGCTTGGCTTCTCGGCCAGCGCATACAACGTGATGAACCACGTGAACGGCCAGGGAATCGACACGGTAGAGACGTCGAGCTCGTTCGGAGATATTACCAGCGTTGCGCCGCCGCGGCGGATTCAGTTGGCGATGCGGTTCGAGTTCTGAGGCAGAGTTTCCCGCTCGTAACGCGAACGATCAAATACAAGGCTTCGCGAGATATCTGAGGATCAGGAGATCAGTACTGCAGGTGAGGAGACTGGCGGTACAATTTTTTGGAGCCGGGGAACCAATTCGAATTTCGGCGCGTATAGTGATCTCAATGAAGGGGAAATTGGCCACCCTCGCCGCTGTTTTGGTCACCGCCGCGTCCTTCGCGGCCGGCCCGGCGGCTGCGCGCGCCGATAGCGACGCTGTTACATTTTTCGGCAACATCGACGTCACTCCCGATACGCCCGTCCGCGACGCGGTCTGCTTCTTTTGCAGCGTTCGCGTCGAAGGCAAAGTCAATCACGACATGGTTGTCTTTTTCGGCAACGTCCGGCTCAATGGCCAGGTGGGACACGACTCGGTGAGCTTCTTCAGCAGTGTCCGCGCCGCCGACAACTCCTCGATTGGCCATGATATGGTGAGTTTCTTCACTGACACCCATCTGGGCGAAAACGTGAGCGTCGGGCACGATTTTGTCTCCCTGCTCGGCGCTGTCCATGCTCCGCAGTCGATTGCCATCGGTCACGACCGAATCCAATTCCCCGGCTTTATCGTTTCCGTCCCATTCTTTGTCATCTTCGTGGTCATCGTGGTGATCATCTATGAGCGGCGCGCGTATCGCCGCCGGATGATGATGCAGGGGTATCCGTTCCCGCCTCCGCCAGGGGCGTAGCCCATTCTCCAGGGATTGCCCGATTCCATTGCCCGCAGAGATTTTGATTTCCGCGCCGGCGTTGTGAGCCGTTCAAAATTCTTTCGAACACGTTCAAAATTTTCTTGACACGGGTGAGAATTCGTTTTATTTTTTATTTGAACATGTTCAAATCTTTCCGAAGGAGTGAAAACATGTACGTCGCCGGTTGTTATCTCAGCTACCTTGCCATCAGCATTGCGGTCACCGTGTGGGCGGCCAGAACGCTCCACCGCAGCGGCCGGATTTTTCTGATTGACGCCTTCCACGGCAACGAATTGCTGGCCGATTCGGTCAATCAGCTGCTGGTGGTCGGGTTCTACCTGATCAATGTCGGCTATATCGCACTCGCGCTCAAGACGGCCGATCCTTTGGCCAATTTCCGCGGGGTGATCGAGCTCGAAAGCAGCAAGATCGGGATCGTACTGCTGATACTTGGCGCGATGCATTTCTTCAACATGTTTGTTCTGACGAGAATGCGGCGTCACCGGACTCAGACTGTCACTCCGTAATCGAAGCTTTGGAGGTGGATCTTGCTGCTTGGAACGTACTATGCGATTTATCTGGGCTGCTGCGCGATGGTGATCGGTGTGCTGGGGTTCATCCTTCATCGTTCAGGCGCGATCTTTTTGAACAACGCGTTTGCCGGAAACCATACGCTGGCGCGGGCGGTGGGCAGGCTGTTGGATGTGGGGTTCTACCTGCTGAGTTTGGGGTATGTGGGCCTGAGCTGCGTGCCCGACTGGACGATTAGCGACCACGCAGCCCTGGCAAAAAGCGTCGTCGGCAAGGTTGGCGGGCTGCTTCTGCTGATGGGCGTTGGCCACATTTTCAACATGCTGCTGCTGGCGCTGTTTCGGCAGCGCTCGGGGCGACAATACTCTCAGGGAGCTTGATATGACCCGCCAGACGCCAAAATCGGAGGAAACCCAGGCGCGCATTCTTGCCGCGGCGCTCCAGGTCTTTCGCGAGCGCGGATTTGAGGCTGCCACCATGCGCGAGATCGCGGCCGCTGCGCAGATGGCGGTGGGGGCGGCTTATTATTACTTCGACTCGAAGGATGCGCTGGTGATGGCGTATTACGAGCGGGCGCAGAACGAGTTGACTCCGCTGATCGATGCGCAGCTGGCCTCGAGCCGGACGCTTGAAGAGCGATTGCGCGGGGTTATCGGGCAGAAGCTCGACTACTTTGAGCCCGACCGAAAGCTGGTGAGCGCGCTGACCGGACACATCGATCCCGAGCATCCGCTTTCTCCGTTCAGCGCGGCTACGGCGCCCATCCGCGACTCGGATATTGCGTTTTTCAAGCGCGCCATCGACGACTCGGGCCTGAAGCTGCCAAAGTCGATTCAGCCTTATCTGCCGCGGCTGCTGTGGCTCTACCAGATGGGCATCTTTCTTTTCTGGGTGTACGATCGCTCTCTGAACCAGTCGCGCACGCAATTGCTGCTCGATAAAACCCTGGCCATTGTGCTGCTGGGCTTGAAGCTGGCGCAGCTGCCGCCGCTGCGCCCGCTGTTTCGACCCGCCGGAGAGCTGCTGGACACATTTTTCGGAGAGGCCTGACTATGGAGAACGGCCGACTGCGCATCGTGATTCCCGGCGGGAGCGGCCAGGTGGGCCGCATGCTGGCGAGCTTCTTTCAGGAGCGCGGGCATTACGTGACGGTGCTGACGCGCGGGCCCTATACGGCCAACTGGCAGACGGTGCATTGGGACGGAATGAATCCCGGGCCTTGGGTGGAGACGCTTGAGGGCGCGGACGTGGTGATTCATCTCTCGGGCAAGAGCGTGAACTGCCGCGCGACGGAGCGCAACAAGCGTGCGCTGTACGACTCGCGCATCGGGCCAACGCGGCTACTGGGGCGCGTGATTGCGGGCATGGCCGATCCGCCGCGGCTGTGGATGAATGCGTCGACGGCGACGATTTACCGGCACGCGCTCGACCGCGCGATGGATGAGGCGACCGGCGAGATTGGCGGCGGAGAGATGATTACGAAGCGCAGGCGCGCACCGGAGAAGTGGGACTGGACGATCAAATTGGTGAAGGATTGGGAGGCGGCGTTGTACGGGTCAGCCACTCCGAAGACGAGACGCATTGCAATGCGAACGTCGCTGGTGTTCAGCCCCACGCCGGGCAACATCTTTGCTGTGCTTTCGAACCTGGTGCGATTCGGATTGGGCGGCACGCAGGGCAACGGACGGCAATATGTTTCGTGGATGCACGAGGCGGATTATGCGCGCGCGGTCGAGTTTCTGATTGAGCATGAGGAGTTGGAGGGGGCGGTGAACCTGGCTTCGCCGAATCCGATTCGAAATCGCGAGTTCATGGCTGCGCTGCGCGAGGCGTGGGATATGCCGAATGGATTGCCTGCGCCGGCGCCGCTGATTCAATTCGGCGCGATTTTTCTGCGCACCGAGCCGGAACTGGTGTTGAAGAGCCGGCGCGTGATTCCGGGAAAATTGCTGGACGCAGGATTCGAGTTTGAGTTTCCTGAGTGGGCCGGGGCTGCGGAGGATTTGGTGCGGAAGTGGAGGAAGACAGCCAGTAGCCAGTAGATCCGGACGCCTGCGGGGTTCGCTCCCGAGTGTGTCGTGCATGGCTGAGACAGGTTGGTGGAGCTTCGGGGTTTCCCACCCTAAACGCAAAGAACGCGTTTAGGATGGGGCACCCTCGAGTTGTGGTTGGTTGAAATAGGTCGGCTGGGGTTCGTGCTATCCCAGGTCCCAAAATCGGGACCTGGGGCACCCGCGTGTTGTGCCTGGTTGAAGCAGGTCGGCTGGGGTTCGTGCTATCCCAGGTCCCAAAATCGGGACCTGGGGCACCTTCAGGTTGTGGTTGGTTGAGCAGAGTGAGTTGGGGTTCGTGCGCCGCGTGTGGGTCAGGAGGCCCACAATACAGCCGGTCAGGAGACCGGCGCTACTTCACTTAGGTGTGATGTTGGTGACGGGCAGGTCCCAGTGGCCGAGCAGGATCTCGAAGCGGCGCTGCTCTTCGCGTTTGTAGGTTTCCTGGTCTGGCCAGAGCTCTTTGATGAAGGCCTCCTCGTCGGGATTGGCAGTGGTGGCGACGGTCGAGTCTTTCCAGGTGATGGTGACGCGGTAGTCCCAGCGGCCGTCTTCAGTGGTGTGATAGGCGGGCGACTCGATTTTGAGCGCGATGATGCGGCCGGTCGACTGGATTTTCTTGAGCAGCGGCCAGTGGTTCTTGAGGAAGAGGTTGAGGAACTCCTGCTGATGGCCCCACTGGCACTTGTAGTAGTACTCGATGGTGTAGGGCTGGCCTGCGGAGGTTTGCGGCGGAGCGCCCTGGGCGAGCAGCGGTGCGGCTAGCGGCGCGGCGAAGATGAGAGCGAGTGCGGCGAGAAGGAGTCTGCGCATGAATGCCTCCATGGACCGAGAGATGGAAGCATTGAAGCGTTGCAGGCGCGGGTTTGCGGCGTGTTTATGCCGGCGTGGTTCGGGAGGCGAGGTTCGGGATTGGTGAAGCGCGTGGCTTCGAACGTTCAGCTCGCCCGGTACCGTCTCAGGTTTCTGCGCAACCAGGCGGCGAAGTCAGGCTCGGGCATTGAGCCGTCGGCGACTTCAAGCATTGTCCTCACACCGTCGCCGTCGCTGGCGATGAGTTCATATCCGTTCTTGAGCAGAAAGGTTTCGGCAACCACCCATGCGGTCCGCTTGTTTCCATCGAGAAACGGGCGATTGCGGGCTATACCGAAAGCGTAGGCAGCGGCGAGGTCCGCCACGTCAGGGTTTCCATAAGCCTCAACGTTCTGGGGCCGAGCAAGAGCCGAGAGCAATAGCGCGGTATCGCGGACTCCCGTGAGGCCTCCGTGCTCCGCAATCTGTTCGTCGTGAATGGCGAAAACTGAGACTTCACCGATCCATCGCCAGCCGGAAGCGGTCATTTCGCGAGCTCACGGAGCAGGTTTCTGCGCTTGCGCATCACTTTGCGAGCGAGGGTCATGTCTTCTTCAAACTCCGAATCGTAGGGAGTGATGCGGAAGCCCTCCGGAGACTCGGTGAGGAAGAGCGAATCTCCCTTTGCGACCTTGAGGCGCGCCAGCACTTCTTTGGGCAGAACTACTCCGACAGAGCTGCCGATGGTAGTTACCTTGAGCTTGATCATAGAGATCCAATCACGCTGATTATAACAATGATTAGAATATAGGGCCAGGAAAACTGAGTCGGAGATGTGTGCGGGAGACTCGTGCAAACAAAAAACGGCCCCCGTTTTCGGCGGGGGCCAAGTTGCCTTGGTTCTCTCGCGTTGCGAGAGCTTGGTTGGCGGCCTGACGGCGGGGGGACCGTCGGGGTGGAAACGGAACCTCGGGGGGAGGATAACCGCGAAACTACGGTTGTTCCACCTTAGTTTGAGACGCCAGCGCTTGGGGGAGTCGCTGAGGCCTGGGCCGCCAAACTGTTTTCCATCAGCCGGACATGCACGGAGCTGGTCCTTACGCGCTCAGGCTTGGAGTCTTGATCGCCAGACGTTGACGCCTGTGCGTTGCCCAAAGCCACTGCGTGCAGCCGGTAAATGGGAATCTGATGTTCCTCGACGAGGTAGCGCCGGACCTGATCATTGAGCCGTTCGGAGCTCTCGAGCCCCGCTCCGCCCGCTGCCGGGGAGTGCGCTTCCATTTCGAGGATGTAGCCTTCGCGGCCGGTGAGGCTGGAAGCCAGCTCGTCGAGTTTCTGCTTCGAGTCGCTGCTGATTGTTCCGCCGTGGAAGGTTACGTCAAGATCTGTGATCTGGTGATATTGATCGATTCCGTTGACCGTGGTGTTGACCTGGTCAACATGGCTCGATGCCTGCTGGGCGGTGCTGTTCGCCGTCTGCGCCTGGGTATTCGCCGTGGTGGCGGTCTGGTTTGCCTGGTCGGCGGAGGACTGCGCCTGACGGATACCGGCCTGCGCACGCTCATCCACATCCTTGATGGCCTGGGCATTCTTGGCGTTCAGTTCGTCCAGTTCGCTGAGCCGGTCGTTGATGGGGTCGAGCCGCTGCTTTACCCACTTCTTCCGGGCGAATGGATTCACACGTCCCCAGAACCCCTCCTTCGGCTCGGTCAGCGAGGGTTGAGCCGCGGGGGAGGGCTGCTGCTGATCTGCTGCCGCGGGAGGGGTGCTCTGGGCATTGTCTCCTGTCTGCGTCTGCCGGGCATAAACAGGAATAGCGAAGGCCGCGGCCAGAAGGGCTACGGCACTAATCCGAGAGATAGATAAAACAGAGTTGTATCTCATATATTGTTTTCCCTCTTCATGTTCATGGGTTTTTCACCCCAAGCCACTACAGGGTGAGGCTTAATCACTCGCCTTGATTAAGTGCAACAGCAATGCCAAAGATTCGCCCCGGGTGGATGATCGGCTACTTTATAGAAAATGAACAGGTTAGCGAGAGCTGTATGCAGGAAATTCACAATGGAACCAAGAAACATGGCCCGGCGACGGTGTAATTTCTGCACGATTGAGTAGTTTCTACTGTGTAAATGGCCAGGCGATTTCAGCAGAGAGAGCTATGAGGAGTTCCGAAGGCCGGCCGCAGGCCTCTCTACGGCCTATGCCGCACACTTGGCTACGGCCTATGCCGCAGACCTGGCTACGGCCTATTGGGATTCGACGCGGACGATGCGGACTTCGGGGAAGGCCCCGTCCCAGTCCTGCGCGACGGTGTCGAAGATGAGCCTGAAGTCCCGCTGGTCACCGGGTTTGAGGGGCGCGGCAGAGACCGGTTCCACATCAATGTATGGCTGGCGCATTCGGATCAGCTTGAGCGGCTGGGTTTCATTTTGCGCCACTTCATGCGCCGGATCTCGGAACAGTACCTGGACGGTCACGCCGGTAATGGTGCGGTTCCCCCGGTTGGCAATCTGGCCGTCGAGATAAGTGACCTTGCCGCCGGCCAGGTTGGCTGATTCGCTCATGGCCAAATTGCCGATGGGGAGACTGGCGGCGTAAGGATCGAGCGGCGCCGAGATGGGCGTGACCTGCGGAGCAGCCTTGCCATGCTGGAAAAACATGACGAGGCCGGCAACAATGCCCAGGACGACAACGGCGGCAATCGCGACGGGCAGCCAGTTGCAGTCGGGCGGCGCTTCAGGGCGAACGAGCTGCGGACCTGCACTCACGAGCGAGATTGTACACCGGAATGGTTTCGGCGGGTTGGGACCGGACCCCACGAGTTGGAATGTGAAGGCGAAGCGGCCTGCGCGGGTAATGGCGGATGAATTTTGGAGCGACCCTCAAAAACCTTGATCCTTGGGCGTACATGCGAGCGTCTAATCGAGCATAAAGACGCTGCCGGGAACCGCGGCGCACGTTCAAGATTTTGCGGTGAGGCATGGAAAGCAGGCCAGGGATGCACACCTCTCCCAAGAGTGGATCCGCGACATTACCCGCGCCAGGCCGCTACGAGCCGCCTGAGCAGAACTCAAACCGCACTTCAGATTGTTTGTATCAGTGTGTGACCCTCGCGGCCATGGTGCTGGTGCTGGCCAGCCTGTGGGTGTTTTGAGGGCGGGCTCAGTGGTCAGGGGTCAGTCCGGTCGGTGTGACTACGAGCGGACTGGCTGACGCCGGAGAGTCGCGCGGCCTCCCGGGCCGAAGGCGTGGCAGTTTCAGGAACTATTCCATTCTCAGGACACGCACCGGGTCGAGGCGAGATGCGCGCCAGGCGGGAACCAGGCAAGCCAGCGCGGCCGAAGAGATGAGCAATGCGGTGACGGCGGCGAAGGCCGCGGGATCGAGCGGCTCAGTCTGGTAGAGCATGGCCTTGATGTACTGGGTGGTGGCGGCGCTGGCTGCGAGCCCCAGGAGCAATCCGAACAGCGCTGGTCGAAGCCCGTCGGCAAGCATGAGCCCGAGGACATGCTCGCGCTGGGCGCCGAGAGCAATGCGGATGCCGATTTCACCCGAACGCTGAGCAGCAATGTAGGAGAGCACGCCGAAGAGACCCGCCGTGGCAAGCACAAGCGAGAGCACCGCGAAAGCGGAGATCAACGCGGCGTCGAAGCTCTGGTCGAGCGTGGATTTGCCGATCATCTGATTCATGGTGAGCACATCTGAAACCGGCAGGTCATGGTCCATTTCCTGGATGGTCTTCTGCACCGGCATCGCCAGTTGCTCGACATCGCGGCTGGAGCGGATGACCAGCGTGCCGTCATTCTGGTCGCCGGCATAGAGTGGATAGTACTGCATGGGCTGCGGGGCTTCGCCGATGCTGAAGCGGGTGTCGCCCACCACGCCGACGATAACGTGCAGGTCTTTTTTCTCCATTATGCGGAGGTGCTTGCCGATCGGATCTTCGCCGGGGAAGTACTGCCGGGCGAAAGATTGGCTGATGATGACCTCGTTGGCTTGATCGAGCTTTTGATCGCTGCCAAAGGTGCGTCCGCGCACAATGGGAATGCCCATGGCTGCAAAGTACCCGGGATCAGCGGAGCGATTGATGGCGAAGGTGCCTTTGCCGCGCGGCAGCGGTGGATGCTCGGCGATGGAGAAGCCAAAGTCGCCGTCATAGCCCTCGCCGGGAGCGGCGGAGACGAAAGCTGCGGCTTCGACGCCGGGCAGCGCACGCACTCGCTCCAAGAGAGTCTCAAAGAAATTGGCCGTGGCCGGGCCCGGCATTTTGTAGCGTGCAGCGGGCAGATTGATGTGCATGGTAAGCACATTCTGAGTGAGACAGCCGAGATTGGAAGCGCGCAAACGCTGATAACTTTTCAGCAACAGGCTTGCGCCCGTGAGCAACATGACGGTGAGGCCGACCTCGATGGCGAGAAGGGTTTTGCGCAGATGCGCGCGCGAGCTGCCCGCGCTGTGACCGCGCGAGGACTCGTGCAATGCATTGAGCACCTGTTTATCGCCGGTATTGAGGGCAGAGATGAACCCGGAAAACAGCGCGCAGAGAATGACGACGCCCACAGTGAAGACTGCAACTACGCCATCGAAGTGAATGGCGCCGACGCGAGCCATGTTGTCGCGCGTGTGTACGAGCCAGTAGACCGCGGCCCAGGCAAGCACGAGGCCGAGCGCGCCGCCAGCAGTTACCAGCAGAAAGCTCTCCGTCAGGTGCTCGCGCAGGAGGCGCATTCGTCCGCCGCCCAAAGCGGTGCGAATGGCCAGTTCTTTGCGGCGCGCCGCAGTCCGCGCCACCAGAAGATTGGCGACATTGAGACAGGCGATGAGGAGCAGGCAACCGGTGGCGGCAAGCATGACGTAGAGAGGGCGCTTGACGTCGCCTACCAAGTGCTCGAGCAGCGGCCGGCTATTGGCAGCGCCGCTGATAAACGGATTATCAGGCTGAGAATTGTGAAGGCGCTGGGAAATGATGGACAGATTCTGAGTGGCCTGGGCAGCGGTTACGCCCGGCTTGAGCCTGCCCACGACGCGAAACATGTGAAAGTCGAGGCGCGAGATGATGTCTTCAGGGATCTCGTGATAGACGGGTGTCCAGAGCTGCACGGTGGAATCGGGAAACTGGAACCACGCGGGCATAACGCCGATTACGGTGTACGGTTTGGCGTCGATGTAGATGGTGTGGTTCAGGATTGAAGGATTTGCGGCAAAGCGGCGCTTGAACAGGCTCCAGCTCAAGACGACGGTGCCATTGGCGTTGGGGCTGTCGTCGGAGGATGTGAAACCGCGACCGAGAGCTGGGTTTACACCGAGTGTCGGGAAGAGATTCCAGGAGATATTTGCGCGGTTGAGCGTCTCAGGCAGTTGGCCGCCTGAGGCGGAGAGATCGGCGCTGCCGTCACGAACGAGAGCCAGGCTGGCGAAGCTGGAGTTCTCTTTTTGCCAGGCAGCAAAGACGCCGCCTGCAACCACGTTGTAAGGGGAATCTCCGCTGCCGGCATTGGGGCTGCTGTGCTCGTAGAGCATCAACAGGCGGTCGGAATCAGGGAACGGGAGCGGTCTGAGGAGCACGCCGCGCACTACGGTGAACAGGGCGACGCTGGCGCCGACGCCAAGCGCGGTAATGAGGATGGCAATGATTGCGAATCCAGGGGTGTGGCAGAGCGTGCGAACGCCGATGCGAACGTCGCGCGCGAACTGTTCCAGAGCGCCCCAACTCCAGGTGGCGTGGGTTTTGTCGCGCACCAACGCAAAATTGCCCAACGTGCGCGATGCGGCAAGACGAGCTTCTTCGGCGCTCATGCCGCGCTCGAGGTTGTCTTCGATCTGCCGCTCGAGGTGGTCGCGGAGTTCCTCGTCGAGCTCGGCGCTCATGCGATTGCGACGGAACAAAGTGCGCAGACGCATCGGGATGCTGAATAGCCATTGTTGGAATCGCATTGCTTAGACCTCGTCGAGACGCATGACGCTGGAGATGGCGGTGGAGATGCGTTCCCAGTTGGCGGCCTCTTTGTTGAGATAGCGCCGGCCGAGGGCGGTGAGAGAGTAGAACTTGGCGCGGCGATTGTTCTCGGTTGGTTTCCATTCGGCCTTGATCCAGCCCTGCTGCTCAAGCTTGTGGAGGGCCGGGTAGAGCGAACCGTCGCTCACCTGCAACACGTCGCCGGAGACCTGCTTGAGCCTTTGGCTCAGGGCCCAGCCGTGCAGAGACTGAAGGGCGAGGATTTTGAGGACCAGAAGGTCCAAAGTGCCCTGGACGAGGTCGGATGGTTTGCTCATGCGTTCTCCTCACGGTTACCGAGAGATGATAACGCAACTCCTCTCGGTAAGCAAGGGGAGGGATGTCAGGGGTCAGGGGTTGGGAGTCGTGGACCGGGAGGCCCGCGGCTGAAGCCGCTGCAATGTTGGGCTCGGATTCAGAGTCCTGAAGGACTCTGCTCACTCTGTTTTCTTATTCGGTGCGGAGGGCGCGGGAGGGGTCGACGCTGGCGGCTCGACGGGCGGGGATGAACCCGGCCAGGGCGGCAACGAGGCATACGGCGAAGATTCCGCCGGCGTAGACCGCGGGGTCAACAGAGGAGACGCCGAAGAGCTGGCTGCGAACGGCGTGCGTTGCCAGGAGTGCGACCGGGATGGTGGCGATGACGGTGCATCCGGTAAGAATCAGGGTTTCGCGCAGGATGAGGCGCACTACCTTGCCGCGTTTGGCGCCGAGCGCCATGCGAATGCCGATCTCGCGCGTGCGCCGAGCCGTGGAATAGGCAAGAATCCCGTAAAGGCCGATGCCTGCCAGCAGCGCCGCCAAGGCGGCGAAGACAGAGGCGAGAAAGGCGATGGCGCGTTCGGGCGCAATGTTCTCGTCGATCTGGCCGCGCATGGTGACGACATTGTTCACAATCAGCTTGGTGTCGATATTCGCCACTGCCGCGCGAATGGCGCCGACTGCGGCATCGGGCTGCTGCCAGGTTCGCACGTCGAAGGTGAGGCCCGACGGCCTCTCAGCCTGCTGGAAGAGGGTGTAGCACTCCGGCGACGAGGGATCGCGCACGGTAGCATGCTTCACGTCGCGCACTACGCCGACGATGATGGCATCAGTGCCCGGACGGCCGGGGCGGCCGACGTGGTGGCCGAGCGCAGCCTGCGGTCTGGCAAAGTAGTGGTTGGCGAAGCTCTCGCTGACGATGGCGACTTTCTGCGAGGCCGCCGTATCGGAGGCGTTAAAGAAGCGGCCGGCCATAATCGGAATTCCCAGCGCCTGCAAATAGCCGTCGCTGATCCACGGCAACTCGACATCGAACTCCTGATTTTTGAGAGTGGCGGGGACGCCGCTTACATAGACGTCACCGGTGATTTCGTCATCGGCCAGATCACGGTCGTTGGTGGCGCCGACGGCGCGAATGCCGGGCAAGGCGGCAACGGCGTCGAGGAGGCGGAGTTCGACCGGCGCCACGCCCGAAGCGCGATATCCGGCCAGTTCAGGCGCGACGTCGAAGGTGAGCAGACGATCGGTCGCGAATCCGGGATCCAAATTGCGCAGATTCTGGATGGTGCGCACGAACATGCCGGCGCCGACCATCAACAGCAGGCTGAAGCCGATCTGCAGGGCCACGCAGGTGCGGCGGAAGTAGAGCGACCCGCCGAGGCCGGTATTCATCTGCTGTTTGAGGGCATCGGCCAGGCGCGGGTTCCAGAATTGCACGGCTGGCGCAAGACTGAAGATGACACTGCCGATGAGCATCACCGCGACGGCAAATATAAAGACGCGCCAGTCGAGGGTTGGCGTCAGCGACATGTCGTCGTTCGCGGCTCCCTGAATCCAGCGGATCAAGAGGCGCAGCGCCTCAGGCGCAATCGCCAGCCCCAGTGCCGCGCCCACCACGCCCAGCAGAACCCCTTCACAGAAGAGTTGGCGCAGGATATGTGGCGCGGTTGCTCCCATTGCGTAGCGCACGCTGAACTCGCGCACGCGGTTGGCAGCCCGCACGAGCAAGAGGCTGGCCACGTTGACCACCGCCATGGCGATGACCAGCAGGGCCATGCCCATGATGATGATCAAGGGCATGCGGACGTCGTTGCGCATCGGCGAGAAGCCCCGCGCACCGACGTCGACATTCAGATGCGACGCATCGACAAAATCCTTATGCGCCCTGGGGGACTGATCTTCGAGCGCGGTAAACTCCTGCGCGCGAATCGCGTGGAAGAGCGGGTTGAGCGATGCGGAAGCTTGAGCTGCGGTTATGCCCGGCCGCAGGCGCCCTACGACTGTGAGCCAGTAGTTTTTTCGGTCAGACAGGGCGTACCAGTCGGGCTGCAGAATTTTCTCCATCGTAACGGGCACGTAGATGGCGGGCGTGCGCCCCCACTCCACGCTGTGGAACCCGGGCGCGGCGACACCGACGATGGTGAACGGCGTTCCGTTGATAAGAATTGCGCTGCCCACCACGGGCGCCTCAGCAAAGCGGGTCTTCCAATAATCGAAGTTGAGCACGACCACCTGGTTGGCGCCTTCGGCGGTTTCATCGCTCGACGTCAGCAGCCTGCCAACCGCGGGCTGCACGCCGAGAACATCGAAATAGTTGCCGCTGACAATCTCGGCCGTTGCAGCATTGGCATGATTGTTCCAGGTAACTCCGGCAGCGGCAACTGCAGAGGCAGTTAAACCGCTGAGGACGCTGTTGCGGTCGCGCAGGTCGCGATACATGGGATAGGAAAACTCGTGGTGATGGCCGGGCGTGTCTCCGCCCTCGGAATGAGTGTGTCCATCAACGTCACCGGCGAAACTCAGCACCAAAAGCTTTTGTGGATCACGAACCGGCAGCGCACTCAGGAGCGCCTGGTTGAGCAGGCTGAAGATGGTGGTATTGACGCCGATGGCGAGCGCCAGCGTGAGTACTGCAACGACGGTCAGCCCCGGGTTGCGGAACAGGCTGCGCGCAGCGAAGCGCAGATCCCGACCGAGCAGCTCAAGCCGCCATGAAGGACGCGCCTCGCGGCATTGCTCGCGCGTGCGTTCCTGACCGCCGAATGCGATGGCTGCCTGCCGCCGTGCTTCAACGGGGCTCATGCCTGCGGCGAGATTCGCCTCAACTTGCCGCTCGATGTGAAAGCGGATCTCGTCGTCGACTTCTTCGCGCCGCTTGGCCGCAAAGCAGAAACGGACCCGGGTCCAAAGTTCGCTGAGCATCGCCACTCTCCTTATAGCGGTTTCAGAGTTGCTGAATCCTGGAACCGTTCTAAATATCTGCCAGCACCAGGTTGACTGCTCCGGCCAGCCGCTCCCAATTCTCGACTTCGGCCGCCAGATGCTTGCGGCCCGCCCCTGTAAGCGCATAAAAACGCGCCTTGCGATTGTTCTCGCTTGCGCCCCATTCCGCCTTGATCCAGCCCTTGTACTCAAGGCGGTGCAGCGCCGGATACAAGGAGCCCTGGCCCACCTGCAAGACGTTGTTAGAAACCTGCTGAATGCGCTGGGCGATCGCCCAGCCATGTTGCGGCTCGTTGGCGATGGCTCTCAGGATCAGCATGTCGAGAGTACCCTGAAGCAGGTCGGCTGGTTGCGGCATCGTTCCCCCATGACATTCGACAAGAGGATAGAACAAGCTCTTGTCGATCGTCAAGGGGAGGGAGGCAGGGGAATAGGGAATAGGGAATTGGGAATTGGGAGTAGGGAGTAGGGAGTAGCGTAGCTCCACCCCGCTCAAGCAGAGCTTGAACGGGGCACCCGATTTCAGTGAGGCTGTCAGCCGAAGCGGGCGCGCTTGACGGTCTGACGGAAATCCTCGCCGATCATGTCCACACGAATGCACATTTCGGCGAGGCGCGACCTCATACGGTCGCCGATGCGGTCGCCGAGGGTGTCTTCGCCCTTTGCGGGCGCTTTCCCGTCCGGATCCTGCTTGAATCCTGCGCCGGCGGGCAAGTCGGGATAGTTGGTGGTGATGATGGTGGTTTGTCGGTCGTTGTAGCGCGTGTTGAGGATAAGCGCGACCGTGTCCCATACCCACTCGTTGGGTTTTTGCGCGCCCAGATCGTCAAGCACAAGAACCTCGGTGGCGAAGACCGGCTTGAGCAGCTCGAGTTCGGTAGTGTTCACTTGCGGGTTGTAACTGTTCTGGATGTTCTTGAGCAGCTCGCGGTAGTCGCAAAAGAGGCCGCGCACGCCGCGCTCGCGCACTAGCCGCTGCAGCACGCCAACGGCAAGATGGGTCTTGCCAAGACCGACGGAGCCTACAAAAAGCAAACCCCGACCGGCGGTGTCTACCGGGTAAGCGTCCACAAACTTGCGCGCCGCAGTCAGAGCGAAGCCCATCGAAGGGTGCACACCCCTGAATCCCGGATCGAAGGTATCAAGGGTACAGTTCCTGTAACGGTCAGGGATGTGCGCGGCGGCGAGCCGGCGCTCTTCGCGCTCGATCTGCTGGCACTCGCAAGGGCGAGAGATCCAGCGGCCGTCACCGTCGACCACCCGGAGCAGACCGACGCCGTCGCAGATGGGGCAGGCAGTCATCACTTCTTTCAAGCGTAGCCGATGCGGAAGAAAGGTGCTGCGGTGCGAAGCGGGGGCGCAAATGTGGAAAAGTCAGGGAGCAAGGGAACGAGGGAACAAGGGTACGAGGGAGCAAGGGTACGAGGAAACAAGAGGTGTGAGAGGGACTGAGGGAATGAGGGACTGAGGAGGTGAGACGATTGGGGTTAATGGATTGGCATGGTGAGGTTCCGGCTGAAGAGGTCGGCACGTTGCAAGATGAATGCCGGGCTGGCTTGGCCGGATTCTATCCCGGTGCGAAATAGATGGCAGGGGCTGAGATTGCTTCTCTACAATCGGAAGCGCAATGAATCATATATGTTTTCGTGCGGCTGGAAGTGGACACGGGCACGAAAGAAGGAGAGCAGAATTGGGTCAGAATCGATTGGTTCTATCGGGAGTGCGGATGGTTGCGGCGGGATTGTTGCCCGTCTTGATGGCGATTGCGGTTCCATCGCGCGCTACCGCGCAAAACTCCGCGCCCGGACAGCCCGCGGCAAAGCCCGCAGAACACACGGGCGATTACTGGACGAAACACGACCGGGAGTTGACAGTGGATTTTGGCGATCTGGAACGCTACAAGGCCGCCGACGAGGCTCTGGGAATGCCGGCAGCGGGTGTGAGGCGCGTAGTATTCATGGGCGACTCGATCACGGATGCGTGGAAGATCGAGGATTCGTTTCCGGGCAAGCCTTACGTCAACCGCGGCATCAGCGGCGAGACCACGCCGCAGATGCTGGTGCGCTTCAGGCAGGACGTGATCGATCTTGACCCGAGCGCGGTGGTGATGCTGGCGGGGACGAACGATATAGCGGGAAACACCGGACCAATGACGCTGGAACAGACTGAAGAGAATCTGGCCTCGATGGCCGACCTGGCGACGGCGAATGGAATCAAGGTGGTACTGTGCTCGATTCTGCCGGCCTTCGATTATCCATGGAGCCCGGGATTGGAGCCGGCACCCAAGATAGCAACACTGAACCAGTGGATTAAGAGTTATGCTGCTCGGAAGGGCTACATATACGTTGATTACTACTCGGCGATGAAAGATGACCGAGGTGGGCTTCCCCCGGCCCTGAGTAAGGATGGCGTGCATCCGTTACCGGCCGGCTATGCAATTATGGCGCCGCTGGTTGAAGCAGGAATTGAGCAGGCGCTTAAGGAGTAGCCCCGGTTGGAATCGGCACCCAGGATGGGAAGGGCGTTCAGGGGTTTGCGGGGAGGAAGATCATGGCGAAGGAACCGACGGCACAACCCACGGTTTGGGGACTGCTGGGGATCGTGGCCGCGTGTTTTTTCGGAGTTCTGAGTCTTTATCATGCAGTTTTCTGGCTGTGGCAGGCGGTTGCGTACCACGCGGATAAAGGGAAGGCGTGGTCGCACCTGGCGATGTGGCTGGTTCTTGGCGCGGGCGCGGCGTTTGTCTGGTGCCGGCTTTTGTGGCTGATGTATTTCCCGAAAAAGAAGCTTTAGCTGCGAGCCGCCAGCTTCCAGTTTCCAGCTTTCAGGGACAAGTTTCAGCCTGTTACTGCTGGGCAGGCCTGAAGTCGATGGGCTGAGGGCGGAGGGAGTAAAGATCGGACGACGCTGATTGCGATTTGCGGTGGGCCAACCGTCCCCGGAGCTTATCCCACGTCCAGTCTGAGCTTTGGAGCAGTCAAGGGGGAGGAGCCGGCGCATGGACTTTCCTTGAAATTCCCCATAAAATAGAGATATTGCTGGAAAGGTTTGCGAGATAACGAGATGCCCAAGGAAAAGATTCATCCCAATTACGCCGCGGTGCGGGTGGTTTGCGCCTGCGGAAACAATTTTGAGACGCGTTCGACCCACAAGGGCGACATGCACGTGGAGATCTGCTCTTCTTGCCACCCGTTCTTTACGGGCAAGCAGAGGCTGGTTGACACGGCGGGACGCGTGGAGCGGTTCCGGCGCAAGTATGCCAAGGCCGGTGAGGCGACAGCAGCAAAGTAAGCGAGATCCCAGGTCTCAGAATCGGGACCTGGGGCACGCGCCGAAAAGAGCACGAAATCATCGGGCCTCCGCTACGGCGGAGGCTCACGTTTGTTTGGAGCTGTAACGCGGGCGAGTAAAGAAATGAAGGACGACATTGAGTCTGTTGATGAGTACATTGCCGTGCAACCCGAGACGGCGCAGCGGGCGCTCAGCCAAGTACGGAGAGCGATTCGCAATGCGGTGCCAACGGCCGATGAGATGATCTCCTACAAGATGCCGACATACAAGCTGAACGGCGAACGGTTGCTTTACTTCGCCGGGTGGAAGCAGCACTACTCTCTGTATCCTGCCACCAAGCGGCTACTCGCAGCGCTCAAGGATGATTTGAAACCATACGACGTGGTCAAGAGCACTGTGCGATTTTCGCTTGCGGAGCCTGTGCCTACCAAGTTGATTGAGCGCTTCGCGAAGTTTCGCGCGCAGGAGATCAACAAGGCCAAGAAGAGCTAGAAGCTCAACGGACGGTTGCGATGCCTCGCAGGGGATTCACGGTGAAGAAGGACTGGGACAATCCGGTGGAGCACGCGATGCCTGCTGAGGCACGGGTTCCTGCTGAGGTGCGCCTGGGGGCAGTGGCCGTGCGGCCGGCGACCGTGCTTGCCCCGATGGCGGGAGTCACTGACACCGTCTTCCGGCGGTTTATTCGCCACGCGAGTTTGTTCACTGGAACGGAGGCCGATGCTGCTGCGAATCTGGTCTCCCAGGTCTCAGAATCGAGACCTGGGGCACCCAATGCTTGTGTTGAGGGAGTAATCACCAATGCGCAGTCGGGGTGCGGGCTGATCATGACCGAGTTTACGTCGGCGGATGGGCTGGCGCGCATGCGCGAGACCAAGCGGCGTCGCTACCTCACCTTCTACGACGACGAGCATCCCATTGGCGCGCAGCTCTTCGGGTCGAATGCCGAGACGCTTGCCGAGGCGGCGCGCATTGTGGAAGAGACCGGTTTCGACACGGTGGACCTGAACCTGGGCTGCCCGGCGAAGCGGGTGGTTGGCTGCAACGGGGGCTCAGGCCTGTTGCGCGATCTGCCCAAGATCGGCGAGATCTTCAAGGCTGTTCACAAGGCGGTGACGATTCCCTTCACCGTGAAGTTCCGGCTGGGATGGAACGACTCGCAGATTGTGTGCGTGGAACTGGCGCGGATGGCCGAGAGCGAGGGACTGAACGCCGTTGCCCTGCATGCGCGGACGCGCGAGCAGGGATACAACGGCCAGGCGCGCTGGGAGTGGATTGCGGCGGTGAAGCAGGCGGTGGGAATTCCGGTGATCGGCAACGGCGACATTCGCACTCCCGAGGACGCCGCGGCGATGGTGGAGAAGACCGGTTGCGACGCAGTGATGATTGGCCGCGCGGCGCCTGCGAATCCGTGGATTTTTCGACAGATTGCGCAGTACACGGCGACGGGCAGCTACGATGTTCCCGGAGTCGGGGATCGCTACAACATGATCCGCGCGTACTTTGAGATGCTGCTGGCTGAGGAGACGGCAACGCGCGACCTGCCGCGCGACGCGCGGATGGGCGACCCGGTGGGCAAGATGAAGCAGTTTGCAACCTGGTTCACGCACGGCGTGCCGGGAGGCGCAAAGCTGCGGGCGGCCATTTACCACGCGCACACGGGCAGTGAGGTGCTGGCGCAGGTGGAGCAATTCTTCATGGCGCGGATTGAGGCCGGGGATCACGCGGATGCTGCATTGCCAGAAATCTCTGAGAACGAACCAGCCGGATTGGCGGACGCAATTCTGGTCTGCGACTAACCTTAATACTGTTCACTTAGGGAACCTGCACGCCGGGGAAGTATCGGCCAATCCCACCCTTTTCGCAAAAGCGCGAAAAGGATGGGGCACCCGCTTGGTTGTGACTGGGGACTCTCTGTGCCGCCGGTCAAGAGACTGGCGGATCTAGCCTCTACTCAGATGCGGCCGGCGGCGCGCAGATCGCTAATCTCCGCATCATTGAAGACGCGGCCGCGGATAAGGAAGCGCACGCCTTCGGCGTTGTCGAGCGAGAACTGGCCGCCGCGGCCGGGAACCACGTCGAGGATGAGCTGCGTGTGCTTCCAGTACTCAAACTGGCTGCGGCTCATGTAGAACGGTTCGCCGTCGACCTCGCCAAGTTGAACATCGCTGTCGCCAACCATGAACTCGCCGCGCGGGTAACACATGGGCGAGCTGCCGTCGCAGCAGCCTCCGGATTGATGGAACATGAGCAGGCCATGCTTCTGGCGCAACACCCGGATGAGGTGGACGGCGAGGTCGGTGGCGAGAACCTGTTGGGGTAGGTCGGGCATGTTAGCGAGTTAGCGAGTTAGTAAGTCAGCAAGTCAGCAAGTCAGCAAGTTAGCAAGTTAGCGGGTTAGCGAGTTAGCGAGTTAGCAAGTTAGCAAGTTAGCAAGTTAGCGAGTTAGCAAGTTAGCAAGTTAGCAAGTCAGCGGGTTAGCGGGTTAGCAAGTTAGCAAGTCAGCAAGTTAGCAAGTTAGCGGGTTAGCGAGTTAGCGTGAGCTATGCGCATATTGGCGTCGCTTGCGCGACGTTAGCGCGTTTGTGGTTTCCCACCCTTGCGGCAAAGGCGCCGCAAGGATGGGGCACCCGGCTTTCTTGAACCACCTTTCAGCCACGGTTTAGAAGAAGCCCAGCTTCTTGGGGCTGTAACTCACCAGCAGGTTCTTGGTCTGCTGATAGTGGTCGAGCATCATGCTGTGCGTTTCGCGACCAATGCCGGACTGCTTGTATCCGCCGAAGGCAGCGTGGGCCGGATAGGCGTGATAGCAGTTGGTCCAGACGCGGCCGGCCTGAATGCCGCGGCCCAGGTGATAGCAGCGATTGGCGTCGCGGCTCCAGATGCCTGCGCCGAGGCCGTAGAGCGTGTCGTTGGCGATGGCCAGCGCATCGGCTTCGGTTTTGAAAGTGGTGACTGAGACGACGGGGCCGAAGATCTCTTCCTGGAAGATGCGCATGCGATTGTGGCCGCGGAAGACGGTGGGCTCAACGTAGAAGCCTTCGTCGAGTTCGCCGCCGAGGCGCGCACGATGGCCGCCGGCGAGCAGTTCGGCGCCTTCCTGGTGACCGATGTCGATGTAGCTGAGGATCTTTTCGAGCTGCTCGTTGGATACCTGCGCGCCGATCATCGTGGAAGGATCGAGTGGATTGGCCTGTTTGATGGCGGCAACGCGCTTAAGCGCGCGCTCCATGAACCTGTCGTAAATGCTCTCCTGGATGAGCGCGCGGCTGGGACAGGTGCAGACCTCGCCCTGGTTGAGCGCGAACATAGTGAAGCCTTCAAGGGCTTTGTCGAAGAAGTCGTCGTCTTCGCGGCAGACATCATCGAAGAAGATGTTGGGCGACTTGCCACCCAGCTCGAGTGTGACAGGAATGAGGTTCTGGCTGGCGTACTGCATGATGAGCCGGCCGGTAGTAGTTTCGCCGGTGAAGGCGATTTTGGCGACGCGCGAGCTTGAGGCGAGCGGCTTACCGGCTTCGAGGCCGAAGCCGTTCACGATGTTGAGCACTCCGGGCGGCAGCAGGTCGCCGACGAGTTCGGCCCAGACCAGAATGCTGGCCGGGGTTTGCTCGGCTGGCTTGAGGACCACGCAGTTGCCTGCGGCCAGAGCCGGCGCAAGCTTCCATGTGGCCATCAGGATGGGGAAGTTCCACGGGATGATCTGGCCGACAACGCCGAGAGGTTCGTGAAAGTGGTACGCCACAGTGTCGTGGTCGATCTCGGAGATGGTGCCCTCTTGTGCGCGGATGCAGCCGGCAAAGTAGCGCCAGTGATCGACGGCCAGTGGCAGATCAGCGGCAGTGGTTTCGCGGATGGGCTTGCCGTTGTCCCAGGTTTCAGCCAGCGCGAGGATGTCGAGGTTGTCTTCCATGCGCTGCGCAATCTGGTTGAGGATGATGGCGCGCTGGGTGGGGCTGGACTTGCCCCACGATTCGCGGGCCGCGTGGGCGGCGTCGAGGGCGCGCTCGATGTCCTGCGCGTTGGAGCGCGGAATCTCGCAGAATGTTTTGCCGGTGATGGGGGTGATGTTTTCGAAGTACTGACCGGAAGCGGGCTCGACCCACTTGCCGCCAATGTAGTTGCCGTAGCGTGACAGGAAGCTCACGCGATCGCTGAGCTTGCCGGGATGGGTTGCCGTGGTAGTGGCCATTTTGAAACCTCCTCGCGGGAATCCGCGTGCGCTGCGAGCGCCCAGAATGCGGGAGAAGACCGCCGGGTCCTGATTCGCGGCAGAATTACCCGCCATGAGAGAGCGCGCCCTTCAACGTTGGCACCGGCCAGAAGGCCTTTAGAGAGATGCGATGGCTGACCGCGAAGGGGACGCAGCGGGAGAATCATACACCCGTTCGGTAACGGCTGGCGTTAACCGGGGGGAAAAGATCCGTTCGACCTGGGTTGTAACTGGGCCGGTGACGGGCGAGGCGCAGCAACTAAAATGATTTACATAAGAAGATTTACACAGGGAGCTGGTGAGACCGTATGCTTTCACGCCGGGAGTTTATTGCCCAGGGAACAGGAACCGCGGTTACAGTTGCAGCCGCAACCAGCACCGGGCTGCTGGCGGGCTGCGCAAAGGGGGCTTCGAGCCATCCCCCGACGGTCAACTCGTTTCACGATCTTGCGGGGCCGCGCTCGTTGCGCGCGCACGCGCAGCGCCATGGGCTCATCTACGGATCGGCCGTTGTGATTCCGGTCGTTCAAAGTAACACTGACTTCGCCGAGCTGGTCAGCGAGCAGTGCGGCATCCTGGTGCCTTCGAATGAATTGAAGTGGGTTGCGCTGCGGCCCTCGCGGGACGCGTTCAATTTTGGCCCTCCCGACTTTCTTTATGACTTTACCCAGCGCAACCACATGCTGATGCGCGGCCACACATTGTGCTGGCATGAGTCGGTGCCGGGGTGGATCACGAAGATCGACAACAAGGACGAGATCAGACAGATCTTTGTGGATCACATCACAACGGTGTGTAAACACTATGCCGGGAAGCTGCAATCGTGGGATGTGGTGAACGAGGCGATCGAAAAGAACGACAAATTGCCGGGCGGGTTGAGGAAGTCGTTCTGGTACGAGAACCTGGGGCCGGATTATATCGATCTGGCGTTCCACACGGCGCGCGCCGCCGACCCGGGTGTGAAGCTTACTTACAACGATTATGGTGTTGAGGCCGACAACGAAGGCGACGCCGAGAAGCGCCGGCTCATTCTGGAGATGGTAAGGGGAATGAAGAGCCGCGGCGTGCCGATGGACGCGGTTGGCATCCAGAGCCATCTGAACGCGGGAGTGAAGTTCGGCCAGGGAGTGGCAGATTACATTGAAGCGCTGCACCAGTTGGGGCTGGAGGTCTACCTGACCGAACTGGACGTGAACGACGACGATACGGCGACCAACGACGTGGCGCAGCGCGATGCGATTATTGCAAAGACGTACACGGATTTTCTATCGGCAGCGTTGCCCAACCCGGCGGTAAAGCTGGTGCTGACGTGGGATTTGAGCGACCGGTTCACGTGGCTCAACCATTTTGGATCGCATGAAAAGAAGCAGCCCAACCGGCTTGAGCGTCCATTGCCATTCGATGCGGACTTCAAACCGACGGACTGCTTTTATGCGCTGCGCGGCAGTTTCGATCACCGGAAACCGGTTTAGTCAATGCAGGTGCGGAGACGGCGGAGACCGACCTTAGCTGAGTGCAATCTTCACCGCCGCGCCGTAGTCGTTTGCCTGCCATGACTGGCGAGGCAGCTCGAGTTTCAGCGCATCGGCGTCCTGACTCCATTTGATCTTTGCCTCGGAGCCGAGCACGGTCACGTTCTGGATCTTGCCGGGGCTGGATTTGGCTGACAGACCCAGCGACGCGATCTGCGCCTGGCCCATGGGCCAGCCGAGGAAGATGGCATAGATCACGTTGCTGGCCTTGTTGCGCGTGAAACGGATGTCTTTCTCGCCAAGAGCGCTGATGCTGGCGCCCTGGAACGATCCGCTTTTCACCTGGTTGGGACCTTCGCCGTAGACGGTCCAGGGCCGCGTGTCGTAGATGGCTTCGCCGTTGATCTTCATCCATGCGCCGATCTCGTCAACTACAGCGATC
>DATJSB010000230.1:0-15828 GCA_035504315.1 Occallatibacter sp.
ATCAGCTCGCGGCCATCTTCGCCGAATACCCTCAGATGAAATGCGGCGGGATCCTCGAAAGGGACATCGGTCGTGCGCGTGAATGGCTTGCCCGGCGCTACGTCGGCGGTTTCGTCGAAAACCTGTGCGCCCTTGTGCGTGAGCTGGACACGGATGGTGCGTGGCGACGTGACGCAGACGCCTGCAAAGACTCGGCCGGGCAGGAGGTTAAAGTTGATAGCCGCGCTGGTATTCGCGTTCTTCGCCGGGCCAATCTCCTGGATTGGATACCAGAACTGGCTGAACGTCTTCGTTTCGTAGGGCTGCAGCCAGGAGAAATCCGGTTGATTATCGGTATACGCGCCGGCCATCAACTCGATATACGGTCCATCTGCGTCGGTGAGATTGCGGTCCCAGGCGCAGCCGAACTCGGCGTTGCCCCAGGTCCACATCTTCTTGCCCGGCGCGATGTGATGATTCGATGTGTGCACCACGCCGGCACGGCGCGCGTGATCGTAACCGCCGCAGAAATCGTACTTCGATTCCGTCACCATGTACGAGGTAGGAACCGGAATATTTTTGTACCAGGAAATGTCGGTGCCGGGCCGGTAATCGACACCGTAATAAAAATTGCGCGCACAGGGAAACGAGGAGATGGCGCGCTTGGCGTGGTCCATCACGAAGTGCACATCGGGCGGGAAGAAGCTCTGGTACTGGTCGTGCACGCGCACCGCAACATTGGCCCACCATAGAAAGGTCTGCGGCAGCGGAGTGCGGTTGTAAAGACGCACCTTTGCTTCGATGATCGATTTGCCCGGTGCGAGACGGATGCCGACCATGCCTTTCATGCGCTGCATGGGTTCGTTTTCGCTGAGCCAAACCGTAAAGCCGCCGTCGGTGTCCGGCTCGATGATCGCATGCACCGGCGAGTAAGTGGACGGCCGGTGGTGCTGGGGCCAATTGAACTCCACGCCGCCCGAGATCCACGGCCCAAGCAGGCCAACCAGCGCGGGCTTGATCACATGCTGGCGATAAAAGAAATCGTATTGATTCGTCTTGTCCAGCGCTGCATGAGTGCGGCCGCCGATTTCAGGCAGGATCATTACCTGGATGAATTCGTTCTCGATAAAGATGGCGCGATAGGATTTGTCTTCCTTGTGCAGGGATACACGAGCGGTGAAGGGATTCGGGTAGACCTTGCCACTGCTTCCCTGGTAAACGCGCTTCTCTAAAAACATCGGGTTCTGATCGGCAGGCTGGACGGGATAAGTGGGAATCGTAATCGGTTCTTCCCAGCACCTAACCGCATTCGGCTTGCCTATCCTGGTCATGCGCGACACACCTCATTCTCCTGCAAACCGTTCTGCGCGCCCGGAACCGGTCGTTAGGAAGGCTCAGGCAGATGCGGAGAGTGTATTCCGGTAACGTACACGAAAAGGATAACTGATGTCAATGGAACGACCTCGCAGGCAGAGCCGACGCGTTTACAGATGCTGGGCGTGAGCAGGTCGAGATGATCTCATCCGGGGTTGAGTGGTTTGGCTCTGATACGCGTTTCAAACTGGTTTCCTGTCGCAGCCGCTTAGTAGCAGTGCGGTTCAGCAGCCTGCCCGGGCGGCACTGGTCAGGCTTCATGGATGAAGCTTCGGAAGAAGAACTGCCTGACCAACAGGGAGAAGGTGGAACTTTTCGAGCAGAGGTGGCGGCAGGGGATCGCAAAGGAATAGGTCAGAATCTGCCTTGCTCTCTCTCGTCGAGGTTAAATTCACACGGAGCGGCAACTACGGGGCACAGTGTCCGTTGTGCGCGCAGCAGGGCCGCGACCGTGCGTGGCACCACCCTGCGCTTTACGTGGTCGACCCCCCGGTTTACAAATGCCGGCCGGAAACCTGCGCGAAATGATTCGCGAAGTGCAGGTTCAGCCCATTCTCAAACAGAACACTTCGTCTTTCGCGGCGGCGACCACGCGATCCGGCTTGCTCGTCAAGAGATCCTGCGGCCGATGTTCGTCAAGAAAACTGCTGACCCCTGCGAACCATAAGGCTGTTCCCCATGCTGTTTTGGTATCACCAAATACGTGCAGGATTTCGGAGATGGCCTTGTATGGCCTGTAGTTCTCTTCCGGATTCAATGCATACAGCGGAAAGTAGTCCACACCCTTGTGTTGGATAGCAAAGATTGCTCCATCCTTCTTCCACTTGTTGGGCTGCGCACTCGGATTCTTGACACTGTACCCCGCCAGCTTCGCAATCTCTCCAGCCGGCACAAAGTCTCCACTCTCCAAAATCCTCGACCTCGCTTCGAGAAGCATCCGCGCCGAGGCGAGCGCAGCGTTCGGAATCGAAATCTCCGGCAGGAGGGCTCCGACGATTCTCTCAAGTGTTTCCTTCTTGCGCTGCCGAACAATGTGCGGCAGAAACTCAGCTACCTTCCGCACAACGTTTTCAAACATCGCAGACTGCTCCCGGTCCGCAAACGTAAACGCCACCGCCCTTCGCCCCGAGGAACTATGAAGACGGCGACTTACTTCGGCGCGGGTACCCACAAACACTTCTGTGCCGCTTCGCTGATGCTGATGAGCGTGTGCCATTGAGGATGGTCTGATTAAGTCCTCGTGTTGAAAGGGCACGGCTTCAGCCCTGCCGCAAATGCTGCAAAACGAGCGGGGCTTAGCCGCTGATGGATGCATTCTCTTCATCGGGCCACCTATTCAAAGCTTTCTTAAGCTTGGAGTTGATGATTTATATTACCACGATTGTCATATCATGTAAATCGCCTCCACTTGTGATCTTCTCCAGGCGAGACCGATGATGCCTCCCCTTTCCGTCGTCCAAATCGTATTTCGAATGGAACGGGTTTTAGAGCAGATCTACCGGATTCGGCCCATCCCGAGGCAGTAATGCTGTTGAGTGGGTGCGCCCGTCAGGAGAAGGCGGGCGTCATAACACGTATTCCTTGTCACTTCGATCGGTCGGCGTTGTCACAGGATTGGATGTTACGCATCACAGCCGGTGGTTCACGGGTCATATCGAATGGATCGGTCACCCGCGGATACAAAGCGGATGCGGGCTCCCTTGCGATCGGAAAAGGAACACCAAGACGATGCGCGGGACAATGCATGATGTTTTGATTTTCGGAACGGGACTGGCGGGTTTGCGCGCCGCAGTCGAAATCGGCATACGGACGCGCGGCGCGGCGAATATCGGCCTGGTTTCGAAGGTGCAGGTGATGCGCGCCCATTCAGTCTGCGCTGAGGGCGGCACCGGTGCCGTCATGCGTCCCGAAGAGGGCGACAGCCTGGAGTTGCACTCCTGGGACACGGTGAAGGGATCCGATTTTCTCGCCGACCAGGACGTGGTGGACCGCTTCGTCGAGACCTCGCCCGATGAGATCCGTCTTCTCGAACACTGGGAGTGCCGTGGTCGCGCCGCGCGTCTGTCCTAAGGGAGTTGACCCGGCCAAAGCGCTCCAGCTTCTGAAGCGGCGGCTGGTGCTCAAGTGTCTTCATTTGTCACGCCGGCCCACGCCCTGCGGAAAACTGCGCGGCCCCGGCGATGGCCAACTGCTAACCGGTATCGCGGCCGCCCCGAAGAAGACCGTAGAAGCCGTGAAATAGAAAAAGAGGCGCTCCACCGCTGGAACGCCTCTTTTCTCGTCGCACGAGTTTTCCCAGCTTATCTTGAAGCCTGCTCGGCCAGCTCCTTTGTTGCTGTAACCGCAGTGTCCTGCGCATCAACCACGGCGATGGTCGTTATATTGACGACGTCTTCCACCTCCACTCCGCGCTGCAGCAGATGAACCGGTCTCGCCATGCCCATGAGGATGGGTCCCACAACGTCAGCTCCACCTACTACGCTGCCCAACAGCCTGCAGGCAATGTTGCAGGCCTCAAGATCGGGGAAGATCAGAACATTCGCGCCATTCTTCAGCGAAGAGAATGGATAGTCGGCCGCAATCTTCCGGGGATTGACCGCCACGTCGCCCTGAACTTCGCCGTCGACGATGAGTGTAGGATCGGCGTACTTTACCAGTTCCGCGGCCCGCCGCATCTTGTCGCAAAGCGGATGCTGCGTGCTGCCAAAGCTGGAGAACGAAAGCATGGCGATCCGCGGCTCAACATCGAAGCGGCGCGCTTCCTGCGCCACGCAGAGGGCAATCTCCGCCAGGTCTTCGGCCGTCGGTTCTATGTTGACCGTTGCGTCGGCCAGGAAGTAGAGAGAGCCGTTGCGCGGAATGACCAGGTAGACTCCCGAAACCTTGTGAATGCCCTCGCGCACGCCAATCACCTGCAGAGCGGGACGAATCGTATCGGGATAGTTCTGACTAACCCCGGCGACCACGGCATCGGCATCGCCCATGCGCACCATCATTGAGGCAAAGATGTTGCGGTCGCTCATCAGTTCTTCGGCGGTGTTCTCCGTTATGCCGCGACGCTGGCGCAGCCGGTGGAACTCCCTCACATATTCGTGCCGCCGCGCGGCGGTCTCCGGATTCACGATCGTCACGTCTTCCAGCGAGACCTCCAACTCTGCCGCTTTGGCTTGAATCTCACGCGGTCGGCCGAGGAGGATCGGATAGGCGATTCTTTCCTCGATCAGCCGGTGACAAGCTCGAAGAATCTTCTGGTGTGCGCCTTCAGGAAAGACCACCCGTTTAGGACTGGCCTGGGCCTTGTGAATCATCAGGCGCATCAGTTCGTGTGCCCTGCCGAGCCGCTTTTCAAGTGCTTCCCGGTATTCCACCAGGTCCACTGGATTCTGTGCCACGCCGGTTTCCATCGCCGCCTTGGCAACGGCGACCGCTTCCCAGATCAGTACACGCGGATCGAATGGCTTGGGAATGATGTAGTCAGGCCCGAACTTCAGCGTCGTGACGCCATAGGCCCGGCATACCGAGTCGGGCACATCGTCCTTTGCCAGGGCGGCCAGCGCGTGCGTCGCGGCCAGCTCCATTTCCGCATTGACGTTGCTGGCGCGTACATCGAGCGCGCCCCGGAAGATGAAAGGGAAGCCCAGGACGTTATTCACCTGGTTTGGATAGTCGGAGCGGCCGGTGGCCATGATGATGTCGTCGCGGACGGCCTTCGCTTCCTCGTAGGTAATCTCCGGGTCGGGATTGGCCATGGCGAAGACCACTGGCTGCGGCGCCAGCGAAGCAATCATCTCCCGCGTGAAGGCGCCCTTGACGGAGCAGCCGAGTAGAACGTCAGCGCCCCTTGCGGCTTCAGCGAGAGTGCGCATCGGCGTCTCATGCGCGAGCCGCTCTTTGTAGGGATTCATTCCCTCCTTGCGCCCTTTGTAGATCACGCCCTTGGTATCTACCATGGTGAGGTTCTCGCGCCGGACTCCGAGGAGAAGATAATGTTCTGCGCAGGCAATGCCAGCCGCCCCGGCACCGTTGACCACCACCTTGATCTCATCAATCTTCTTGCCCGTCAGCTCCAGCGAATTTAATAAGGCCGCACCGGAGATGATGGCCGTGCCGTGCTGGTCGTCGTGAAAGACGGGGATCTTCATGGTCTTGCGCAGCGTCTGCTCGATCAAAAAACATTCCGGCGCCTTGATGTCTTCCAGGTTGATGCCGCCGAAGGTGGGCTCCAGTAACTGGCAGGTCCTGATCACTTCGTCGGGATTGGTGGTGTCGAGCTCAATGTCAAAGACATCAATGTCTGCGAATCTTTTGAATAGGACGCCTTTGCCCTCCATGACCGGCTTGCTGGCCAGCGCACCGATGTTGCCTAGACCGAGAACCGCCGTTCCATTACTGACCACAGCGACCAGATTGCCCTTCGCGGTGTACTTGAAAACATCCGGCGGGTTCTTCGCAATTTCCAGGCAGGGCACAGCCACGCCTGGTGTATAAGCCAGGCCGAGATCGCGCTGCGTGAGACATGGCTTGGAGGGAACTACCTCCAGCTTTCCCGGGCGCGCTCCACCGTGATAGTCGAGAGCATCCTGTTTCGCGATCGCCATGACAACCTCCAATTTCACTTACATAACTTCGAATGGAAAACCAGGAGCCTGTTTCTCACCTTGCATACGCATTGCTCGGGATAGGACACAGGCAATAAGAATCGCTTTCCTCACCCACCGCAGTAATTGCAATCCCCGCTTCGACAGCCTGTCTGTGACGCTTGACCGAGGCCAATGTGGCCCTCGCCTCGAAAGAGGAACCTCCTGGCGGAGGGCGTTCACACCGGGGTGCAATCGAAGCATTTTGCCGCTGTTTCTATCGATCTCCAGCCACTTGCAAAAGGTCTCAGAATTCCGTATCTCGCGCGGTCCGCTGGAATGCTTGCCGCCGAAGCCAATGTGCCAACCCCTGGTGCGAGGACTGTCTCCGTATTTCAGGTCAATCGACGTGCGCCTCAGCCTGACATGGAGTAAGGACGAGGCCTTCGCCTTGTTGAATCGCCATTTCGAGATGCCGTCTGCCTCGACTCCGGCGTCTCGCAAATTCTTCGCGCCTTCAATCAACTTCTGCATTGGCGCAAGAGGTTCTTCTGCAGTGGCCGCCTGGTTCACACCCGCATCACTTCAATGCCGAGGTTCCGGAACGGAGCCACCATCTCATCCGTTGCTCCCGTGTCGGTAATCAGCTTTTTGAGTTTGCCGGCCTCGCAGATCCGCCAGTCTGCCACAACCCCGAGCTTTGTATGGTCAACTACCGCAATGTGACGGCGCGCGTGGCGCACCATCGCTGCGTTCAATTCAGCCTCGTCTGAACTGAAGCAGCTCAGGCCCCACTCCGCGTCTATGCCATCGGCACCCACAAACATCGTGTGGATAATCATGTTCTCCAGGCTGCGGATTGCGGTCGGACCCACCAGTGAAAACCATTCGCCATGAAGATGGCCACCGGTGACAAATACATTCACGTCCTTGCGTTTTGAAAGCTCCATCGCGATGTTGGCAGTGTTGGTCACTACCGTGATCCTGCTGTTGAGTGGCAAGCCTCGTATAACCTCCGCCGTGGTCGTACCCGGTGTAATCGCAATCGTCTCTCCGGGTGAGATCAGGGCCGCTGCAGCGCGGCCGATGCGCCGTTTCTCATTGGCCTGTCGTTCCATCTGTTCCAGAAAAGAACGGTCCTTCTTGAACGGTTCATAGAACAATGGCTCAATCGAAACAGCTCCGCCATGAGTTCTCCGCAAAAGCCCGCGCTGTTCCAGCTGATCGAGATCGCGGCGTATCGTCACCACCGACACTTTGAAACGCTCCGCCAGGTCCTCCACCACCACTGAACCGGCTTGCTGCAGCGAAGTGAGGATCAACCCCGTCCTCTGTTCCTGGGTGTCCTTTTTCTGCGCCGTCTCGGCAGGTTGTTCGGTTTTGATCGTTTTCTTCTGCTTCAAGCTCTTTCTCACGCTTCATCTCCCCCACGTCTGCTGAATTTCCTCAAGAGTCTTGCCCCGCGTCTCCGGCACGATTCTCAACACAAATAGAAAGCTGAGAGCTGAAAGAGCGGCAAAGATCGCAAAGGTACCTGAAACGCCCAGTGTGCGAACCAGAGATAGGAATGTGAATGTCACCAGGAGGGTTCCGGTCCAGAGCGCTGAGGTAGCCAGAGATGCCGCTCGTCCGCGGATCTTGTTCGGGAAGATTTCAGAGATCACAACCCACGGGACCGGCCCCATTCCGAACGCGAAAAATGCAATATAGCTGATCACGCTCCCCAAAACGATCAGAGTAGAAATCCCGGGGATCTTGAAAGCCGCCACTAAAATGGCGAGGGAAATAAACATGCCGCCACTGGCGGTAAGCAGCATCGGCCTTCTGCCCCAGCAATCGAGGAAGCGCATGGCAATGACTGTGCGGATCAGGTTGGCGAAGCCGATGGTTACGCTCGACAGCAAGGCTGTGTTGGTGGTTTGCCCTCTGAACTGCTCGCTGATCAAAATCGATCCGTAGTAAAGGACCGCGTTCACTCCGGTGATCTGGCTGAGGATTGCGAGTCCCAGTGCGATGGTGAGCGGTTTGCGCATCGGCCGGGAGAAAACCTCATGCCAGGATCCTCCTTCGCCGCTGGCAGCCTCTTCCACCTCGGCAAGTTGTCGGGCGGCTTCCACCGTTCCGTACAGCCGTTCGAGCACCTGCTTGCCCTGCTCGCGCCGCTCATGGCCGATTAGCCAGCGTGGGCTTTCGGGAACCGCCAGCAGCCCGATGAAAAGTATCAGCGCAGGAATCAAAGCAATCCCGATCATCCAGCGCCAGCTCTCGCTGAACCAGCCGGCAAAGCTCCAATTGACCAGATAAGCGATCAGGATGCCAATCACAATTGCCAACTGATTCATTGAAACCAGGGTTCCCCGATTGCGCGCCGGCGCAATCTCCGCAATGTACACCGGTGTCAACACTGAAGACAGACCAACCGCCAGTCCGCCCGCCAGGCGCCCCACCGAAAACACCGTCACAGAATGGGCCAGCGTGGCCAGCACGGTTGACGCGCCAAAAACCACCGCAGTCAATATCAGTGATTTCCGCCTTCCGAAGCGATCGCCGATCAGGCTGGCGCCGGCTGCCCCCAGAAGGCACCCCAGTAGCAGTGCGCTCGTTGCAATCTCCATCGACGCGTTATTCAAGCCAAAAGCTCCGCGCAGAAAAACCAATACTCCGCTGATCACTGCCGTATTGAAGCCCAGCAGGAATCCCGAAATCGCCACGATCGTGGCGAGAAATATCACGTAACCCGTCGAATGGGCGCTCATACGTGCAGAATCGTTCATTGCAGAGCCCTGCATATCGTTATGTCCTTGGTTTTAGAACGATACAGTTATATACGAAAACACCTGTGTTCGAAATTGGCGAAAACGAAATTATTTGTCTGGATTAGTAAATCAGGCCGCCTCTTTAGATGTTTCCTTAGAACCTGTATAAAAACTCGCGTTGCATTGAAAGGGCACGACTTTAGTCGTGCCGCAAGTGGCTAAAAATATGAGAGGGCTTTAGCCTCTGAGGGAAGCATTTTGCACCTGACCGCACGCCTCCGAATAGTTTTTATACAGGTTCTTCGATCTACCCGCGCATGCAGAATCCCTGCGCATGGGTGGGTTTTCTGGATCGGATGCGTTCTAATTAAGCATAAAAGAACAATTAGATTGACTGTTATTGTTGCAAACGAAAGCCATCGTTTGCTAATATGCGGGTTACTATGGATGACATCACCGGCGCCCAGGCCTCTACCCGGATTTTGGATCCATCGGTCATCGTTGACTGGAGCCGTGGCTTGATCGCGGGCCAACCCATTCAGGAAAGCCACAAGACTCTGAATGATCTACGGCACGTCTTCCACGACCGGTCCGCATTTTCCCGGCTCGATCCCCTCCAGGAGGTTTACCGGGTGCGCTGGTGGTCGCCCGATCCTCCCGGAACTGAAGGAGGCCTCTTCTGGGGTCTCACAATCATCCACCCCGGCAAAGTGGGCGACGAGTACTTTATGACGCACGGTCACTTTCACGCCAATCGCACCCGGGCTGAGTTTTACGGAACGGTTTCGGGGGACGGTATGCTCATTCAAATGGATGCGGATCGCGAGACCTGGAGCGAGATCATAATGCCGGGCAGCTTGCACTATGTGCGCGGCGATTACGGACATCGAATTGCCAATTGCGGTTCGACGCCGCTGGTCGTTTGGGCATCATGGCCGAGCGACGCGGGATACGATTACCGCACCATTATCGAAAAGGGATTTGGCGCGCGCCTGGTCGAGCGCGACGGGAAGGCGGTGCTGGTTGCCGGCATCTGACTCGCTGAGCTCGCTCGCCTTCGATCCCGGACTCGATGTTCGGCCTCGAAGCAGCGATCTGTCGTTCGAATACGGACCGGGAGTCTTCGGGCCGCCATCCGAATTGCGCAAGCTCGACGATATTCGCAAAAGTCTGCGCGATCCAATGTGCGACGGCCCAGATCCCGCTTATGGAATTGCGATGGATGTCGGTAAACTGTCTCACCGCTCCGAACTCACTCGAAGGTCCCTGCTCTTCGGTCTTGTCGCTTATGCTCCTGGGTTGCTCGGCCGCGAACCGGTGCGCAGCCAGGGGCACATTCACGCGGTCGCTCCGCATTGTGGCTGGTCGACGCCGGAATTGTTTGAAGTCTGGGAAGGGTGCGCCATCATTTACGCCCAGCAATCAGTCGGCGATCACCCTGGCAAATGCCTCGCCGTCAAAGCCGGCCCGGGAGATCAGGTTGTTATGCCGCCTGGCTGGGCCCACTATGTGATCAACGCGGGCATCACCACTCGCCTCGTTTTTAGTGCGCTGTGCGAACGGGAGTACGGCTTCATTTATGACGGTGTTCGCGCGCGCGGCGGACTGGCCTGGTACCCATTGGTGAATGGGCAGAAGATCGAGTGGGAGGCTAATCCTCACTATGCGCTCTCCACGCTCGAGCTCCACCAACCACGCCCTTATCCTGAGCTCGGCCTCGATGCTGCCATTCCCATCTACAAGCAATTTGAATTAAACCCCGATCGCGTGCAATGGGTATCTGAGCCCGGTCAACTCGAGGCGATCTGGCCTGACTTTGAGCCCTGATGCGCCTCAGAAGCTCCCGCTCGAAGACAGCCAGAGCCTCAGGTTAATTGCCGATGTCATGCCCAGCGGCCTAAAGCAGCGTGCGTCATTCTCTATCCTCGAATCGCCGACCCGCTTCAGCAGTGTCTCTCTCACCACCAAACCATGGGGCACGCGTGGATGGAGGGCGCGATTCGTTCGCGGGCCCAGTTCCAACGGGGCTGTATTCTGGGATCGTAGCTTCCTTCAGGCCCGCACGCTGGCCTGCACGGTTCCATATTCCCTGCCTTGCGTCGGCTTCGATGGACGCACCGTGTAGGCGCCCACCGCTGCCGGCACGATAAAGGTCTCTGCGTAGTGAATCACAAACGGAGCAAAGGCTCCCGTGGGGCTTTCCACCACAACTTCGTCGCCTTCCACCAGGTTCAATACGTGAACGGTCCCGTTTGTATTGTGAGGGACTGCTCCGACGAACCAGTGACGCCGCGTTTCAATGAACTCCAGTTCATGCAGACCCGTCCTTTCCTCACGCCAGCCATCTCCGGTCCCAACCTGTTCTACGCGGTTGATCAGCGACTGCTGCACCCACTTCGTCGTGCGATTCCATTGAATATTGTTCGCGCCGTGATCCAGATGAATCGGCCGCGGCCGCCCGTCCAGGCCCAGCCTGCCCCAATCCCACAGTTTGAATGTGAAGATGTATGGCGTCGCGCTGATCTCCAGCACCATGCTGTTCCTCCCGGAACAGTGCACCGTTCCCGCCGGAATCAGAAAGTGATCATGCTTGCGTGCAGGAAAGCGATTGACGTATTCCTCCGCCGGAAATTGAAATTCCTCTTCCTGCGCTCGCCGCAGGTCCCGCAGCATGGCCTCCCGATCGATGCCTTCCTTCAACCCGAGATACACGCGCGCTCCCTCTTCAGCGTCCAGCATGTAGTAGCTCTCATCCTGCGTGTAATCCATACCGAAATGCTGGCGAATATACGAGGTGAGCGGGTGCACCTGCAGCGAGAGATTGCCCCCTCCCATAGTGTCGAGAAAGTCGAATCGGATCGGGAACTCCGCGCCAAATCGCTTGTATACGCTTTCGCCCAGCAACTCCTCAGGGTGCGAAAGCACCAGGTTGATTGCCGGTATCTCCACACGCTCTTCGCCGAACGCCAGAAGCAGGCTGTTTTCTTCCGGTACGCAGTCAAAGCACCACGCGTGGTTGGGCGCACCGTCCGCCGGCACTCCGCACACGCGCTCCATCCAGTGCCCGCCCCACGGGCCGGGATCGAAAAAAGGAACTACCCTGAATGGTCGAGTTATCGCTCGCTTCAGGCTCTTGCGATAAACATCGCCGGTGATTGCCTTGGGCCGCCCGCGCACATTCGTGTCCAGCAGCAATTCGATGCCGTTGTGCAGCCGCACCTTGAGCCGGTCCGCCGATCGCCAGTCAATAAAAAATGCGCGCTTGTACTTCAGCGACGGAGGGTCGTCCAGATTCTTCGTGCCCAGATTGCCGATTTCGTTGCGCCGCTGCCGCAACTGGATCTCCCAACGCGCCAGGTCCGCATACACCAGGAACGATGCGTGAGGAGAAACTAGCGAAGCTCCGCTGCCGATCACCACCACTGAATCTTCTTGCGCCACGCTTCGCCGTGCCGCTGCAAGCTTCTGCTCGTCGAAGAAGTCTTCGATTTCGAACGAATTCATCTGGCCAAACACCGGATCATCGCCCAGAACCGGCTTGGTCATTGCGTCAATCTCGTTCGCAGTGCGCAGCAGGCTCTCGGTCGTCACCATCCGGACGCCGGACATTTGTAGACTCAGGCTCTCCAGAATCTCATGCAGGTGAACGCCGGGATAGCACTCGATTGCGACCACGCCGCGCGGCAATACGCGCGGCCTCAGATACTCTGCAATCGACACCCAGCCGGTCAGGCATTCTGATCCGTCGCCGGACTCGATAGAGGGGAACCTATCGTACACCGTTATTCTCCTGCTCAAATAGAGGAATCACTCCAACCAGAGCCGCATCGTTGCCTAACTGCGCGGCTCGCACCTGCACCTTGCCCCACGGTGTCCATGCGTACCGGTTCACGTAGTCCTGAATGAACGGAATAATGATCTCCGCGCTCTGCATCACCCCACCCCCGTAAACCAGCAGCTCCGGATCGAACGCGTGAATTGCGGCTACCGCTGCGGCGCCCCACACATTCAGGCAGTGGTGCTGAATCTCTCTCGCAATACTGTCTCCCCCGGCCGCGGATGAAAAGAGATTCTCAAAGTTAATTGTCAGTTGTGCCAGCGCGCTCTCCGCGAACCCCGGCCAATCGTGGCAGATGATCGGCAACGCCCATCCTGATGCCTCTGACTCCGCGCAGCCAAGTCCGCCGCAGGTGCAACGCCGTCCGCCAACCCTCACCGGCATGTGTCCTCCCAGCACGCCTGCCTGGCCGTGCTTGCCGTGCAATAACTTTCCATCAATCATGGCCACGCCGCCTATTCCCGTACCCAGCGTGAACATCACCACCTCGCTTTGCTGTTGCGCCGCGCCCGCATAGCACTCGCCCAGGAGCGCTAACCGAGCATCGTTCTCGAGTTTGAGGGGAAGACCGAACTGGCTTCTGGCCCAATCCCTCAAATCGATCTCAACCGCGTCGTTGAACTTCTCATTCGTCGACGACACCCGCGCATTCCGGGCGTTGACAAGTCCACAAAATCCGAATCCGACTCCTTGCGCCGAACTATCTCGATTCAACCGTTCCAGCGAAGCTGCAATCAATGGCAGAATCGGCCCCAGCGCTGTCAAATCGTGGATCGCCACCAGCTCTTTCGCCAGAACTCGAGCATCTTCAACAAGCGCGCATTCAGCGTGGGTCCCTCCCAGGTCAACCGCGAGAACTCTCATGGTCTTCCGCTCTCCTTCACGCCAAAGGATCTTAGCCGGCAGCTATCGCTGGCCACCGCAAACCGAGCCGCATGCTTCCTGGCCGGGTTCCCGGCGGACAGTCCCACTTCCATGGAATGGTTAACCCGCTTTACAGTTATCCACTTGGTCCCCAGCGAGTTCGCCAAACCAGGACTTAGTGTCATTAGTGCAGACTGCGAGAACATGGATTAGATTCATTCATGTTGAATACCAAAGGATTCATCTCGGTCATGATAGCAGAGATGTTCGTTTCGTATGTAAAAGAAACTAATCATGATCGAATCATGAAATATCGCCCATCCCAGTAGCCAATATGAAGACCCTTCCGGCCGCCTGCCGAGGTCCGCATAGGCCCTTTGAGCGACAATGGGGGAAATCTGTAGAGCTCCGTCCCGGAAAGTAGCGACGCTCATGTTCGCGCACAGCAGGGAATGGTAGCAAGTTGTAAGTGACGGAATCGAGAGGAGGCGCATTTATGGCTTTTACGCGGCGAGAGTTTTTGACCGGCTCGTTGCTAACCGTTGGCTGCGCGTTTGCGGCGGGAGAGTCTGCGGCGCCGCCCGCGCCGTTTGGCGCCTTGCCTTCAGCACGGCAACTGCGCTGGCAGCGAATGGAAACGAACGCATTCCTGCATTTCACCGTGAATACCTTTACCGACAAGGAATGGGGCGACGGAGATGAGGACCCGAACGTTTTCAACCCGGTAGGATTCGATGCGGATGCCATCGTGCTTGCGTTGAAGGCCGGCGGAATGAAGGGCGCAATCCTTACCTGCAAGCACCACGACGGTTTTTGTCTCTGGCCCACGCAAACCACGGACCACAGCATCCGCTTCAGCCGATGGCAGGACGGCAAGGGCGATGTTGTGGGTGAGATCTCACGGGCCGCAGCGCGCCACGGCCTCAAGTTCGGAGTCTATCTTTCTCCGTGGGACCGCAATAACGCCGAGTACGGCAAACCGGCTTACATCCCCATCTATCGGCAGCAACTGACGGAGTTACTCACCCGGTACGGTCCGGTGTTTGAAGTCTGGTTCGACGGCGCCAATGGCGGCAAGGGATATTACGGCGGCGCTCGCGAAACCCGCATCATCGACAAGCACACCTATTACGATTGGCCCGACACCTGGGCCCTGGTGCGCAAGCTGCAGCCCGGCGCGGTCATCTTCAGCGACGTGGGACCGGACATTCGATGGGTGGGCAACGAAAACGGCATCGCCGGTGAAACCTGTTGGGCAACCTGCGATCCAGTGGCCACAGACGGCAAGCCGGCTGCGCCCGGCGAGGCCGATCCAAGCGTATTGAACACCGGAACGCGGTTTGGCTCGCGCTGGTTGCCGGCCGAGTGTGACGTCTCGATTCGTCCCGGATGGTTCTGGCACGAGCGGGAAAACAGCCAGGTGAAAACCCCCGGGCAGTTGCTGGACCTGTATTTCGAGTCGGTGGGCAGGGGCGCGAACCTGCTGCTCAACGTTCCTCCGAATCGCCAGGGGCGGTTGTCGCCTCAGGACGTGGGGGCACTTACCGAATTCCACCGGATACTGCAAACAATTTTCGCGAACAACCTTGCCGCCGATGCCAAGCTGAAATCTTCCAACGTGCGGGAGCAAAATCAACGCTATGGCCCGGCCATGCTCCTCGACGGCAATCCCGATACTTATTGGGCCACTGATGACCAGGTGCATACCCCTGATCTGCTGATTGACTTCGGCCGGAGCGTCAGGCTCAATGTCGTGCGGCTGCGCGAGGCCATCCAACTCGGGCAACGGATCGGCGCCTTTGCGGTGGACGCGTGGGCGCAAGGCACATGGACCCAGGTCGCCCAGGCAACCAGCGTCGGTTCATGCCGTCTGATCCGCCTGCCGGCCGCGATCGAGACAACGCGGCTCAAATTGCGGATCACCGACTCTGCGGCTTCGATTGCGCTCGCTGACCTTGGCGTGTTTTTGCATGCATAGTCTCTAATCTATTGCCGGGCAGGCGCCGTGGTTGGCGCTATCATTCCCCTCTGTATCCGACTTCGGAGAGCTTTCTGGTTGCCGAAACGGCTCAGTTCAGCGGATTCAATCCTCGACGTTCAAAATTGAATAGTGACTGGCGGCAGGGAATTAATGACTGGTGTAGCATACAATGTACTCGATTACATTCCTGCAGAGGTGAAATTTGATGACCGAACCAGTCGCACGCATTTACAGGGGATTGATCAGCCTCTGTGTTTGTTTTGCAGTTGTTTTTGCCTGTCTACAGGTTCGAGCCGCCGAGGCCCCGCGGCTTGAGCAAAAGGATGGACGCTATGCCCTGCTCGTCGATGGCCGGCCCTTCCTGATTCTTGGCGGGCAGATCCACAACTCCAGCTCCTGGCCGAGCGAATTGCCTCAGGTTTGGGAGTCAATGGCAGCATTGCATGCAAACACCGTTGA
>DATJSB010000231.1:0-6973 GCA_035504315.1 Occallatibacter sp.
GCGCTGCCGAAGCCGGGCAGATCGTTGAGGTGGAAGTCGACGTAGTTTGCAACCATCAGATCAACGAAGCCATCGTCGTCGTAGTCGCCGAATGACGCCCCGGTGGACCAGCGTCCGTCCGCTACTCCCGCCTTGGCCGTCACATCCGTGAACGTGCCATCGCCGTTGTTGTGATACAGGATGTTGCCGCCCAGGCAGGTAAGGTACAGGTCCGGCCAGCCATCGTTGTCATAGTCGCCTACGGCTCCGCCCATGGCGAAGCACGGCTTGTTCAATCCCGACTTTGCGGTAACGTCGGTAAAGGTCCCGTCATGGTTGTTGTGATAGAGGGCCCCGGGACTGAATTCGCCTTTGATGGCCATCGCCACCGTAGGAGCGTTCGTGAAGTAGATGTCCGGCCAGCCGTCGCGGTCATAGTCGATGAGGATCACGCCGCCGCTCATCGACTCCACAATGTACTTCTTCGAGGGATCGGCGGTGTGGGAGAATGTAATCCCGGTCTTCGCCGTAATGTCCTCGAGCTGCGGGATGGGGCGGCCAGAACACTTCGTCGACTTCGCCCCCGGAGGCGGCGGTACGGGAGGAGGGTGCCCCTCCTGTGCAGAAAGCAGGCTGGCACAGACAAACGAGACGATGAAAACCCTGGCTGATTTGTTCAAAGAAAGTGAATCTGGAATGCGCATTATGGATTCTGGGTAGGGGATTGCGGGAGGTGTGGGCGCGATTTCGTCTTCAGTTCCTCGTAGACAGCCAGCTCGCGATCCGCATCCGCGATGCGGGATTCCTTCCGGTAAGCTGCCTGCAGTTGGTAGTGGACGTATTCCTTGTCCGGGCTCAGGCGCGCCGCTGCCTCCAGGTGAGGCACGGCTTCCTGCAACTGTCCGTGATCGAGCAGGATCTTGCCCAGTTCATATTGAGCATTCGCGTAGTCTGGATGCGCAGCGATCACCTGCTCGAAGAGCTTCTTTGCCTCATCGAATCTCGACTCCTGAAGAGCCACGAAGCCGAGGTGATACGTGGCGTCGGGATCGCCGGGGTTGATTGCAAGCTCGGCCTGAAATTCGTTCTGGGCGTCCGGCCAATGCTCCCATCGGATATCGGCCAGGCCCGCGTAGTAGTGCGCCTTCGGCAGCGACGGATTCCGCTGCAATGCGTGGTGCAGGGCCGAAACAGCGCGGTTGTAGTCGCCGATCTCCGTCCACACCTGACCCACCAGCAGCAGTTGCTCGTTTGTCAGATTCCCGCCTTCGTACAGGTTCAGTACGTCGGAGGCTTCCCTTAACTGACCGACCCTGGCCAGCGACGCAGCCCAGGCGTAGCCCACAGTGCCATCCTGCATCCCGGCGACTCCGAGAGGAGCAAAGGTCTTCGCTGCGTTCACATACTGCTCAGAGAGGAAGTAGGCCATGCCCAGCGTCGCCCTTATCGGAATCTGGCTGGGCTGTTCCTGGAGAGCCTGGCTTAGCCCGCGGATTGCCTCCGGGTAATTCCCCGCACGGAATGCGGATTCTCCGAGATTCCTGGCAAGATTATCGATTGTCGGATTCCATTGCTCCGCGGCCTGATAGTACTTGAGGGCGGCGGCATAATTGTGTTGCATAGCCTCCGCCGTCCCGAGATCGCTGTAGCTTTGCCCAAGGATGATCCGCAGATCGCCTTCCTGCGTCTTCGCGAGAGCGCGCTGGTTCTCAGAAAGATTTGTCAGCGCCGACTCGTCGACCTGGGCAAAGGCATCCGTTTTGCCCTGCATCAGCGGTGCCGCCTCGCTTTCCTGCCGCTTGTCGAGAGGCACCATGGCGGCCATGGAACCAGCCCCTTCGGAAAGAACCATGGAGGTCACCTGTTGCTGAGTCGCCTGCATGATTTTGTTCTGAAGATCCCGCGCCTTGGCAAAATACACATCGCTTTCCTGTTCGCGTCCAGAGTTGGCGAGAATCCTTCCCAGATCGACATAAGCTCTGCGGATCTGATAATTAGCGCGCGCCTCGTCGGTCCCGGTAAGTTCGACAGCCTTTCGCAGCATCGGCTCGGCAGTCTTCGGATCGCCCTCGGCATAAGCGTTCAGTCCCATGTACAGCCAGGGCTCCGGCCACGTCGGATTCAGCTCGGCCGCAATCTTCATGTACTTGTCCGCCACCGCATACTGCCGTTGACTGGACGCGAGAAATCCCAGCATGTAGTTAGCCAGGAAGTCTTTCGGGTAATACCGTATCTCCTCTTGAAACTCCGATTCAGCCTGAGGGGTAGGCTTCCAGTCGTTCATTGCTAAACGCGCCAGCCCCAAAAAATAGTGAGCATGCGGTGTCTTCGGGTCGAGCCTTATCGCCGTTTCGAATTCGTCAATGGCGTTCTGCATCATCTCCGCATCGCGGTATGCACGTCCAAAGAGTACGTGAAGCGAGCCGCTGTCCCCGGCGAGTTCCTTCATCTGCCCAAAGACCGCTTCCCCGCGCTTGTTGCCCTCTGGCGTCTTGAGCGACAGCCAGCAGATCGCCAGCGAGTAATATGTTTCGATTTCAGGCTGCAGCCGGACAGCGTGCGTAAAGGCATCCGCTGCCTTGGCGAAATCTCCCTTCTGCATGTACGCCCGCCCCAGCGCGCTGTAAACGCCGGCATTATTCGCATCCGCTGCGAGCGCTCGCGGCGCCTCGGAGATCGCGTCCTCGGGCCGCCCCGCCAGCACACTGGTCGTCGTCAATTCAACGTGAGCTTCCGGAACATCCTCGAAGTCCAGCGATGCCTTGTAGAGTTCTGCCGATTGCGCAAAGGCTGACTCCAGGAGACGCAGGCGCCCCATTGCCCGAAGCGCCGCCGCGATGAGTCGCTTGTTGGCGGCTGCGACGGCGGCAGGATCGCCAGACTTCCGGGCCGTGTCGGCGGCGAGGATTCGCTTCGTGAGTTCAGCTTGGGCCGGATCTTCGTGGGGCTTCTCAACTGAATGGGATGATGGAGAATGCGCCTCTTGAGTTTGAGTATTTAAGCCTTGAGCATCCCGGCAGTGAAGAACGAGGAACAAACAGGGGCAGAGGGCGGCTCTGGCGAGAAGAAACCGATTCCGCCTGTTGCCGAAAAAATACATCAGTTTTAGGGACTCGTGATTCACGAATAAGGGTAGCACTCAACTCTTTTGAAAGAGTAAGCGGCGGAACTTGATTGATCAAGCCCGCCGCTCAGGTTTACGACGATTGTGTTGAGCCGCTAGAAAGTGAATCGCAGCGTGTACTGCAAGGTACGTCCCGGGTTAACCGCGCCAGCGGCGTTAAAGCCGGTGGATGGTGCTCCCGCATTTGTGATGACGTTATTGGTCGGACTGCAAGGCGTGCCGCTGGTTGCCGTCGCCCCGCCGCAGTAAACAGGCGACGACGGAGCATAACCTGCAGTTATAAGGTTACTAGTGTTAAAGTTCGGATGGTTGAGGAGGTTGAAGAAGTCCATGCTGAACTTGAGCCGATACTTCTCCTTGATGTACCAGTTCTTCGCCAGCTGGGAATCCAGATTGACATTCCCCGCACCGTAGCAGTCACCGCGAGGTGCGAGGTTGTCGGGGAAGGTTCCGATGACATAGTTCTGCAACGTGAAGTGAGCAGCGTTAATAAACTGATCCCCATGCCTGCCCGTGTTGCAACTGGTATCCGGGACAACGAGCGGTCGCTGATTCCCGTTATAACCGGTGCCCACGAGCGAGTTCAAGGTGCTTGCAACCCCGTTAACGCTGGCACCTCCAACGCCGGCGGTAAACACAGACGTTGAACTGCCTTCCGCAGCCGTGAAGATGCTGTTGAACTCCCACCCACCCATTGTCTGCTGTACCAAGTTGTTATATTGCTGGAGCTTTGGCAGGTACAACACTTCGCTCGCCACAAAGATGTTCGGACGGTTGATGTCCGTGTTTCCCTTGTCGAGACGCGGATTGTACTGATCGGTGATTGCCTGCTGGTTAAAGCTGCCTGATGAGTTGTCTAATTGGACATCCCCAAGCGAATGACTCCAGGTATAGGCCGCCTGGAACGTCGACGGTCCAGCTTGCGACCGGAACAAGACCTGCAGCGAGTCGTAGTGCGCTTGGCCCCCGCGAGCAAAGCCCCCGATCATGCCAAAATTATTGGCAGGCCGGAGCGCGTTCTGAGCGCTGCCGCTGGCGAACGCCGCAGCCAGCCAGTTCGTGTCCGGGATGTAGTTCGCGTCCCACATGGACGTGAGGTGGATTCCGGTGTTGGCGACGTATCCGATCTGCAAAGTGGTGTTGCGCGCCACCTCCTGTTCGACCGAAACATTCCATTGCCACGAGTTTGGTAGGTAGCCGTTCGTCGTCTTGGCGTAGCTCGGTGAGACTGCAGGACTCGCCAGCGGCGGGGCTGTATCGAGGGCGCGGTTGGTAGTTGCGTTGATGACGAAGGGCGCATTGCGAGCCAGTCCCTCGGCCAGACCTACTGGTTCACGCTGGAAGAACTGACCACCGCCGGCGCGGACTGCGGTCTTCCCATCACCTCTCACATCCCATGCAATACCAAATCTGGGAGCGATGCTATGGTTGTTCTGCTCTACCAGCGCGGAGTTCGACCCTGGTGTACCGTTGGAGAGAGGCAGGTTAACGCCAAGACCGGCAAGCAGTTTGACCGCGTTCGCGCATGGCGTGGTTCCGGGCACAATCAGAGTGCCGTTACAGGCATCCGATGGCTCCGCTGCCGCTTCAGCTGCACTCCAGTGTGACAGGCTCCAGTTTGCCCACTGATTGGGGTAGTTGCCACCGTCGTCATAGGCTGGACTGGTGTTTCCGCCCTGTGTGCCGCCATACGGTTCACGATAAATGGACCAGCGGAAGCCCGCGTCAATCGTGACATTGCGCCGGATCTTCCAGGTATCGCCAAAATACGGTTCGAAGTCGTGCCAGTGAACCGCGGCTATGCCGTCGATGCTGTCCTCGGTGATACCAGCGAACATCTGGGGATTGGGGCCAGTGCCCGGCAACAGGACATTGGCGAGAGCGTTGTTCGTCTGTGCATTGGCGTCGATCGATCCCAGCGATCCGGGGCCGGTGTAAATACTGCCGTTCGGGAGGGACGGCCTATCGGCACCATTCCCATTGCTTTCGATCTTGGCATTCGTGCTATAGAAGAAGCCCGTCTTGAAGGTGTGGTTGCCATGCACCTTGGACAGGTTGTCCTGAATCGTGTAGAGGTCTTCGTGATTGCCGTAGGGCGCAATATTCCAGAAGGAAGCATAGCTAGAGGCACCGTAAGGGCCGAAACCGCCCCATGCACCAAAGAATTCATCCTTCTGCTTGAGGGAGGCCGGCCATACAGCAGGATAGGCGGATTGCAATGCCGGGACAATGCTCGCCCTTGTGCCGCCGAGCGTTGTGATAATTCGGTTTTGCCCGAAGCCAAACTCGAAGTCGTTGACCATGGTATTTGTGATCGTCGAGCTCAACTTCGCCATCACGCTCCTGGAAGGCTGACTCCAGCCCGAATTGACCGTTGGAAACGCGGACTCGCCCCAGAAGGGTTCAGGGTTGTTTGGCGAAGGATTATCCCAGGAATCATTGGTCCACCGGAAAGTAGCCCGATGCCTGCTGGTGATGTCATAGTCGCCGCGAACGTTCCACTCACTCCAGTTCAAGTGGTTCGGGACGGACGCGACCCAATTATTGCCGCTTGAGTTCACCGTCGAGCTCGTCGGATATGGATAATACGACGCAAGTAACAGCCCGGCAGCGTCGGGATTGGCAATCTTGAGCGGATTGCCCGGCGCCTGAGCCGAAACAGGAATAGTGGGAATTGTCCCACCGCATTGGTCGGTTTTTTGACCTGCAAATGCGCTGAAGTCCCCGCTGGCCTCTGCTTGCGTCGGAACGCAGAACTGGAACGCTGAGCCCTGAATTTCCTTGTTCCATTCCTGGTTCCACCAGAAGAACAGCTTGTCCTTGATCGCAGGACCGCTGATGTGGTAGCCGTAATCGTCACGGCGCTCCTCCGCTTTGCCGAGGCCGGCGTTGTTGGAGAACCAGTCGTTAGCGTCCAGAGCGTCGTTGCGGCCGGCGTAGAAGAAGCCGCCGTGGAACTGATTTTCACCTGACCTTGTCGTGATGCTGATGATCGCGCCCGCAGCTTGCCCATACTCAGGACCGTAGGAGTTCCGGATCATCTTAAACTCAGCAATCGTGTCGACGGATGGATAGACGAGGATCGTGCGGCCGGAGCCGACGTCGTTGTTGTTGACGCCGTCAACCAGGAACAGGTTGTAGTTGTAAGGGTTTCCGTTGACGGAGAAATTAACGCCGCCATCCAGCCCCTTGCCAACAAAATTCGCGCCCTGGGCCGCGCTGACGCCGGGGGATAGTTGCGTCAAGCCCACAAAGTTCTCACCATTCAGGGGAAGTTCGCGAACCTGGGTCCCCGAGACCACTTCGCCCACAACCGCCGAGGTGGTTTGCACCTGAACCGCAGTCGCCGAAACCGTGACCTTTTCACTGGCTCCCCCGACCTGCAGAATTGCATTCACACTGGTGGTCGTGGACGTGTGAACCTGCACGCCAGTCTCAACATACTCCTTGAAGTTACCCTGCTTCACTTGGACTTCATAGGTGCCAACCGGTAACTGGGTAGCGGTGAAATTGCCCTGCCCATCGGACTTCGCGGTGACCGTGGCATTGGTGCCGTTATTAATGATGGTGATTGTCGCGCCAGGTATGGCGGCCCCGGTTTGATCGGTTACCGTCCCGGTGATGGTTCCTGAATATTGTTGGGCGTGCAGGCTGAACGGAATCGCCAGCAGCGCCGCTAGAAGCACGTAGGAGAGCATGCGAAGCGTAGACCGCTCCAGACAAACTCCTCCGCCTCCCCCAAATCGATTGCACATAAGTGCCTCCTTAAAATCGTGGTCGTGCGACTCGAATGTCGGAATTGACATCATTCCGTGATTCGAACCCTGATAACGTTAACAGCTTGAACTGAAACGTTTGATTACTCCTCGA
>DATJSB010000232.1:0-10053 GCA_035504315.1 Occallatibacter sp.
GAGGACCTGGGCTACGACGTCTTTGCCCTTGAATCAGTTGAACTTGGCGTCCGCGCGACGGTCAGGGTACGGACCGGAATCGCCGTCGAAGCCCGCGACCCGCAGACCGGCGCGCCGCTCGGCCTGCTGGTGCGCGACCGCTCGTCGATGGCGGCAAAGGGGCTGGCCACCACAGGCGGCGTTATTGATGCCGGCTACCGGGGCGAAATTCTGATTGTGATGACCAACCTGGGTGACCAGGTGGTGACGATTGAGGCCGGCGAGAAAGTTGCGCAGATGGTCCCGGTGCCTGTTCTGACCGGAGTGGTCCGGGAAGTGGAAAGCCTGGAGGGCTCGGCGCGGCTCGAAAAGGGGTTTGGGAGCTCGGGAAAGTGAGAAAGGCAGGGAATAGGGAGCAGGGAATAGAGACGGCAAGCTGGGAGTCCATTGGGGCTCGAAGCCTTCCCCGGGCAAACTTCGGCCCGGAGCGGATCGTCTATTAAAGACACGCAGCAGATGGCTACGATGGCCCGCGGACCGGTAGGGAACCGGCAGCGCGCGGGGAACGTATCGGATACTGTAGAGAAGTGTCTGACTCCTCCGGCAATCGCAGTGTCTGCCGGGTCGCCATCCTGAAAACGCTGCCCTGAACGTGTTCTATGGAATTCGGTGAAGCAGTCAAACTCGCGCTCCAGTCCCTGTGGGCCAACAAGCTCCGCAGTATCCTTACGCTGCTCGGGGTGGTCATCGGCACTGCCTCGGTGATTCTGGTAGTTACGCTGACTAACGGCGCCAAGCAGTTTGTGACCAGCAAGATCAATACCTACGGCGCGTCTACGCTCACCATCAGCAAAATGCCGCAGACGTTCATGACGCTCGAGGAGTATCTCGAGTTCCAGAAGCGCAAGGACGTGACCATCGACGACTACCGCGCGGTCGAGGACGAATGCACAAGTTGCACATCTGTCGGCGCGCAGCTGGGGACGACGGGCAAGGTGGTCTACGGCACCCAGTCCACGACCGACACGACGGTGCGGGGCTGGACGTGGACGATGCCGGCAATCAGCAATCAGAACATCGTACTGGGGCGCGGATTTACCGAGTCCGAAGACACTCACTCGGCGCACGTGGCCATTGTGGGCGCCGACATTGTTGACAACATGCTGGGCGCTGGCGATCCGCTGGGTAAGGAGATTCGCGTTGACGGCGAGCCGTACACCGTAATCGGAGTAGGCGAAGCGCAGGGCAAGATGCTCGGCCACAGCATGGACAATTGGGTGTCGGTCCCGCTCACCACCTATCTGCATCAGTACGGGGCGTACGGCGACAACGCCAGCCTGACTATTTACGTTGATGCCGGGAGTGGCGGCGAGGTGATGGACGCCGTGGAAGACCAGCTGAGAACCATCATGCGCTCGCAGCGCCACCTGCACCCCAGCCAGAAGGACACATTCAATATCGACTCCAGCGCCACGTTCACCGATATCCTGGGCAAAGTGCTGAGCAGCTTTGGCGCGGTGGTGGCATCGATTGCCGGCGTGTCGCTGGTGGTGGGCGGCATCGTGATCATGAACATCATGCTGGTGAGCGTGACCGAGCGGACCCGCGAGATCGGGGTGCGCAAGGCGCTGGGCGCGCGGCGGCACGACATCCTGCTGCAGTTCCTGATTGAGTCGGCGACCATTGCATTGGTGGGCGGGGTGATCGGCGTGGTTGCGGGCATCGCCGGAGCAAAGCTGATTACGCTGGTCGTTTCATTCCCGTCGGTGGTAGCCGTCTGGTCTATTCTGGTCAGCTTGTTCGTGGCCTCGGCGGTGGGGCTCTTCTTTGGCATTTACCCGGCACACAAGGCGTCGCAGCTCGACCCCATCGTGGCGCTGCGGGCGGAGTTGTAGATCATGAAACTCAGCCACTCGCGCGAGGCCTTCAAACTTGCCCTCGACACCCTGCGCAAGAATAAGCTGCGCTCCGGGCTCACCATTCTGGGCATCACCATCGGCATCGCCACCGTCATCCTCATCTCCTCCGCGATCAACGGACTTAATACCAACATCAGCAACTTTGTGAGCACGCTGGGCACAAACGATCTGTGGATCTTTCAGTTCGAGCCGTTCGGACATCGCCCCACGACCGAGGAGCTGAACCGGAAGAAGCTCACCTACGAAGACGGCGTGGCGATGCGGGCGCTGCCCCACGTGGTGGCCGTCGATCCCGAGCTTACCTACCAGAACTTTCAGACCGGCCTGGGCGCCGATTCGATGAAGCACGGGACGCACAAGATTGAAAACACGATTCTCAACGGCGTGACCCCCGACGTAACCAAGACCGCCGATGTTCCGCTGCTTGAAGGACGGCTCTGGACCGACGGGGATGAGGAACGCGCGGCCGATATCACAGTCCTGGGCCACGATGCCGCCGAAGACCTTTTTCCGGGAGAGGATCCGATCGGGAAGGACGTGGAGTGCGAGGGCGATGTCTTTACGGTGATCGGCGTGCTCGACAAGCAGCCGCAGCCCTTTGGGAGCGGACGCAACACCCAGGACAACTCGGCTTATTTCCCGCTCACCACGTTTCACAAGATTCACCCCGAGATTCTCGACTACTGGATCGTTGTCAACTACGACGACGCGAAAAACAAAGACATCGTTACCGAAGAGGTGCGCGAGCTGCTGCGCGTGCGCCGCAAGCTGCGCGCCGACCAGGACGATAATTTTGCCATCTTCAGCCCCGAATCGCTGACCCGGCTGTGGAATCAGCTCACGGGAACGCTGTTCATCTTCATGATCGCGGTGTCGAGCATCGGCTTGATGGTGGGCGGAGTGGGCGTAATGAACATCATGCTGGTGAGCGTGACCGAGCGGACGCGCGAAATCGGAGTGCGCAAGGCCATCGGCGCCACGCGCCGCGATATCCTGCTGCAGTTCACCATCGAGGCGGTGACCCTGTGCATGGTGGGCGGGTTGCTGGGGATTCTATTCGGGTCGCTGCTCACCCTGATCCTGCATTATGCGGTTTCGTTCCTGCACGCCACGCTGTCGATCGTATGGGTGATTGTGGCTTTCGCTGTGTCCTGTTGCGTCGGCCTGGTGTTCGGCATATATCCGGCGTGGAAGGCGTCAACCCTCGACCCGATTGAAGCTCTGCGTTATGAATGAAGCAAAGGCTGCTCCGGCCAAATTAACCCGGACCGGTGCTGTATAGTCAAAAAGGAATGGGAACGGCTGCGAACAAGGCCGCGGGCGCGGCAAAAAACACCAATCAGGGCTTCGTTTATCTTCCCCTCATTGCCGGATGGCTGGTGCCGGGGGCGGGTCATTTTCTGTTGCGCAAGTGGGGGCGCGGCACGCTGCTGGCCGTCTCCATCATCGCGCTGTATGTCCTGGGACTGGCGATGGACGGCAAGCTCTACTCGAGCGCGCAGGACATTCTGGCTCTGCTTGGACTGGCCGGCGACCTGGGCAACGGCCTGCTGTATTTTGTCGGCCGCATGATGGGACTGGGCGGCGATCCGGTGCAGTTCACCGTGGCCGACTACGGCACCAAGTTCATTGAGTTTGCCGGCCTTCTCAACGTGATTGCCGCAATCGACGCGCACAATCTGCGCACCGGGAGGAAGCAGTCGTGATCCGGCCCTCCCACTTTACCGCGCTGCTGCTGGTGGCGATCTTCGCCTCCACGGTCTTCGGCATCACCATGCGCGATACGCCCAGGCGCATGCTTCGGTACGGGCTCTACTGCTTCACCCTGTTCGTGGGCTCGGCGATCGTGCTGAGCTGGGTGATGTACTTCATCGCGCGGTAACCTCGACGAAAACATCCCCAAGTCGCAAGAACAAAAACTTCGTACCCGGAGGATCCCCAGATGGGTGCCTGGGATTCGTGGCTGGTCTGAGATAGCCTGAGTGAAGATTTGTGGTCTCCCATGTCCCAGAATCGGTACATGGGGCACCCAGAGATTGCGCTGGGTGAAACAAGCAGGGTGAGGTCTCGAATCACGCATTTCCCGGGTGTTTCCCCGTTCGGTGCTCGTTCAAATGTCCTTTCTCGTTGACCATGAGCTGTTTTGATTTCCTGTAGACATTGGCCACAGCCAGCGTCCAGAGAGGGACGAAATCCACTCCCGGTATCAGCTTGGCAGCAAACGATGGCAGGAACTCCCAGTGCCAGCCAAGAAGGTAGCTCAACACACCGGCGACGGCCAGATCGAGGATGTCGTCGGCCGGAGACGCACCTCCCTCGACGAAGAGAGGAAAGACGACAATCTGCACGATGTCCGCGAGAATGGCCAGAATGAGCGCGGCCCGCATGCGCGGTCCGGGAGAGATCGTGATGGCGCCTCGGTTCACTTCAATTCAATCCTCGGCAATCGAGCCTCAAAACCAGCTTAGCCCTTGACGGCTGGTCCTGCGCGGCTTGGCCCATCTGCGCTATTCTGATCCGTACTCGCTCGCCGGTCCTCATCCGGCGCGGAGCCTGCTCATGGGCGAGTTTGCGCTGAATATCAACGGGTCTCACCTCAGCGTGACCGTCGCGCCTGAAGAGTCATTGCTCTCGGTCCTGCGCAACCATCTCAAGCTTACCGGAACCCATTACGGCTGCGGCGAAGGCCAGTGCGGCGCCTGCACCGTCCTGCTCAACGGCGCCGCGGCGCGCTCCTGCCTGATGCCTGTGGGCGGCGTCGGCAGCGCCCAAATCGTCACCATCGAGGGCCTGGAACAGAACGGCCGCCTAACCCCCGTTCAGCAGGCCTTTCTTGACGAGGGCGCATTCCAGTGCGGCTATTGCACCTCCGGCATGATTGTCAGCGCCGTCTCGCTGCTGCGCCAGACGCCGCATCCCACCGACCAGCAGATTGTGGCCGCGATGAACGGCAACGTCTGCCGCTGCGGAACTTATCCGCGCATTGTGGCCGCCATCCGCCGCGCGGCGAAGGGAGCGAACTCATGAGCAGCCGCGCCGGTCACCTCCCTCAAGTCGATCCCAATCTCGAACCCTTCCAGGAAGAGCGCTGGCGACTGCTTGCCCTGCCGCTCGACCGCCGCGACTTTCTTCGCTTCTTCGGCGGCGGCCTGCTGGTGTGCCTCGCTCACCCGCCTGCTGTCGCGCAGGAGTCCGGCCGCAATTTCGGCGGACATCCCCTGCCCCGCGATATCGCTGCCTGGCTCCATATCGATGCCGAGAGCCGGGTCCGCGTCTTCACCGGCAAGGTTGAAGTGGGCCAGAACATCCGCACCTCGCTCGCCCAGCAGGTCGCCGAGGAACTGCGGGTTCCTTTTGACTCCATCACCATGGTCATGGGCGACACCGCCCTCACTCCCTACGACATGGGTACCTTTGGCAGCCGCAGTACTCCCACCATGGGGCCACAGCTTCGCAACATGGCCACCGCTGCCCGCCAGATGCTGATTGAAACCGCCGCGACCCGGTGGAAGCTCGATGCCGCTTCGCTCATCGCCGAAGCCGGCAAGGTGACTGACCCGCGCACCTCCCGCTCCTTCACCTACGGCGAGCTCACCGGCGGGCAGGACCTGGTCCAGGTCGTCTCCGATCCCCCTCTCACTCCCGCCGCCGACTGGAAGATTCCCGGAACATCGATTCCCAAGGCCGATGGACGCGACTTCGTTACCGGCCGCCATCAATATCCATCCGACATCATTCGCGAAAACATGCTCTTCGGCGCGGTGCTGCGCCCCACCGGCTACAACGCCACGCTGGTCTCGCTCGACTCGAGCGCGGCGGAAAAACTCCGCGGCGTCCAGCTTGTTCGAGATGGTGACTTCGTAGGCGTGGTCGCTCCCGATGCATTTACCGCTGAGCGCGCAATCTCGTTACTGCGCGCGCAGTGGAACGTTCCCGCGCAGCCCTCCAACCGCGAGCTGTTTCGGATCCTCAAAGACAGCTCCGACCCCGGCGACGGCCCGCAGTCTACTTCCGGCTCCGTCGAGCAAGCTCTGGCCGCCGCGCCAATCCATGTCGATCAGCAATACACCGTGCAGTACATTGCCCACGCGCCGCTTGAGCCGCGCGCCGCCGTGGCCGAATGGAACGGCTCGAACCTGACCGTCTGGACCGGAACCCAGCGTCCCTTCGGCGTCCGCGACGAACTCACCCAGGCCTTTCATCTCACCGCCGATCAGGTCCACGTCATTCAGCCCGACATGGGCAGCGGATACGGCGGCAAGCACACCGGCGAAGCGGCCATGGAGGCCGCGCGCCTGGCCCGCGCTGCCGGTAAGCCCGTCAAAATCGTCTGGTCCCGCAGCGAGGAGTTCACCTGGGCGTACTTCCGCCCCGCCGGCGTGATTGAGATTCGCGCCGCAGCGCAGCATGACGGCACGCTGGCCGCCTGGGAGCATCACAATTACAACTCCGGCTCGGCCGCCATTGGCACGCCCTACGTCGTTGCCGCCCAGCTTGTCCACTACCACCCCGCGAGCTCGCCGCTGCGCCAGGGTTCGTACCGCTCGTTGGCCGCCGCGGCTAACGTATTCGCGCGCGAGTCGCACATGGACGCGCTGGCTCACGCTGCTGGCCTCGATCCCCTCGACTTCCGCCTCAAAAATCTCACCGATGCCCGTCTTCGCGCCGTCTTTCAAGCCGCGGCCGAGGGCTTCGGCTGGGGCCGCGAGAAGTCCACGCCTGTGCGCGGATGGGGCATCGCCGGCGGCACAGACAAGGGCGGCTACACCGCCGCCTGCGCCGAGGTCGCCATCGATCCCGCTGCCCACAGTTTTCGCATCGTCCGCGTTGTCCAGGCGTGGGAGTGCGGCGCCATCGTCAACCCTGACGGCCTGCGCAACCAGATCGCGGGCGCCATTGTTCAGGGCATCGGCGGCGCGCTCTTTGAGCAGATCCTTTTCGCCGATGGGCGCGTCCTCAATCCCCGCTTCGCGCAGTATCGCGTGCCCCGCTTCAGCGACGTGCCGCAAATTGAGGTGGTGCTGATCGACCGCAAGGATCTGCCCTCGGCCGGAGCCGGCGAAACCGGGATTGTGGCTCTCGCACCCGCCGTAGCCAACGCTATTTTCGCCGCCACCGGGGTTCGCATTCCCACGCTGCCCATGGCGCCGCGCACGCCCGCTCCCGGCAGCCCCGCCCCGCCGCTGCGCAGTTGATCTATCTCTGAATCCTGTCCGACTGCCTCTCGCCGGGTGGTCAGCAGCGGGCACTCGGCATCCGCCATCACTCGATGCGCAGCGCCTGCTGCGGATCGAGGCGCGAGGCGCGCGTTGCCGGAAACCAGACCGCCAGCAGCGCCACCGCGCTCAGTATCAAAGGCACGGTGACAAACACCAGCGGGTCCCACGCCTTGACGCCAAAGAGAAAGCTCGCCAGCAAGCGCGTGAGACCGAAGGCCGCAGCGATGCCCAGGACGACGCCTGCGATCGCCAGCCGCATTCCTTGCCAAACCACAAGGTCGCGGATACGCCCGCGATCGGCGCCCAGCGCCATGCGGATGCCCATCTCCTGGGTGCGCTGTTGCACCGAATATGCCATCAATCCATAAATGCCGATGGCCGCCAGAATCAGCGCCGTAGCTCCGAAAATGGTAAGCAGCAGCATGTTAAAGTCCTGGCGCGCGGTCGACTCCACTACGATCTCCGTCATGGGCCGCACATGCGCCACAGGAAAGCCCCCGCTCGCCAGGCGAAGCTGCTTGGTAATTGCGGCGATGTACTGGTGCGGGTCGCCGTGGGTGCGCACCAACCAGATCATGGGTTGAATGCCGGCGTTCAACGCGGTCACGCCGTCAGTGACCTGCGCCGTGGGAACCATCATGAGCTCGAAGGGATCGTTGTTGAGCCCGGCGTCGTGGACATCGGCCATGACGCCGATAACGGTGCGCGGACCCTCGGTGAACTGCGGACCCACGCCCTTGCCGATGAGGACCTGCTGGCCGACGGGGTTCTGCTTCGGCCAGTACTTTTTGGCGAGAGTCTCGTTGATGATGACGACAGCGGGTGATGAGGCGTCGTCAAGCTCGGTAAAGTCGCGGCCGCGCAGAATGGGAATTTTGAAGACGGAAAGATAGCCGGGGGACGCGCTCATCCAATTGGTGTCGCCGGTCCACGGACTTTTGTCGGTGGCGCGGCCAACGATGTTGAAGGGCAGGCCGTAGCCGACGTCGAGCGGCAGACAGCAGGAGAACGACGATTCCTCGACGCCGGGGATGGCGTTGAGACGCTCGCGGGCATCGTGCGCAACCTGGGCCACGCCGGCGGTCTTCATAAAGCGGTCGCCGGTCAACGACATTTCGAGCGTGAGCACGTTGTTGGCATCGAAGCCGGGACTGACGTTGCGCAAAGCAATGTAAGTGCGGATGAGGAGCGCCGCGCCGGCGAGCAGCACCAGCGCCAGCGAAACTTCGCTGATCACCAGCACTGAGCGAGCCCGTCCCTGGCGAAATCCCGTGCCCGACCGGTTGCTGCCTTCTTTGAGCGTTGCGTTCAGGTCGGGACGCGAGGCGCCGATGGCAGGGAAGAGTCCGAACAGCACGCCGGTGAGCAACGAAACGCCGAGCGTGAAGCCGAGTACGCGCCAGTCGATGCTCACCGCGCCTCCGTGCTCGCCGATGCGGGGAAGATCGGCGGGGCTTACCGACAGCAGCGCACGCACACCCACGTAGCCGAGCGCCAGGCCGAGAATGCCGCCCGAAAAGGCGAGCACGACACTTTCAGTAAGCAGTTGGCGCATCATGCGCGGGCGGCTGGCGCCCATGGCGGCCCGGATGGCAAATTCGCGCTTGCGGCCCGCGGCCCGCACCAGCAGCAGATTGGCGACGTTAGCGCAGGCGATGAGCAGAACGAAGCTGACGGCTCCGAGCAGTACAAACAGCGATTTGCGCGCGCCGGCAACAATCGAGTCGCGCAGGGGCTGCACTCCAAAGCTGTCTTTCGGGTCCATGTGATCTTCGGGATGCGCGCGGCGGTATTGATCGGCCGTCACCTTAAGCGCGGCATTGGCCTGAGCGAGCGTGACCCCGGGCTTGAGGCGGCCGGCGACGAAGAAGTAGTGGCCGAGGTTGGTGCTGTTGGGATCGATCTGGAAGGGCACCCAGAGGTCGGCCGGGGGATCGGTAGCGAAAGACTTGCCCACTACACCGACAACCGCATACGACTCGTTGCTGAGCGAAATGGCGCTCCCCACGATCTTGGGATTGCCGCCGAATTTACGCTGCCAGAACCCGTAACTGAGCACCACCACATGACCGCCGTCAGGGCTGTCCTCCTGCGGCGTGAAGGTGCGGCCCAGCAGCACGGGCGCGCCAAACAGGCGGAAGTACGCCTCGGAGACATGGATGCCGTGCACCTGCTCGGGCACGTCGCCGGTGAGATTAAAGCCCGGACCGCCGAAGTCGTACGCGGCCACATCCTGAAAGACGTTGATCTGCGCTCTCCATGTGTTGAAGTTCTCCGGCGAACCGGAGTTGCCCTCGCCGCCGGGATAGATATTGAGGAAGCGAACGATGCGGTCGGGATCGGGGTAGGTGAGCGGCTTGAGCAGGACCGTATCGACCACGGTAAAGATAGCGGTGTTGGCGCCGATGCCCAGCGCCAGGGCTGCAATCGCGGTCACCGTGAAGGCGGGGCTCGCGACCAACATGCGGAGGGAGTATTTGAAGTCGTCGCGAAAATCGCCCATGATCTCTGCCGCCTTCGAAAGGAGAAATGAGTCTGGCCGGGGATAAGAACCCGCTGTCCTCACTTACATACGCGGAGGATGGGGCAATTGTTCGACTCGATCACATGAAAAGAGAGAGCGAAGAGGCCGAAGTCCAAAGCGGGCCGGCGCACGGCGTCAGGCAGAAGTCTGTTCGTTCAAGGCAGTTTCTTGAAGCAAAACAACTGTGTCTTCAATAACTGCCAGGGGGATTTGCCGGTGGGCAAACGCACGCTCAATTTTCTCGGCCAGATCCATTTCCAGCACACTCTCTACCCTTGCCGCGACCGCTCCCACACCGCGGCATCGAAGCTGTGCGCGAGGGTGTAGCCCTCGGCCACGTAGAGATCGATCGCCTCCTGGTTGGCCTCAGTGACGGTGAGCGAAATCTCTGAGGCGCCCTGGCGCATGAACC
>DATJSB010000233.1:0-5893 GCA_035504315.1 Occallatibacter sp.
ACGGGCAGCTACATTGGGTCGGTAATTCAGTTCCTCGGCCTTGTTCAGGACTCTTGCACGGGTCTTCGCACTGATCCCGGGTCTCGCATGCAGAGCGCGGTCAACCGTCCCAATGGAAACGCCCAGGAGCCTCGCAATCTCCTTAACACCGGCGGGGCTGGGGCTTTCCTCTTTCATCGTCGATACTGATCGTTCAATCATTGTAGAGGAACGACACTCGGCTTTACGGCTGGCGCGCGTTCCGAGAGCACCGCGCCGACGGCAGTTCAGCGAACTGCCGCAACTTTCAGATTGTCGAACTGCGCGCGCCCCCACTCCGTACCCAGGGCAAACATGCCATGCGTGTGCGTTGTGTCTTCGACGGCGGCGATTTGCGTTGTATCGAACAGAGCCACGGTGTGTTTTTCCTGAAAGCGCAAAGTAAGACGATGCCATTTTGCGCGATCGAGATTGAGGTTGCCTGAGGCGAGCGTGACGACGGGCTTGTTGTACACGGTCGATAGCAGATCCCAGGCACCGGTTGGATTGACGCGCAGCACGTATCCGCTGGGCCAGTGTGCACGCGCGTCCGGAACCCAGTCGGCGGAGTCGATCCTGCCCATTATCGTTGCCGAGGACGCAGAGAGAAAGCGCACGTCGGCCGATACGGAGTAGTCGGTCCAGTCCGCATCGCCGGCGAGCGTGAAGGGATCGGGCAAGGGGCCCCACAGAATTGGAGACGTAGTGATGACCTGCTCGAGACAGCGGCCCACGCGGCCCACGCACGGGTGCACCTCAAAAGCTCCGTCCTGATCGGCAAGATAGCGCGGCGCACGCCCCAGCGGCGTGTTTTCAAAGTTATCGGCGTATGGGAATGGAAATGGTGCAGCCGGCGGCGGCTGCGCAGTACCTTTGCCCTGCCCGGTGGTGGTGGTGAGCGAATAAAGTGAGTCCGGCTCAAAGGTGAACGCGAATGCGCCATTCACGGGCGCAACATCGGCCACGTGCTCGAATGTCCGACTGTCGTTCGTCTCCCATATATGGACTTCGGTTGCGGCGAGCCCGCCTGAAACTCGGAAGGAGACTTGCTGCGGTTGATGCGCGGCAATAGTTTCGAGCACCACGCTCCAGTTTCTCTTTTCAGGAGAGCGCAGAGATACGTAGGTTCCTCCGACGGGAAGAGTGCCGGACGCGGAGTCGATGTACTGCCATCCGGGCTGTGCGAACTGAGTGGTGTGCGCCGTTGCCCAGATGGCGCCCTGCACGTCGTAGTAACCGGACCAGGGAGTATTTGCGTACATGAGACCGGAGTTGGGCGCAGCGAGAATGTCGTAGTAGGAGGTCACCGGGCTCCATATCTCAGTCGCGGTAAGCGAGCCATCGAGGTAGTTCTCGTTGTAAAGATGAGCAAGGATGCGGCCGCCAACCGCCCAGTCGCGGCTCACAAAAGGCCCGCTGCCGCCGTTCGGCTGGTCTTCGGTTGACCAGAGAGGCTTGCCGGTGCGCCGTGCAGCATCGGTGGTGGTGATTTTCCCGTCTGCTTTGGGATAGTGTGCGCCGATCGCCGCAATGTCCTGAGCGATCTCCGGATCTTTGAGCATAACGTCGGCGATAGCCCATTGTCCGGTGCCTTCCCCCAGGTACTCATCGCAGCAGACGATCTTGGTCGCGAGATGGTCTTCGGCCAGCTGACGGTGCAGTTCCCGGATGTAGGCAAGGTCGTACACCGTCTCGTTCCATAAGCCGGTGTAGCGGATGTCGAGGCCGTAGTCGTGCTTGGCTGTCTTGATAAAGTCCGCGACGTACGCGGCCATCTGCGGTGTGTATAGCGTGGGCTTTGCGCCACGCGCAGCATCGACCCACGCCGGCCCACCCCATGGAAGAATTTCCAGAATGATATTGGGATTGCGCTTGTGGGCCTCAGTCATCAGCCACCATTCATACCCGCGCGTCGAATCGTGATCCGTCGGCGAGCGCATGAAGCTGGGCTCGGAGCCGTCGGTGGAGTTCACGTCTGCGCCCACCTCAACCTTGAGCCGCTCCAGTGCCGCGCCGTAGCCAGGCTTGAACAGGTAGTCAAGCACCTGGCTGCGCTGGGGTTCGGGATAGTCATAAAGCAGGCGCGATGAGGCTCCGGCGCTGACGGCGCCCAGACCGTCGAAGTGACGGCCGGTTGCATTCGCGTCGAGTATGATCTCGACCTGCTGCGCGAGACCGTGGCCGCAGAAGCAAAAAACCGCCACTAGATAAGCAAGCGGATTTCTCAGCAAGTCGATGAGGCAGCACTTCGAAGCGGTCGATCGTGCGTGCATGGCTCCCCCTATTGCTCGGTGCCTCGAAGGCTGGTTTCAATTTCCTCGAGCGTGCGGTTGCGAGTCTCAGGCAGGCGCAGGAAGAGATACACCAATCCGGCGACGCAAATTGAGGCATAAAGAAAGAAGACGCCCGCTGTGCTCAAGGCAGCATTCAATAACGGAAACGTATAAGTGAGCTCAAAACATGCGATCCAAAGCGCGGTTACGGCTATGGATACGGCGCCCGCGCGGATGCGGTTGGGAAAGATTTCTGAGATCACGACCCAGGTGACCGGCGCAAGCGACATGGCATAACAGGCAATGGCCGCGAGGACCAGAGCCAGCATGGGGATTCCATGAAAATGGAGACGATAAAAAATGCCGAGGACAATATAAATTGCCGCAAGACCGGCGGTGCCGACGATCAGCAGAATGCGCCGGCCAAAGCGGTCGATGGCGGCAAGCGCAAGCAGGGTGCAAAGTACGTTGACGGCGCCGGTAATGACAATGTTGAAGAGAATGCCGGAGATCTGGTAGCCGGCCGCGGCGAAGATTTCCTGCGCGTAATTGAAAATGACGTTGATGCCGCACCACTGCTGCAGCACGGCGAGCACCAGCCCGAGTACCAGCGCGCGGGCAACACCAGGGCGCGCCAGTTCGCGCCACAGTGAGACGCTGTTCTGCTCACCGCTCGCCTTGAGGAAATCGTCCATAACCTGGCTTGCATAGGAGTCGCCGCCTAGGCGCGCCAGCACATCGTGCGCCTCCTCGTGGCGGCCCTTGCCGGCCAGCCAGCGCGGGCTTTCGGGAACCAGAAATGTCGCGATAATAAAGAGCGCCGACGGCACCGCGGTCACACCGAACATCCAGCGCCAGCCCGATTGGCCGTTCCAGGACGCGAGGATTTCGGCGGGGGTAGCGCCAGTAGGTACGGGGCGTGCGATGAGCCAGTTGACCACTTGTGCGAGCAGGATGCCGATGACGATGGCGAGCTGGTTGAGCGATACCAGGCGGCCACGCAGGTGCGCTGGCGAAATTTCCGCGATGTACATCGGGCAAACTCCGGAAGCGAGTCCGATTGCAAAGCCCCCTAGAATTCGCCAGAGGACGAAGACGACGAAGTGCGCAACCAGGGCGGTCCCCAGCGACGATGCCGCGAAGATGAGACCGGATAACATGAGCAGGCGTCTTCGGCCGAAGCGGTCGCTGAGGCGGCCGGCAGCAACCGCGCCCGCCAGGCAGCCGATGAGCGCACAGCTCATTGCCCAGCCTTGGAGCCGGGGCGAGGTGAGGTGGAAATAGATTTCGTAAAAGGGCTTGGCGCCGCCTATGACAACCCAATCGTAGCCGAAGAGCAAGCCGCCCAATGCGCCGGAGAAGGCGGCGGTCCAGAGATTTACCGAGCGCAGCGAAGCATCACCGTGTGGAGTTGTCGTAGCGGAGATGGGAACGGGCGCGGTCATCGCAGGGATTCGGCTTCCACTGTTGCGAGGGCCAAAGCCGTCCCGGACTTGATCCAGTGCGCGATTTCGAGAGCCGCGAGGTGGTTCGGATCATCGGCGACAACTTGCTCAAGCTCCTCGACTGCGGATTCAATTTGACCGAGCCCGTAATGCGCAAGAGCGCTGAGGAAGGCGCAGTCGATGCTATGTCGTTTGACGAGGTCATCTTCGAAGATCAGAAAATTTGGCAGCGACGTGGCGAAATAATCGATCTTAACTTCCGATTGCATCTGGGTCTTCGCGAACTCCAGCAGTTCACTGAAGATCATGCTCGCATCGTCGCCCCTGCCCAGCGCCCGCAACGCGAGTCCTCTGAAGAACGAATGATAGCCGACTTGAGTAAGTGGCGCCGCGGCGGCTTTGAAGCATTGTTGCGCCAGCGCCTTGTCTCCGAGTTGCGCGGCGGCAAGGCCCGAGAAATAGTCGAGATCGCGCTCAAGGGTGAGCAGGTGCTTGCCTTCGCCAAGATTTTTTGGGTAGCGGCGGGCCGCATCGAAGTGACGTAGCGCTTCCGCAGGATCAGCGGCAGCGAAAGCCGCGCGGCCGAGAGCCTTGTGCGCGTGCACGTACTGCGCGGACACGAGGCCTTCACCACCTTCCCACGGGCTGAAGCGGCGCGCCGAAAGTTCGTTGAGAGCTTCCACATGCCGGCAGACCTGGTTGAGCAGTGTGACCAATTCGACGGTGAGATCGTCGCGAAGATCGACCAGCGAGGGGTGCTGCTCGAGAAAGTATAGGCGCTCTTGCGGCGTGGCTAGGCTGGCCCTTTTCTTCAACTGGTCCCACTCATACAAAAGTCGCGCATCCCGCGGATCGGCGGCGCAGGCCCGCGCATACATGTGATCGGCGGCCGCCGGATCGTGCAGGATGTTAAACTCGGCCAGTCCAAGATTGCGCCATGAGACCGAATAGTCTGGGTCGAGCGCGACCGACGTGCGCCAGCAGCAAATCGCGTCCTCGTACCGCCGCTTGTCGTAATAAAGGTTGCCGAGGTAGTAGTGCGCGCGGGCCGACTCAGAACGGCGCGCAATTGCGTCTTCGAGCACGATCATCTCTTCAAGACGAGCAGGGAAACAATAGAGAGGCGATGCGGCTTCGGCATCGGCGATAAACTGAGCTGCGTCTACTTGGCGATCGAGCCCGGCAGCCAGCCACGCCAGCGTGTAGCCGATCATGGGGTGGTCGAAATGGGCCGTCTCGCGAACACGTTCGAGAAGCAGGAGTGCGTCTTCGCTCAGGCCGCACCAGGCAAGCTCGAATGTAATATCGAGAAGCGTTTGTACGTCGCCCTCGAGCGCAGTAACGAAGGCGTGGAGATCGTCGCCACTGCGGCTCAGGAGAAATCGCTCTGCCAACGTGCGGAAGCAGAGCGGATCGCGTGCGAGCGTCTCCGCAACGACGGATCGTGCTTCGGCCAAGTCGCCCATCCGACGCAGTAAGGCGCTTTTCAAGGCAAGTGCAGCCAGATTGTCCACGTTGGTCGAAAGGCTGCGCTCCACCTGCTCAAGCGCGAGAGGCAGATTTCCGCGTCGGACGCTGATGGCCGCAAGCTTGAAATAGCCGGCGCTTTGCCAGGCGTAACTCCATACTGCCTTGTGGAATGCGTCGTATGCCGCGTCCACCTTGCCTTGATAGAGCCGCGCAAGGCCCAGATTGTAGAACGGCTCGCCGTCATAAGGATTCGGATTCCGGAACGAGAGGCGGCGAACCGCACGCTCGAAATGCTGCTCCGCTTCGGCAAACAATCCCTTGCGGAAAAGACTAAGCCCCATCGCGTTGTTCAGGCGCGCATCGCCCTCGTCGCGACGCAGACCCTCCCGCCAATACACTTCGGGCGAGCGAGTAGCGTGACGATATTGCTCGAGGTGCAACCCGGTGAGATAAAGTTCCTCAATGCTTTCAATCTGTGCCGGTGGCGGTGGTTCGGTGGCCGGGACGGGCGGTTCGTGTTCGGCCGGAGCTTCCGGCTGATACCCGATCAGCTCGCGGCCATCTTCGCCGAATACCCTCAGATGAAATGCGGCGGGATCCTCGAAAGGGACATCGGTCGTGCGCGTGAATGGCTTGCCCGGCGCTACGTCGGCGGTTTCGTCGAAAACCTGTGCGCCCTTGTGCGTG
>DATJSB010000234.1:0-5802 GCA_035504315.1 Occallatibacter sp.
CGGATCTCGCTCGAGGTGCCGCCGGCGGCGGGGATGTAGCACCTGGTGGTGTAGTCCATGACCATGCGGTCGGCGTTGAAGCGCCAGCCGAGGGTGCGGATGGTGCGCTTCATGCGCTTGATCCAGCCGCGCGGCAGGCCGTCGCGGTCGCGCTCGTAGTAGAGCGGGACGACCTCGTCGAGCAGCACGCGGTAGAGATCGTCAGAGTCGCGGCTGTCGTGCACATCCATGTTGGAGTGGGTGCGGCCGCGGCCGATGGCGAATCCATTGAGGCCGTCGTAGGCCTCGGCCCACCATCCGTCGAGAACGGAAAGATTGAGGCCGCCGTTAAGCACCACTTTCTGACCGCTGGTGCCCGATGCTTCCAATGGACGGCGCGGATTGTTGAGCCAGACATCGACGCCCTGGACCAGGTAACGGCCCACGTTGATGTCGTAGTCCTCAATGAAGACGAACTTGTCGCCGAATTGGGAATTGCGCATCATCTGCGCGATCTGCTGGAGTATGCGCTTGCCGGGCTCGTCGTGGGGATGGGCCTTGCCGGCAAAGACAAACTGAATGGGGCGCTTGGCGTCGTTCACCATGGATGCAAGCTGCTCCATATCCTTCAGCAAGAGGTTTGCGCGCTTGTAGGTGGCAAAGCGGCGGGCAAAGCCGATGGTGAGGGCGTCGGGCGAGAGCACCTTGTCGAGACGCTTGAGCGATTCGGCGGGCTCATTGCGGCGCTCGGCCTGTTCGCGGGCGCGGCGGCGCGCAAACTCGAGCAACTGCGCTTTGAGGCTGAGGTGCGTCTCCCACAGCTCGCCGTCGTCGACTTGTTCAATTGCAGACCAGGTGTGGTCGGCGCCGCTCTGCCGGTGCCAGTTGACGCCGAGGTGACGGTCGTAGAGCTTGGCCATCTGCGGCGCAAGCCAGGAGGGAACGTGCACGCCGTTGGTGACGTGGCCGATGGGCACCGCGTCTTCGGGGCGGCCGGGATAGAGCCCCCTCCACATGGCCCGCGACACTTCGCCGTGCAGCGACGACACCGCGTTGACGCGCCTGGCCAGCTTGAGCCCCAGGACGGTCATGCAGAAGGGCTCGCCGTAATCGGTGGGCTGCTCGCGGCCAAAGCCCATGAGGTTTTCGTGGGTGATGCCCAGCTCCTCGCGCAGCGGTCCGAGGTGTTCCTCGATCAGGTCGGCGCTGAAGCGGTCGTGCCCTGCCGGCACAGGCGTGTGGGTGGTGAAGATCACTTCGCGGGGAATCTGGCTGGCGGCCGCGTAGAAGTCCAGGCCCTCCTCTTCCATGCGGGAGCGGATGGCCTCGAAGACCGCGAAGCCGCTGTGGCCCTCGTTGAGGTGCAGCACGCCGGGAGTGATGCCCATGGCTTTGAGTGCGCGGAATCCGCCCACGCCAAGGAGGAGCTCCTGCCGGATGCGGGTGCGCTTGTCGCCGCCGTAGAGCCGCGAAGTTGTTTCGCGATCCTCGGGCGCGTTGCCCTCAACGTTGGAGTCGAGCAACAGCAGGTCGCAGCGGCCCACCTTGACACGCCATACCTTGGCGCGGATGGGCGTGCCGCGGGTGGCAACCTCGATGGTGACCGGCTCACCGTTTTCACCGATGGCCGGCTGCATGGCCAGCTGGTTGATGTCGGTCTCGAAATACTCTTCGCGCTGCCAGCCGGTTGCGTCGAGCCGCTGCAGGAAGTAGCCCTGGGTGTAGAAGAGACCGATGCCGATGAGGGGAATTCCGAGATCGGATGCGCTTTTGATGTGGTCGCCGGCCAGCACGCCGAGGCCGCCGGAGTAGATGGGCAGCGACTCATGAAGTCCGAACTCGGCGGAGAAGTAGGCGACAGGACGGGTGCGCAGGACCCCGGCGTGATTGGCTCCCCAGGTGCGATCGGCGCTGAGGTACTCCTGCTGGCGGCGATAGACGTAGTTGATGCGGCTGTGGAGCACCAGCTCGCTGGCGCGGCGCTCGATTTCGCCCAGCGGCATCTCGTTGAGCAGTGAGATGGGGTTCTGATTCAGTTGCCGCCAGCGGGTGGGGTTGAGATCGCGGAAGAGGCTGGAGCAATCGTTGTCCCAGCACCACCACACGTTGCGCGCCAGTTCCCACAGCTTCTCCTGCGCGGGGGCGATGAAGCGGTCGAGGGTGCGCGCTTCGCTGACAATGGGCGCGACCTGTGCGGCAGCTTCGACGAGCATTCTGATTTCGTCTACGCTAAAATCCCGCTCCAGCTTGGTTTGGACGACCAGCACGCCCTGCAGAATGCCGCGGTCGATGAGGGGCACGCCGAGGAACGACTTGTACTCCGCTTCGCCTGACTTCTCGAAGTATTTGTAGCGGGGATGATTGCGGCCGTCGGCGACCCACACTGGAAGCAACTGCTCGGCGACCAACCCTGTCAGCCCTTCGTTGATGGGCATGCGCAGTGTGCCGATGCAACTGGGGTGAAGACCGACCGTGGCCGCGAGCACCAGGTTGGAACGATCGGGCTCGAGCAGGTAGGCCGAACAGACATCGGTGTGGAAGCGCGCGGCGATGAGCGCCACGATCTTCATCAGCACTTCGGCTGGTTTGCCCTGCTCTTCGGCGAGTTCGCCGATCTCTTCGAGGGTCAGAACCAGGTTGTTGTCGCCTGGATTCAGGGGCGGAGTCATCGCATCACCTTCGGCTTTCGTATAAACATGGGAAGCGGGTTCCAGTTGAATGTTTGGACACGTGTGCACCGCGCAGGCCGGGAAAAAGCGACAAGTGAAACAAAGCCGATCTCTGCGAGACGGAAATACGTTGAATTAAATCAGGATTCCCAAGGGCCGCGATCGGGATAGATTCGACGATACCATAGGCCCGGCGATAGGAGTGCCCGCAACAGGATTGCATGAGAATTGCTCGTTGCAGCGGTGCGGTTGGCGGTGCATGGGGAATCAGGCATGGTTCGGGCGCCATCTATTCTGTTGGTAATGCGCGGGTCTGATGATAATGCGGAGGAAGCAGGAATGAAGGTGATGGTGTTTGGCGCGACGGGCATGGTGGGCCAGGGAGTTTTGCGGGAGTGCCTGCTGGCCGATGACGTTGAGGCCGTTGCCGCGGTGGGCCGCAGGGGCAGCGGTCAAAGCCACCCCAAGCTCACTGAGATTGTGCATCAGGACCTGAGCGATCTGAGCGCTATCGAGGATCGGCTGGGCGGCTACGATGGGTGCTTTTTCACGCTGGGCGTTTCGTCGGTGGGGATGACGGAGACAGACTACGAACGCGTGACGTACGGCTTTACGATCGCCGCGGGTGAAACGCTGGCGCGAGTGAATCCCGGCATGACGTTTGTGTATGTCTCAGGCCAGGGGACGGACTCGAGCGAAAAAGGAGGCGCGATGTGGGCGCGCGTGAAGGGACGAACTGAAAATGCACTGCTGCGGCTGCCGCTCGAGGCCTACATGTTTCGCCCCGGCATAATTCAGCCGCTCGACGGCATCCGTTCGCGCACGGCGCTCTACAACGCGCTTTACACGGTGCTGGGGCCGCTGGTTCCGGTGCTTCGAGTGGTGGCGCCGAACCAGTTTTTGACCACGCGGCAGATCGGGCAGGCGATGCTGAACGTGGCGCGGCGCGGCTACAAGACGCGCGTTCTCGAAGTGAGAGACATTCGGGAGGCGGCGCTCAGCGGCCCGTGAAATATGCCGGTTGAAGTTTGTGGTTTCCCACCCTTTTCACGATGGAACTGTGAAAAGGATGGGGCACCCGGCTCCGGCGCCAAAAGTGCGCACGCAACCGAATCAGCGCATTACTGGTGCTGCTCGTCGGCGGGCTGGCTCGTTGTTCCGTTGCCGCTCGTGCCGTTGCCGCTCATGCCGTTCTGCAGCATCCTTGCCAGCAGCACGTTGATCAGGCCGCCCTGGTCGGCACCGCCTCCGCCGGCCTGGATGTCGGGAACCAGCTTGATGTGGTTGGAGGCCAGAGCCTGCGCAATCTGCACTGCCGCGTAGTTGCCCGATTCCATCGACGCAATCTTCATCTTGATGACGTCGGCCTCGGCCGTACCCACGGCCAGGGTCTTTGCGGCTTCGGCGTTGCCCACGGTGGTGATTACCCTGCCGTCGGCGTCGGCGTTGATGGTCTTGGACTGCGCCTCGCCGTTGGCCTGCTTCACCACGGCCTGGGCGGCAAAGTCGGCGATCGAGACGCTCCGTTCCGCGTCAACCACGCGGGCCTGGGTATCGGCCATCGCCTTGGCCTGCTGGAGATCCTTGCGGGTCTCTTCGGCAAGCTGTTGCGTCTTGTAAGTGACCTGTTCCTGCTCGGCGATCTTGCGGTCGGTGAGCGTCTTCATCAGCGCGTCGGGCGGAGTAATGTCGCCGATGAGCGTGTCGATGGCGTTCACGTTGTACTCCACCAGGGCCGCTGAAATTGCAACCTTGGCCTCGGACTGGCGCTCGCTGCGCTTCTTGAGGAACTCGATCACATCGGAGGTTTGCGCCGCGTTGCGGAAGTAGTTGCCGATGGTGGGCTCGAGCACCTGCGTGACCAGGTTGGCCATGGTGCCGAAGCGCGCAATCACCTTGGGCGCGTCGTTGCGCGGCACGTGGATAATCTGGCTGACGTCGAGGTTAAAGGTGAAGCCGTCAGACGAGCGCACGGTGATGGTGGAGAGCCGCTCGTCGAGCTTGTGCGCCTCAGATTTGCCCGTAGCCCAGTTCAATACGATGTTGGCCGTGGGCACAACTTCAACCTTGTGGGTGTAGGGATTGATGGCGTACTTGCCGGGATCGAGCGGATCGACCCACACGCCCTTCTGGCCCTTTTTTACCAGGTTGCCGTGCTTGAATGCGTCGCCGCTCTGGTCGACACCTTCCTCGCCTACATACGCAATCACTACGCCTACGTTGGCGATGGGAACCTCGGTCATGGGCTTGATTTCAACGGTGGCAAAGCGCGGGTTGATGAAGTACCGGCCAGCCAGGATCACCTGCTCCTGCAAACCCTTGTACCCGCCATTGCGGATGAAGACTTCGCCATCCTGGAAGAGATTGTGGCCGGGAGTCTCTTTGCCGGCGATCTCGCCGGTGGGCAGCGGGGTTCCGTCTTTGGTGGTGACGATTCCCACCGAGTTGTCGGGAATCTCGAGTACTTCGGCCGGCAGCACGGTAAACATGGCGGTGTTGATGCGGTAGGTTCCGGGCGGAATCACGGAGATCTGCGGGCCGCGCTCGCCGCCGTTGGCAAGAAACTGCCGCGTGTCCTGGAACGAGTTGCACTCGACGGCTTTGGCCAGCACGCGTCCTTTCGAAAGCGGCCTGCCGTCGCGCGCTTCCACGATGCCGATCTGGCTCTTGTCGATGGTGGTGAAGGGCGCGAGCGATACAGCGTACTGCCACGCCCACAGCCCGAAGTGGATTCCCGGGGCCAGGGTGTCGGCCTGCAGGCCGGCTTCTCCGCTCAGCGCGACGATGGCGCCGTCAGGCAGGGTGCGGTGGCTACCGAAGATCACCCACTTTTTGTTGACGATTCCGATCTGATCTTTTGAGACGATTACCGTCCCGAAGAGATACCGCAGAAGCACCTTATGGAGAAGAATGACGAGGATCAAAGCTACGAGTATCCAGCCATACTTCATGGCAAGGCTCATTGGGTCCATGGAGACCGCTCTCCCTTGTAGCGGATACACCGGACCAGGAAATCGCCCAGCGCGAGTCGATGCTGCCAAGTTCCGTTTTCCTCAAGAAAACGGAACCCTCGCACGCCTTCGAATTCCTCACGCATTTTCCTGGTCCGGTCTAGTGGAAACAGCATACTCCAGCCGGAAGGGCGGGGCATGAA
>DATJSB010000235.1:0-7133 GCA_035504315.1 Occallatibacter sp.
AAAATGCCTCACGCAGCAATCCACTGGCTTCAAATTCCGCAAACAACGCCTCGGCTTCGGCCTGACTGCGCCGCCTCCGCACCGCTCCTGCTTCGCAAATACATCAAGTTCACCACCAAACGAAGCCCTACAACAGGGTGCGTTGCTCAGACGGATACGGTGGTGTGGCAGGGGAGAGCGGCTATCCGCTCCCCCTATGCCGATTAGGAGAAAGACCATGAAAAGGGTTGCGGCATTCTTTCTTCTGTTCACTGCGCCGGCATGGGCTGCAACAAAGCCTTTGCCGCCCTTGCATTCTCAGACTGTGCTTTTGCAGCAAAAACAAAACAAAGCCGTCGCGCGGCATGTCTTTGACGAGATCTTCAACCAGGGCAAGTTCCAGGTTGCCGACGAGATCTACGCCAAAGACTTCGTTAATCACGAAATGCACAGAGACTTTAGCCCGGCAAAAGATCAGGCTGCCCAGCGCTTTGAAAAGCAGGCATGCCCTGATCTCAAGATGGCTATCGGCCCCATGATTGCCGAGATTGGTCTGGTCTCAGTGTTGTGGATTGCGCGCGGAACTAACACCGCTCGCGTGGGCTGGATGCCTGCGACCGGCGCGAAGATCGAGGTGCGGGGCATCACGATCTGGCGCATTGTCGACGGCAAGATCCGCGAGGAATGGTCTTCTTTCATCGAGATGACCATCCTCCGCGAGGTTGCCTACCAGTTAGGGTGGCAGCTCATCGGCCTTGTTTGCGCTGCGCTGGTTCTTTTCTGGATCGCGTATCAGTTAATTGGCAGGTTGCTCTCACGTTGCTTTTCGCCTGAGCTTGTGCGGCAGCGGCGCGGCTGATTCAGTTTTCAAGAAAGCGCAGCACCACTTTTTCCAATACGCCTCGGGCTCTTGGCAACGCGGCTTCAACGGGATCGCTTAAGGATTCGCCGAGTTCCGTTGAACCGGCGCCGACGGTGAGCAGCATGGAATGAGTCGAGCGTGAGCCGTAGAGTTCCCGCGCCAGTCCCATAAGCGCATTCGCATCCAGGTGGTGTGTCGCGGAGCCGTTGTTGTTTTCTCGGGGCTCGACCGGGATCAGACCGACGTGTCCCGGCACAGATTCAATCGACGAGTCGATGAACAGAACCGACTCCGCTGCCGCAATCTCCTCGGCAAGTTCGGGAGTCCACTGCTGGCGCGCCACTACGCGCACATTGTCATGTGTTTGAAATCGTTCCTCGGCCCACTCCGCCAGCCGCGGTCCCACGCCGTCGTCGCTGCGCTGCGTATTGCCGCAGGCAAGAATCAGGCAGCGGGCCGAATTGCTATATACAGTCAATGGTTGTCTCCCTGAAAAATAGGGACGAGCAAAAGCCCGTCCCCTTTTATGTTACTTCCGAATTTGGGTGATTGGTTCAACCTCGAACCACTTGGTCTACCACTTGACCACCGGCATCAACGAGCGAAACCTCAAGCGGCATTTGTCCAAATGCGTGAGTCGAGCAGCTTAGGCACGGGTCGAAGGTGCGCACCACGGCTTCAACTCGGTTCAACAACCCCTCAGTGAACTTGCCGTCTTTTACATAATGCTTGGCCGCCTGCAGCACGCCGCGATTCATTGCGTTATTGTTCTGGCCGGTGGCAATCACCAGGTTGGCCCACAGCATTTTGCCGTTCTCGTCGACCTTGTAGTTGTGCATGAGTGTGCCGCGCGGCGCTTCGGCCTGGCCTGCGCCCTCGAGGCGATTTACGCCGGCGGTGGCGCGAACATGCGTGTCGAGAATCTTTGGATCCGAAAGAATCTGCTCGATCTTCTCAATGCCGTAAAGCATTTCGACCAGCCGAGCGTGGTGGTAGTGGAACGAGCTCTCAACGGGACCTGCAGCAAGCTGCTTGAATTCGGCGAGCTCGATGTCGGCTTGCGGCGTGCCCATCTTGCTTACGATATTCAAGCGCGCCAGCGGACCCACGCGGTAACTGCCGTCCGGATAGCCGAGCGGTTTGTAGTAGGCAAACTTGGTGTAGCTGTAGGGTTCGACCGCTTCGCCGATGGCCTCAGTAAAGCGGGCCGCGGTCATGCTGTCTTCGATTGTGGCGCCCTTGGCGTCGATAAGCCGCAACGCGCCGTCGGTGAACTCGATGGACTCGTCGTCATTCACCAATCCGAGATAGTTGGTGGGGAAGTCGGCGAATACATCGATCTCGGCTTTGAAGTTTGAGGCAATTTGCTTGTAGGCATCGATCGCGAGGCGGAGATTTTTGTGGGCCTCGGGAATCATGGCCAGAATCTGGTCGCGCTTGGCGCTTGCCAGCGGCTCGGTAACACCGCCCGGCACCACCCATCCCGGATGAATGCGCTTGGAGCCGAGCAATTCGATGATGTGCTGCCCAAAACGACGCAGGCCAACGCCCGCGCGGCCCAGTTCCGGTTTGGCCGCCGCCACGCCCAGAATGTTTCGCTGGACAGGATCAGACTCCATGCCCAGCAGCAGGTCGGGCGAGGAAAGGTAAAAGAAACTTAGCGCGTGCGACTGCACCATTTGCGCCAAGTTGAGCGTTCGGCGCAGTTGTGCGGCAGTGTGCGGGATGCGCACGGCCATAATGGCCTCGCAAGCTTTGGCCGAAGCAACCAGGTGCGAGACCGGGCAGATGCCGCAGATGCGCGCCATTAAGCTGGGCATTTCGTAGAACGGGCGTCCTTCGCTGAAGCGCTCAAATCCCCGCACCTGGGTAACGTGGAATTGCGCGTTCTCAACTTCGCCCTGGTCGTCGAGGTAAATGGTGATCTTGCCGTGGCCTTCAAGGCGGGTTACGGGATCGATGGTGATGGTCTGGCTCATATAGCTAACTCCAACCTGATTGCGGCAGGGGCTAAAGCCCCACATTTCTATTGCGATCTTTCGGCACGAGTAAACTCGCGCCCTGATACAAACCACCGAAGCAAATCAGGATCATGCTCCAAAGCGGGTCAGCGCCGGAATATCCAGCGGGCCGCCGTTGATCAGCGCCGTGAGCGCGGTATGAAAAGTGTCGGCTGAAGGCGGGCAGCCGGGCAGAAAGACGTCGACTTTCACAAACTCGTGAATAGGCCGCACTATTTTGAGAAGCTTCGGCACCACCACGCAGGGAATCTGCTGCTGCAGGCTGGCGTTTTGAATGTAGGCGCGGTCGAGGATTGCCTCAGGCCCAACGGGATTGCGCATGGAGGGCACGTTGCCGGTGATCGCGCAGTCGCCCATGGCCACCAGCATTTTAGTGTGCGAGCGAATTTTCCTGATCTTCTTCTCGTCGTCGACCGATGCGACCGCGCCTTCAACGAGAGCGATATCCACGCTCTCGGGATACTGCTTCGCGTCCACGATCGGGCTATAGACCAGGTCGACATACTCGGCCAGTTCAAGCAGCCGCTCATCCATGTCGAGGAACGACATGTGGCAGCCTGAGCAGCCGTCAAGCCACACTGTTGCCAGTTTCAATTTGCTCATTTCGCTTCCCTCATCAGGTTTAAGTAAGGGAGAAAGTCAGGATACTTGGGGTGATCGGAGCCGATTTTGCTCTTGTCGAACAGCGCTCCGGTGGGACAAACCTGCACGCACTTCCCGCAGCGGGTGCACGCGGATTCGCCCCATGGCTGGTGGAGATCGGAAATGATGATCGAGTCGGTGCCGCGGCCCATCACGTCCCAGATGTGCGCGCCCTCGACCTCAGCGCACACCCGGACGCAGCGCGTGCACAGGATGCAGCGATTATGGTCGATGGTGAAGCGCTCGTGAGACGCGTCCACGCTCAGATCGGGGTTGCGGTAAGGCAGGCGCACATGGGTCAGTCCCTGCTCCTGCGCCAGCGATTGCAGCTCGCAGTGCCCATTTGAGACGCAGACCGAACAGATGTGATTGCGCTCCGCAAACAGCATTTCGAGAATGGTGCGCCGGTGCATCTTCAGGCGCTCGGTGCCGGTCGAAATCTCCATGCCTTCCTGCACCGTGGTTACACACGCGGGCAGCAGCTTGTTCGAGCCCTTGATCTCAACCAGGCACAGGCGGCACGCGCCCACGTCGCTCAACCCATCAAGATGGCAGAGCGTAGGAATGTCGATCTCGTTCTCCCGCGCCACTTCGAGAATGGTCTGGCCGGCGCGGGCGCTCACTTCCTGTTCGTCGATGACAAGAGTTTTGACATCCGATTCGCCGCTCATGCCACCACCTCCGCTCGCGACTCCATGTTGCATACGCCGGCCGGACAGCGCTTATGCAGAATGTGATCGATGTATTCGTGGCGGAAATATTTCAGCGTGCTCAGCACCGGGTTCGGCGCCGTTTGGCCCAGCCCGCACAGGCTTGCCTCCTTCACCGTCGAGCACAACTGCTCAAGCAGTTCAAGGTCGTCCATCGTTCCCGTGGCGTTCGAGATGCGGGTGAGCAGCTTGTGCATCTGCGCAGTGCCGGCCCGGCAGGGAATGCACTTTCCGCACGACTCGGTCATGCAGAACTCCATGAAAAACTTGGCTACGTTGACCATGCACGAAGTGTCGTCCATCACGATCATGCCGCCCGAGCCCATGATGGAACCCATCTTGAGCAGCGCGTCGTAGCTCACGCCCACGTCGAGCATCTCGGCGGGAATGCATCCACCCGAAGGCCCGCCGGTCTGCACCGCCTTGAATGTGTGTCCATCGGGAACGCCGCCGCCGATGCGCTCGATTATCTCGCGCAACTTGATGCCCATCGGCACTTCAACCAGACCGGTGTTGGCAATCTTGCCGGTCAGCGCAAAAACCTTGGTCCCTTTGCTGCGTTCCGAGCCCATGTTGAAAAACCATTTGCCGCCGTTGCGCACAATGGGTGCGATGTTGGCGTAGGTCTCAACGTTATTGATCAGCGTGGGCTTGCCCCAGAGCCCACTCATGGCGGGATAAGGCGGCCGCGGCTTGGGCGTTCCGCGCCGGCCCTCGATCGATGCAATCAAGGCTGTCTCTTCGCCGCACACAAACGCGCCGGCACCGAGCCTGATCTCCACGTCGAAGTTGAAAGGAGTGTTGCAAATGTTGTTGCCGAGCAGGCCACGCCGCCTGGCCTCGCGAATCGCCGTCGTCAGCCGTGCTACGGCCACCGGGTATTCCGCGCGCACGTAAATGAATCCCTTGCTCGCGCCCACGGCGTAGGCCGCAATCGCCATGCCTTCAATCACGCGATGCGGATCGCCTTCCATCACACTGCGGTCCATGAACGCGCCGGGGTCGCCTTCGTCGCCGTTGCACACCACGTACTTCAGGTCGCCGTGCGATTTGGCCACCGTGCCCCACTTGAGACCGGTGGGGTAGCCGCCGCCGCCGCGCCCGCGCAATCCACTCTCGGTGATGCGATGGATCACGCCGCTGGGCGTCATCTCCATCAGCACCATCAACAACGCCTTGTATCCGTCGCGCGAGATGTAGTCGTCAATTCTTTCGGGATCGATGTAGCCGGCATTCTCTAGCACTACGCGCACCTGGCTGTCGAAGTGCTCGTTCAAATCGCACTGCAACTCGGCAACCGGTTCGCCGCCCAACTGCTCCACGATCTTTTCAGCGTTTTGCGCCTTGGCTTTGCTGTAAAGCGTGTCTTCGGGGTCAACGCGTACCAGCGGTCCGTGCGAACAGGGACCCATGCAGCCGGTGCGCCGCACCAGCACCTTCTTGCCCGATGCCTCAACTGCTTTTACCAGCGCGTCTTTCAGCTTGTCCGCGCCCTGACTGGCGCAGGCCAAGTCCATGCATACGTTCAGCTCGTAGTCGTACTTTGCGTTTTCCTGCTGCACGCTTTTGGCTATCTGCTCGAGCTCTTCGATCGTCATTCCACGGTCCACCTTTCCAACTGCTCGATCATCTGCTCGCGGCTCATCTCGCCTGCAACTTCGCCGTCGCACAGCGCCACCGGCGCGCGGCTGCACGCGCCCACGCAGCGCGCCACCATCAGGCTTACATTGCCGTCTTTGGTCGTCTGTCCCTGGGCTACTCCGAGTTTCTTTTCAGCCGTCGCAATCAGCTTGTCGGCGCCCTTGATGTAGCATGCGGTTCCCGCACACACCGTCACCGTGTGTCTGCCGGGCGGCTTCAGGCTGAAATAGTGATAAAACGTCACCACGCCGTAGGCCTGACTCAATGGAACCCGCAGCGACTGCGCCACAAAACGGATGGCATCGTCATCCAGATAGCCAAATGACGACTGCACCGTGTGCAGCGTCTCAATCAGAGCATGACGGGCAAAGCCGTTCTTGCGCATGGTACCGTTTACGATCTTCCATCGTTTGTCGTCGCTGGGCAGCGGCGGAGAGGTGTAAGCCGGCACAGATCCTCCTCACACGTACCTTGATTTTCGAGGGCGATTCGTCACCATGCGGCCAGCGTGTTCCGAAGCAGCCCACTCTTATTGTTGCAGCGTCGCGTACGGGTTCTCAAATATAAAGCCCGGACACGTTTTCATGCCGCCGCGTCGCCTCTACCATCTTTCTACGCCATCGGCATAACGGCCATCGGTGATAGTGGTCACCGGGTCACGTGCTATCCCGTTCTGGGTCATTAGTTTGGGGTCAACTCCGAAGTTTCTGGCGCAAATGTGAAATTGCTCACAATTTGCGGAATGGATGTGAATCATCCAATGAAATCCATGAACAGGCGACATCTTGTTAATGCGCCGTTCTTCGAAGCCTGATCGCTCGAGTCTGCGGGGTTAGAAAATGCTGAAGTTTAGAGCTGCCGGTGCGGCTTGCGCGTTCAATGCGCCAGTTGGAGATGATACTCGCCGTAATCGATCTTCACCACGGTGCGGCCAAACAGCATGCTCGATGACTCGGCCCGTGCATACGTTGCCATGGGGTAGCCCTCAATCTCGGTGTACTGCCGCATCATGTGTGTCATCCCCGCAAAAGGCGAGGGATTCTTTGACGCGACCCCGTCGACCTTCACAATGTTCCCATCTTTCGCGTCCACCCAAAGCTCGCCATCGATCATGTTCTGAGCTTTTCGTTTTGGAGTCACGTCAAGCACGTAGCAATCGCGCCCGTCGAACTGCCGCGCGCCGCCGGGTTTGAGCTTCATCTCGTAGTTCGCTGAGTCGAACCAGGAGTGCTCCACATTGCCGGGCAGGTTGACGACTTTTTCGTTTTCGAGCAGCGG
>DATJSB010000236.1:0-8949 GCA_035504315.1 Occallatibacter sp.
GACTACGGCCACGTACATGTAGACAAGATAGGCAAATCGCGTATATGCAGTCAAGGTAAATCGTCCATATTACATGACTACATAGATACCCTCAAAACCGTGCCAATCCTTGGAAACAATCAACCTAACATGCGATCAAACGGGGAACTTCGGATTAAAGCAGAGACTGAGGGACTATGGGACTGAGGGGCTAAGGAACCAGGGAGCGTTTGGCGAATCTGGAATTGAACAGCTTTGAATCGGGGCACGAATTCAGTCGCGCCGATGCACCGCCTCCCGTACGGAGGCGAGGAGATTAGCCCGGGATGAAGTCCGCCGCAGCGAACGAAATCCTGGGAAAGCATTCACAAAGACGACTCAGCCCCGTAGGGGCGGCGCGAAATGTGGCCTGCCACGTGTCCCACCCTTTTCGGTCGCCACGACGACCGAAAACAGTGAGAAACCACGAACCCAACTCTTGGGCGAATCATTTCGATCCCCATCTCAACACCGCAATCCAACTTTGAATTCTCTGCCTTGCGCCCAATCCAACGTCGTAGAATTGCCTGCATGCTCAAATCTGCCGCCTGTTGCACTTTCTCTTTCGTCGCTGTTTGCATCTTCGCAAGCTTATTAGCTGCGCAGGACGCGCTGCCGCATGCCCCGGCGGCCGCCCGCGCCGAGGCGCTCGCCATCTTCAAACAGCTCGTAGAGACCAACACCACAGACACGCCACAGGGCAGCGTGACTGCCGCGACCGCGCCGCTCGAAATGCGCTTTCTCGATGCGGGATTTCCCGAGGCCGATGTGCACTTGATTGGCCCGGTTCCCAACAAGATGAATCTCGTCGTCCGCTACCGCGCCGAGGGAACCCCTGCTGAAAAGCCTGTGCTTTTCATTTGCCACATTGACGTGGTACAGGCGCTGCGTTCCGACTGGACGACCGATCCTTTCAAATTTGTTGAAAAGGATGGCTACTGGTACGGCCGTGGCACGCAGGACATGAAGGACTCTGACGCCGCGCTGGTGGAGACGTTTCTGCGCCTGCATCGCGAGGGCTACAAGCCCCGGCGCGACCTGATTCTGGCGCTCACCGCCGATGAAGAGGGAGGCAAGTCAAACGGTGCATCGTGGCTGGTGAAAAACCATCGCGACCTGGTTGATGCGGCCTTCGTCATCAATCCCGATGCCGGCGGCGTGGACCTTGAAAACGGCCGGCCCACCGTGGCCGCTGTCGAAGCCACTGAAAAGGTCTACTCCGACTTCCAACTCACCACTACCGATCGCGGCGGCCACAGCTCACTGCCCCGGCCCGATAACGCCATCTACGAGTTGATGGACGCGCTTGAGAAGCTGCAGACGTATTCGTTTCCGTTCGAGCTCAATGAGGTAACGCGAACCTACTTTGCGAACCTGGCCAAGCGCGAGAGCGGCCAGACCGCGGCCGACATGCTCGCCATCCTCGCCACGCCGCCAGACATGGCTGCGGCGGCTCGGCTGAGCCAGAGCCCCAGCTACAACTCCAACTTCCGCACCACCTGCGTGGCCACGCGGCTCAGCGGCGGCGACGCCAACAACGCCCTGCCGCAGATTGCCCAGGCCATCGTCAACTGCCGCATCTTTCCCGGCCACTCGCCCGAGGAGATTCGGCGGCAGCTCGTTGGCCTCTTCAACGACCCCAAGCTGAGCGTTAAATATGTCTCCGACGCCGGCGTCATCTCAGACGTTGCGCCCGAACGCAAGGCAATCACGCCTCCACCGCCAATCCCCGAGGTCTTTGAGCCGCTCACCAAGATTACGGACGAGATCTGGCCGGGCGTTCCGGTCACTCCGGTGATGGAAAACGGCGCCAGCGACTCCATCTACTTTGCCCAGGCCGGAATTCCCACCTACGGCTACTCGGCCATCGCGCTCGACGTGGACGACGTGCGCGCCCATGGCAGAGACGAGCGCCTGCCCGAAGACTCCTTCTGGAAGTCGCTCGACTTTTTCTACGCGTTTGCCAAGGCGCTGGGAGACAAATAGTTGACAGGAATTTGGAATCCCGATCCGCCAGAGACGCTTGAGATTGCATCGTGGCGATTTAGCGAGTTTCTGGCGTCGGAAGGTTTTCCTTCGAAGATCTGCTGGCTTACGCGCGAAGATATTCTCATTGGGCTTCACGACTATCGTTATCTGATTCATGCAAGAAGAATGGAGGGCTTGAAAGAAGCAGAGAGCACCTACGCGCTCGGTCTCGAGCGAGGCCTTGGAATCGCTCTTACTGCGTTTTGCGCCTTCAATAATGAGACGTTTGCTTACGTGATAATTCCGGAAGACGACATCGACCGGCAACACAGGCTTATGGGCAAGGGGCTCAAGCTCTCGCACCCAAAAGAGCAAAGAACAACCACCGTAGTCCTGAGCGAATTGCGCTGGAAGATTCTTGCCTCGCGCTACGCCGAGCGTAGCAAAATGCTCTGGCCCTAACCTTTCGTCCAATGACAAAGGGTGCGCGTCTCCCACATCGCCCCCGCTGCTAAACTAAACACTGCATGATTCTCCCGTTCGTCCGCGAAATTTTCGCGGAACTGGAGCAGACCTCGGGATTCGAACGCGTTCGCAGGCACCTGAGCCTGGGTGCGGGGCGTCGGCGTGTGTCTGGATTGACCGCAACTGCTCGCGCGCTCTACATCCCGCTGATGGCGCGGGCGGCCCGCCAGCCGGTGGTCGTCATCGTCGCCGACAACAAGGCTGCCGAGGCGCTTGAGCCCCTGCTCAAAGCAGGTTGCGAGCTTACCGGAGCCATCGATCAAACTCGGGTCGTTCGCCTCCCCGCTCACGACGTGTTGCCTTTTGAGAATCTCTCGCCGCACCCCGACGTGCAGGAGCAGCGCGCCTCGGCGCTGTGGAAGCTCTCAACTAATGCCGTCGACATTCTCATCGCTCCGGTTGAGTCGGCCGCGCTGCGCCTCTTCGATCGCGAGTATTATGCGGGCCTGGCGGTCACGCTGCGCCGCAGCGACGAGCTCGACCTTGAAACCCTTACCGCGCACCTGGCCAGCGTGGGCTACACGCAGATGGACCTGGTGGAGATGCCAGGGCAGTTCACGCGCCGCGGAGGCATCCTCGACGTGTACTCACCCGAAGCCGATCGCCCGGTGCGCATCGAGTTCTTCGGCGACGAAATTGACACGATTCGCAAGTTCGACCCCGAGACGCAACGCTCGCAAAGCGGACTCGACGAGACCGAGTTGCTGCCGCTCACCGAAACGCCGGTGACCGAGCATTTGCTGGCCGCGGTGAATGCGCGACTGAGCCGGCAGCGCGTCGAAGGCGAAGATGAAGAGATGGCCGCCGAGGCCGCGGCGGCCGGCGGGGTTAGTGTTTTTCCCGGCTGGGAGTTCTTCGCGTCCGTCGCCGGCGCGCAAAAAACTCTCCTCTCGCTCACCCCGCGCTGCGCCTTATTCGTCGACGAGCCGGCCATGGTGCGCAACCAGATCGATCGCTGGTGGAACAAGGTCGAACAGCGCCATGAGCGCTCCGGCGTCGGCTCGCTCATCAGGCCTGAAGACATTTATCTGCGCCCTGAAGTTCTGGCCGCTTCGCTCGAGTCGCACATGGGCCTCGACCTCGATCAGCTTGGCGCCATCGATGTGCTCGACGAGGATGCGACACTCGGCGAAATCGAGCTGCCCACGCGCCCAACATTGCGCTTTCACGGGTCGATTCCCGCATTGACTGAGCAGATCAAGAACCTGATGCAGGCCGAGTCGCGCATCGTGCTGGCGGTGCCGCACCAGGGCGACGTGGAACGGCTCGCTACCGTGATGCGCGACTACCAGGTTCCTTATCGCCTGGGCAGCCGCGTGACCCATCCCGGCGAAACCATTTTTGAAGAGGCCAGCTACATGGCCGGCGATCTGCGCGTGCCGGTCATTGTGCGCTCGCCGCTGGCTGCCGGCGTCAGCTTTCCCGCGTCGAACCTCATCGTGTTCGGGGCCAACGACCTGAGCGACGAAGCCGACGTAGCTGCGCGGCCCGCGCCCAAAAAATCAAAAACCGCAGCCTTCGTGTCAGACTTTCGTGACCTCACCATCGGCGATTACGTGGTCCACGTTGAGCACGGGATCGCGCAATACCAGGGCCTGAAAGAGATTGTGCAGGACGGCCTTTCGGTCGAGTTCATGATCCTGGAGTTCGCGGAGAGCGCGAAACTCTACGTGCCGCTCACCCGCCTCGACCTTATCCAGAAGTACCGCTCCACCGACGCCGGCCCGGCGCCGATGCTCAACAAGCTCGGCTCGCAGCAATGGACCAAAACCAAGGCACGCGTGCGCAAGGCCATGCAGGATATGGCCGCCGAGCTGCTCAAGCTGTACGCGGAGCGTCACACCGCCGAGGGAACGGCCTTCTCGAAGGACAACGAGTTCCAGCGCGAGTTTGAAGACTCGTTCGACTACACCGAAACCGACGACCAGATCACTGCCATCCGCGCCATCAAGGAAGACATGGAGTCGGCCACGCCCATGGACCGCCTGCTTTGCGGCGACGTGGGCTACGGCAAAACCGAGGTGGCCATGCGCGCTGCGTTCAAGGCCGTTCAGGACGGCAAGCAGGTGGCCGTGCTCACGCCCACCACGGTGCTCGGCTTTCAGCATTTTGAAACCTTCAAGCAGCGCTTCTCTCAGTTCCCCATTTACGTTGAGATGATCTCGCGCTTCCGCACCGCAAAAGAGCAGAAAGACATTGTAGAGCGCGTCGAAGCCGGCAAAGTCGACATTCTCATCGGCACGCACCGGCTGCTTTCGAAAGACATCAAGTTCCAGGATCTTGGCCTGCTGATCGTCGACGAAGAGCAGCGTTTCGGAGTTCGGCACAAAGAGCGCCTGAAACAGATGCGCAAAGAGATTGACGTGCTGGCCATGAGCGCCACGCCCATTCCGCGTACGCTGCACATGTCGCTGGTTGGGCTGCGCGACATGAGCGTGATCGAGACGCCGCCCAAAGATCGTATGGCCATTCAAACTTTGGTGGCCAAGTATGACGAAAAGATCGTCCGTTCGGCCATTGAAGTTGAGCTTGAGCGCGGGGGCCAGGTGTACTTTGTGCACAATCGCGTGGAGTCGATTTACGAAATTGCCGCGCGAATTCAGGAAATGGTTCCGGCGGCGCGAGTGGCCGTGGGCCACGGACAGATGGGCGAGAGCGAGCTTGAAAAGGTGATGCTGGCCTTCATGCACCATGAGTTCGATGTGCTGGTTGCGACGACGATTATCGAGAACGGGCTCGACATCCCGCTGGCCAACACCATCGTCATCAATCGCGCCGACCGGCATGGCCTGAGCGAGCTTTACCAGTTGCGCGGCCGCGTGGGCCGCTCCAACCGCCGCGCGTACGCATATCTGCTCATCCCCAGGGACACCGAACTGACTGAGATTGCGCGACGCCGGCTGGCCGCGCTCAAAGAGTTCAGCGACCTTGGCGCGGGGTTCAAGATTGCCGCGCTCGACCTGGAGCTGCGCGGGGCTGGAAACATGCTGGGCGGCGAACAAAGCGGCCACATCGAGGCCGTCGGATTCGAACTGTATACATCCATGCTTGAAGCCGCGGTGAAGGAGATGAAAGGCGAAGGCGTGGAAGAGCGGCCAACCACGCAACTCAACCTGGGGCTGTCGCTGCGCATCGACGAGAGCTATGTGCCCGAAGAGAACCAGCGTCTGCGCCTTTACAAGAAAATTGCAGGCGCGCTGTCTGCCGCCGCCATCAACGAGATTCGTGCCGAGATGGAGGACCGCTACGGCGCCCCGCCCGACGCGACCGTATACCTGCTTGAAGCCGCCATGCTGCGTCTCGAATGCGAACGAATCGGCGTGGCGCAGATCGACCGCAAGCGCGGCGAGCTGCAGATTCGCTTCGTTGAAAATGCCGCCGTTGACCCGGAGCATCTGATGCGACTGGTATCGCGTAACGCCAAACGAGGCGCGCAGTTCACACCGCAGGGCGTGCTCAAGCTGCCGCTCGCAGCCACGCGCCCCGACGAAGTTCTGCTCGAGATTCAGGAGATTCTGGCACGGCTCGCGCCGGATCCGGTAAACGTATGATTCGCGCGATTGATTTGAGAGGCTGACAAATGAAAAAAGCTTTTGTGCTTGCCACGATTGGAGTTCTTATGTGTGCCGCATCTGCGCAGGATGACTGGAAACAGCAGTTTGCGAAGATCTCGGACGAGTACTTTGACCAGGTGTACTTTCATTACGCGCCGTCGGCGGGAACGCAGGCCGGCTTTCACCAGTACGACGGGCAGCTTGAAGATTTCTCGAGCAAGAACATCGATGAAGAAATCACCACTCTGCACAAATTCGAGCAACGCCTGCTTGCCATCCAGCCCGATAATTCTCCGGACGATTTTGTCCCCCTCACCGATCGCGAACTCGTGTTGAATAACATCCGCTCCCAGTTACTAACTCTCGAAGTTATCAAGCGGTGGCAGAAGAATGCCGATAACTACTCGAGCGCCTGCGCCAGCGGTGCATTCGTCCTCATGGAGCGGAACTTCGCGCCCGTTGACGACCGGCTTCGGTCGCTCATTGCGCGCGAGCAGCAGATGCCGGCGCTGCTGGCTGCGGCGCGCGAGAATCTCCAGAACCCACCGCGCATCTTTACCGAGATTGCCATCGAGCAGTTACCCGACATTGTCAGCTTCTTTCAGCACGACGTGCCGCAGGCTTTCGCCGGTGCGCAGGATGCGGCGCTGAAAGCTGAGTTCGCAACGACGAATGCTGCAGTCATCGCCGCGCTCAACGACTATCTGGCCTGGCTCAAGAGCGATGTACTGGCGCGCTCCAACGGGGACTTCCGCATTGGCGCTGACACCTTCAGCAAGAAGCTCGAATACGACGAAATGGTGGACATGCCGCTCGACAAGCTGCTTGAGATCGGCTGGGCTGACATGCGCAAAAATCAGGAACACTTCAAGCAGGTGGCAGCGGAGCTCGAGCCCGGCAAAGATCCGCACGAAGTGCTTGAAGAACTTGGCGCCGACCACCCTGCTCCCGATCAGCTCATGAACGCATTCCGCAACACGTTCGACAGTCTTGTAACTTTCATCCACGAGCATCACATCGTCACGCTCCCTTCCGACGTGAAGCCGATCCTGCAGGAGACACCTCCCTTCATGCGCGCAACCACCACCGCGAGCATGGATACACCCGGCCCCTATGAAACCCATTCCACACAGGCGTATTTCAATGTCACGCTGCCCGATCCGAGCTGGTCGAAAGCAGATGTCGACGGCTATATGCATGGTTTCAATGTTGGAACGATTGTCTCGACGGCCGTGCACGAGGCTTACCCGGGCCATTATGTGCAGTTCCTGTGGCTGCCGCAGGCGCCCAGCAAGGTGCGGAAATTGCTGGGAGCCAATACCGACGTAGAAGGCTGGGCGCATTATTGCGAGCAGATGATGCTTGACCAAGGCTACGGACAACCCGGAGCGGGCGCGAAAGATGAGCGCGAAGCAAAGCTGCTGCGTCTGGGCCAGCTTCAGGATGCGCTGCTGCGCAACGCGCGTTTTATTGTCGGCATCGAAATGCACACGGGCAAGATGTCGATTGATGAGGCCGAAGCATTCTTCCAGAAGGAAGGCTACCAGTCGAAGGAAAACGCCGTTGTTGAAACCAAGCGCGGCGCCGGCGATCCAACTTATCTTTACTACACGCTGGGTAAGCTTGAGATTATGAAACTGCGTGAGGATGTGCGCAAAAAAGAAGGTGCGGCATTCTCGCTGGAGAAATTTCACGACGACTTTCTGCGCCAGGGCTTCCCGCCCATTAAGATCGTTCGCGAGGCTATGCTGGGCGATAACTCGCCCGCGCTTTAAAACAAGGAGACGAAATGAGCAAGACGGTTCGGAAAGCGGTTTTTCCAGCGGCTGGACTGGGGACGCGATTTCTTCCCGCCTCCAAGGCCGTTCCCAAAGAGATGCTGGCGCTGGTGGATAAACCGGTCTTGCAATATGGCGTCGAAGAAGCGGTCGCCTCGGGCATCGAGCACATCATCATTGTTACCGGCCGCGGCAAGGGGATCATGGAGGATCACTTCGACTTCACCCCTGAACTCGACGCGGCACTCGAGCGCAAAGGCAAAACCGAACTGCTCAAAGTTTCGCGCCATGCCGCTACCGTGGCCCGCATCAGCTATGTGCGCCAGAAGGAACCTCTCGGCCTGGGCCACGCCGTCCTGTGCGCCAAAGATCTGGTGGGCGACGAGCCGTTCGCCGTCATTCTGCCTGACGATGTGATCGACGCCGATCCTCCGTGCCTCAAGCAGATGATCGCCGTATTCAATGAGAAACGTGGATCGGTGTTGGCAACAATGGCGGTCGATGGGCCAAACATCTCCTTGTATGGCGTGCTCGCGGGCTCGCCGGATCCCGCGAACTCCCGCATCTACAACTGCACGGGTATGGTTGAGAAACCCAAGTTCGAAGATGCCCCTTCGAGCCAGGCGATCATCGGCCGTTACATACTTACTCCGCGAATTTTCGCGCTTCTCGAAGCGACAAAGCCGGGCGCAATTGGCGAGATACAACTTACCGATGGCATCCTCGCTTTGCTGAAAGACGAGAAAGTATACGGCTATAACTTCGAAGGTAAACGCTTCGACTCAGGCGATAAGTTCGGTATGTTACAGGCAACAGTCGAATTCGCCCTCAAACGCCCCGAGTTTGGCGATAAGTTCCGCGAGTATCTTAAGGGGATCGGCATTTAGCGAGTCAGCAGGTCAGCCGACCCGCATCGGTAAGCTGACTCGCTGACTTGCTGCTTCTACGCCTTCCACTTGATATTGCATCCAATCGACGGGCGCTGGTCAGCCGAAACCGATTTGCCAGCCAGTACTGTGTCAATCGCAGCGCGCAGATCCTCACCCGTTACCGGTATGCCGTTGCCCGGCCGGCTCGAGTCATACTGCCCGCGATAGACCAGCTTG
>DATJSB010000237.1:0-4652 GCA_035504315.1 Occallatibacter sp.
GATGTCGCAGAGAGAGCCCGTGATCTCGCAGGAGGTGTAAACGAGGGCGATGGGGTCGTAGAGCTGCTTATAGAAGTAGCCCGCCTGGATGATGCCAAAGGGGCGCAGTTCCTGCTCCAGCAGCAGATCGTAGTTGTTGGCGCGAGTGGGCTGTTCGTTGGGGTTGCCGATATCGTAGCGGGGAATGTTGCCCGGACCGGCGTCCAGAACGTACGGCACCAGGTCGTAAGGGTTGGCAGGCGCTATGCCGCGCGAGTAGTTGGCGCGGATGGCAGTCATCGGGGCCACCTGCCAGCGTGCCTGCACGCTGGGCAAGGGAACGACGTAAGACTGAGTGGTGGTCTCCGGCGTGGTTCCAGTCCAGATGTCCGAACTGTTGGTCTGCACGTAATAGCCGAGCGCGCGCACCTGAACGGCCTCCACACGAAAGCCGGTCTGGAGGCTGAACCTGGGCCAGTTGATGGTGTTCATCGCGTAGCCCGCGCTGAGGTGCTGCACGAGATCGAAGTCGGCTGACTGGGAGGCTACCTGGGTCTCGCCTTCATCTACCGTGAATTGTCCCGGATTCGCCAGGACGTAATTGTTCAGCTTGCTCCAGACGGTGACGGGCCCCATGTAATACGTGCCGTCATAGTAGTGGCTATTGTCGAACCCTGACAGGAACGGAACCATGGTTGGGAGGGCTGGAAGGCCCGCACCGGTGTTGAGGTCGTATGTAGGCGTGTATGCTTCCTCAAAGGCGTGCTCGTTGCGAAATTCGCCTCCGAATTGGAAAGTAGCCGAGTGGGAGCCGACGTGGTAGTTGAAGCCCATGCCCGCCTGCTCCTGCAAGTCCAGCTCGACCGCCGTGCCGGAAGTGGTGCGGAAAGAGTTGAGGACATAATTATCCGGATTGAAATTATCGTCAGCGGCGACGGGGTTGGGAGACTCGCACCCCGGCGACCACTCCGGCCGGTAAATGCTGGTCGGCGTTCCGGCGTAAACGCAGTTGCTCTTGTCGTAGCTCTTCAGGGACGATACCGGCGACCACTCCGCTACCGGGTCGCCGCCGGCGTTCAGGAAGCGTGAGCGGGAGACCGCCGAACTCCATTGGACCCAGGAGTTCTTGAGAATGTGGTTGCCATCGAGAATCAGAGTGCCGATCTCCGGGGTTCTGTCCTGGTTCGACTCATAAAACTTGGCCTTGGGGCCGATTTCGTAGTACCACTTGTCGAGCCAGTCGTCGAAATCGGAGAGCAGGAAGCGCAGAGCAAAGTTGGTGGTCTCGCTCTTCTTGAAGTCGAGGGTGCTGGTATAGCCCCAGCGCTGCTGTTTGAAGCGATACATGCGCTCTGTGTCGCTGTCGTAATAGGGAGTTGTCGAGCCGTCGGGGTTGATGTCCGGAGCGGGCTGGATGTTGTCGATGCCGGCGCCGTTGTAATCCTCCTCGAAGCCGCCGATCAGGCCCCAGCGCTCGTTCGCGCCGAAGCGCGTCCCGGCGGTCAGGCTCGCCTTACCCACGTAGCGGGTATTCATGATCGGCGTGTAGCCCATCGTTGTTTCCGCGCTGAAATAGGGCTGCGCTCCCGCCGACTTCGTAACCAGGTTCACCGAGCCGCCGATGCCGCCCGCGTCCTGAGTGGCGGAAAGGGTCTTGTTGACCACGATGGACGACACCATGTTGTCGGGAATCGTCGTCAGATCGACCTGCTCGACGACCACCTCCGGCGCAGGCAGGGTCACGCCATCGACCGTGACATTGGTCAGCCGCGGGTCCAGTCCGCGCACCTGGACGTACTCGCCCTGGCCTTCGTTGCGTTGCAGCGTGACGTCCGGCAGCCGGCCGACCGCGTCAGCGATATTGGCGTTGGGCAGCGCCTCAATCTCGCTCAGTGGCATGACATTGACGATGTTGGCCGAGGTGATCTCCTCATTGATCGCCTGCGTCGTGGTTTGGATGGGGCCCGCGCCGGCGGAGACGACGACCTGCTCCGAGGCGGAGCCGACTTGCAACACCGCGTTGAAGGGCTGAGCTTGCCCTGCAGTGACGGTGACGCTTTCGGTAACAGGGTTAAACCCCACGTCGGTAATGGTGACGTTGTACATTCCGGGAGCGAGCCCGCTAACCGTGAAGTGCCCTGTGCTGTCGGTCGCGGTCACGATGTTTCCAGGAGTGACCACCACGCGCGCTCCTTGAACCACAGCCTTGGAAACGTCCGTGACGTGCCCGTCAATCGAGGCCTCCGCACTTGCGCTCGCATTGCCGGCGGATTGTGCAGAGGCCATGGAGGAGAACAACATGAGAAAGAGCAGCCAGCCCGTCATGCGGGCAAGGTTCGGCCTTCGGATGATCGGCGTCATGATCCACTCCTGACTGATTCCCGAGTTCGGGAGGCGGACGAGATGCTGAGGGGAGTATGGCGCGGTTGCCTAATGCGAATCTAAGGAACGCGGCGCTTGGCGCGCGATTCACGGAAAATTTACGGAGCGTCGATAGGATTCCTGCAGGATTGACTCCATGCAGGTATTGGTTGTCGAGGACAAACGTAGCCTTGCCGGCCACTTGGGCCGCGCCCTCGAGAGCGAAGGCTACTCGGTAACCCTGGCATACGACGGCGAAGAGGCGCTGCGCCTGGGCAAAACCGGCGCCTACGATGTGATGCTCCTTGATTTGATGCTCCCGCGCGTCGACGGCCTCACCGTCATCAGAAAACTGCGCGCGGATCAACTGCGCACGCAGGCCATCATCGTCTCCGCGCGGGATACGATGAACGATATTGTGCATGGCCTGGATGCCGGCGCGGACGACTACCTGACCAAGCCCTTCGCGCTCGATGTGTTGCTGGCGAAGGTGCGCGCCGCCGTGCGCCGGGTGCCCATCAGGCCTGCGCAGACGCTGCAGTTTCAGGATCTGATCCTGCGGCCTCATCAATATGAATTGCAACGCGGCTCACGCATGGCCTCGCTCACGCGCATCGAGTGCGCCCTGCTCACCGTGCTGATGCGCCGCGCCCGCTCCGTGGTTCCCCACACCGTGCTCATTGAAGAAGGTTGGAGCGGTGAAGCTGACGTCAGCTTCGACAGCCTCTATGTCTTCATCCGCGCCCTGCGATCCAAAATCGCTCATCCCGGCGAAGTTGAGCTGTTGCACACCATCCGCGGAGTCGGCTACTCGCTGCGGAGCGACTCATGCTGAAGGGCCACATCTCCATCTCTCTCCGGCTTACCATCTGGTTTGGCGTCATCTTCCTCGCCGGCTGGGTCCTGTTCGGCATGGCGATGTGGCTCAACCTTCAGCACACGCTGGCTGAAGAGCGCTATCTCACCTTGAGCCGCCGCATCGATCGCTTGCGCACTTTGTTGGACAAGAACGAAGATGCCGGCGCGCGCTTACAGGAATTCAAAGAGTTTGCCCAAGCCACTGGCGGCGGACTGGTCGAGATCTTCGCCGCCGACGGCTCCCGCGCCCTTCCCTCGCCGACTCCGGCCGCGCAGGCCTTTCCCTGGCCCGCCATACAAGGTAATGTCGAGGAAAAGTTCTACCAGGTCAGTGCGCCGGACCAGCCGTATCGGGTGCTGGCGCGCCGCTCTGAATTGAATGGCGAATCCGTCTATCTCGTCGCCGCCGCGCCCGAGGGCGGCAATCTTCTTGTCCTCGACCGGTTCTGGGAAGGGCTGATCGCCTCCGCGCCCATTCTCCTGCTCATCTCCTCCGCAGGCGGCTACTGGCTCAGCCGCAAAGCTCTCAAGCCCGTGGATCGAATCACTGCGGCTGCGCGCTCGATCAGCATTTCGAATCTTTCCGAGCGCCTGCCCGTGAGCAAAACCGGCGACGAACTCGAGCGGCTTGCGGAAACCTGCAACGCGATGCTGGCGCGGCTCGAAGTAGCGGTGAATCAGATCAAGCAATTCACCGCCGACGCTTCGCACGAGCTGCGTGGACCCATTTCGTTTGTGCGTACCGTGGCCGAAGTGGCCATGCGTGACCCCAAGGCCGACGCGGATAGCCGCCGCGCCTTTGAGGACATTGTGGAGGAAACCGCGAAGGCGACCGTCCTGCTTGAAGACATGCTTACCCTGGCTCGCGCCGATGCCGAGCGCGGCGACAAGGCGCTGGCGTCGCTCAACCTGGCCGCTGTTGTTGAAGAAGCCTGCGAGATGGCGCGCCCCATTGCCGAAGATCGCCTCCTCGATCTCTCCGTCTCTCTGGGTCCGTCGCGCTTCGTGAAAGTTCTCGGCGATTTCACCGCGTTGCGCCGCCTGCTCTGGATTCTGCTCGACAACGCGCTCAAATACACGCAATCGCCGGGGCGGATTGACGTGACTCTGATCGCGAACAGCCACCAGGCAACCATAGAAGTGCGCGATAGCGGCGTGGGCATCTCTGCAGCCGATTTACCTCACATCTTTGACCGCTTCTACCGCGCAGATCCCTCGCGCAGCGACATTGACGGTGCCGGCTTGGGATTGGCCATTGCCAAGTGGATTGCCGAGATGCACCATGCCGAACTTTCAGTGGCAAGCGAAATGCACAAGGGAACGGCTTTTCAACTGGTTTTCCCCGCCTGCCCGGATTCGGGCCTGGCTTGATAAAGTCAGAGGCTTGTTTATCTCGGACTCATCCCCTTCTGGGTTGAGGCAAAACCCGAAACCATAAGCGGTTGTGGCGGGTG
>DATJSB010000238.1:0-5346 GCA_035504315.1 Occallatibacter sp.
GCGCGGGCTTCGACGATCTGGTACTCGTCGACGATGAAGTCCTTGCGCAGGCACGGGAGCGGAACGGCCGCCGAGGCCAGCTCGAGGTTGCGCAGGCTCCCCTGGAAGTATGGCTCGTCAGTGAGCACTGAAAGCGCGGCAGCTCCGCCGGCGCGGTAGCGGCGGGCGATGAAGGCGGGATCGAAGTCAGCACGGATCAGGCCCTTGGAGGGCGATGCCTTTTTGACTTCGGCAATTACCGCCGTTCCCTGCCCGGCTTGGCGGCGCAGGGTTGCGGCCCATCCCCGGGGATGGTGCTGGGTGGCGCGGCGCTCCAGATCGGCCAGCGTGGTGTGGGCCTTGCTTGCGGCGACGGTGGAGCGCGTGGTGGCCAAGATCGTCGACAGAAATGTCTGCGTGCCGGCCGGCATGGTTCTGGGATGAGTATAGCGGTGTCAGCGAGTCAGTGAGTCAGCAAGCCGGCGAGTCAGCGGGCTGTCCCATGCTCGTGGGATTGGCCAATCGGTCGAACTGGCTGCGCAGCGGCCACGAGCTCTTTTGCCGCTTTGCGGCCCAGGCGGATGCAGTCGGGAACGCCGATGCCGTCGTAGGCGTTGCCGGCGAGGCGCAGGCCGGGCAGAACGGTCAGGCGCGAGTTGATGCGGGCCATGCGGTCCTTGTGCCCAACGGCGTACTGGGCCATGGCGCGGCGCCAGCGCGTTACCTGGATATGCTCGGGCTCGGCCGTGGGACTGACGACTTTTTTGCCGAGGATTTCAGTGAGTTCGCGGCGCACCGTAGCGACAAGTTCATCATCAGGCGCTGAGAGCAGCGATTCGTTGTTCATGCCGCCGAGGAAGGCGCGAAAGACGGCTTTGCCGGGCGGGGTGCGGCCCAGAAACTTTCGGTGCGCAAAGGTGCACGCCAGCATGGCGCGGCGCTCGCTGGCCGGAACCAGGAATCCGAATCCCTCAGGCAACGCGCCGAGGTTTGCCTCGTTGTACATCAGATTGACGGTGATCGACGAGGAGTAAGGAATGGCGGAAAGCTCCTCGCCGAGCTCACGATCCACATTGGCAAGCAGCGCACCGGCAGCCCAGGCCGGCGAAGCGACAATCAGCGCGTCGTACTCCTCTGAACCCGAGCCTGCGATTACTCGCCAGCCTGTTGCCGTCTTCTCAATCGCCGAAACGGCAGTGCCGGTACGGATGTACTGGGGGTTGAGCCGCCTGGCGATGGCGTCGACCATCTGCTGCATGCCGCCGCGAAGGGCCGTAAAGATGGGGGCTCCGCCCCTCGACTCTTTGGAGGAGGTCTGTGCCCGGGCGGCGGCCATCTGTTGATGCGCGGCCAGCATGCCGCGGGTTAGCGAGCCGTATTTGCGCTCCATCTCAACCAGGCGCGGCAGCACGGTTTGCGCGCTTAACTGCGCAGCGTCGCCGCCGTAAATGCCGCTCAGGAGCGGATCGGCGAGGCGATCGACAGCTTCAGCGCCAAAGTGGCGTTCGACGAGCGCAGCCACTGACTCGTCGGCCTCACTGGGGCGCGGCGGGTGAAGCAATTCAAGCGCCATGCGAATCTTGGTGCGCAGGCTGAAGAGCCGGGTGAGCGCGGTAGGCACCAGCTTGGTGGGAATCAGAAACATGAGCCCGTCAGGCAGCGGAACAAGCCGGTTGCGCACCACGATCCAGGTTTTGCGGGCTGCATCGTTGGAAGGGATAAGTTGATCCCCGAGGCCAAGTTCGCGGCAAAGCTCAGCGGCCGCGGGTTTCTCAGTAATAAACGAGTCGGGGCCCTTTTCGATGACGGCGCCATTGACAATTTCGCTGGCGAGCGAGCCGCCCAGCACGGGGCGCGACTCGAAGAGCGTGTACGAGACCGGCTCACCGGCAGAGCGAGCCTTTTCAAGTTCATAAGCCGCAGCCAGTCCCGCAATTCCGCCACCGATGATCGCGATCCGCATACCTGGCATTGCTCCATCATGACAGCAACCAGCGGCTGGCGTACCAGGTGAAATGGCGTTTTCAGTCGGGGAAGTGGTGGTCATTACAAGCACTCAGGATCAATGAAACCGGGCTAATTGGATGTGATTAAAGTCACTTGCGGCGTCCCGATCCCCCTCTACAGTCGTAGTGGACTTGCTCTCAAACGAAGCCCGGCGCAAGATGGTTCCGGGCGTCCGATTCACCTTTTCCTTCTTCCTTTGAAAAGACGCATCAGCCCTGCAGGAGGCTCTCATTGAGCGCCGAATTGATTCATCGCCTTCATTTTGCCTTCACCGTGACCTTCCATTACCTTTTCCCGCAGCTCACCATGGGGTTGGGTCTGCTGATCGTTGTGCTCAAAACCGTGGCGCTGCGCACGGGTGACGCGAGCTGGGACCGAGCGGCGCGATTCTGGGGCCGCATCTTCGCCATCAACTTTGTCTTCGGCGTGGTCACCGGCATCCCCATGGAGTTCGAGTTCGGCACCAACTGGGCGCGGTTCTCGCGGCTCTCGGGCGGCGTGATCGGGCAGCCGCTGGCCATGGAGGGAGTCTTCAGCTTCTTCCTCGAGTCGGCCTTTCTGGGGTTGTTTCTCTACGGCGAAAAGCGGCTGTCGAAGACCATGCACTGGTTCTCGGCCGTGATGGTGTGGCTGGGATCGTGGATCTCGGGCTTCTTCATTATCGTGACCGACGCCTGGATGCAGCACCCGGTGGCTTACGAACGCATGCCTGACGGGCATTTTGAGGTGCTCAGCTTCTGGCAATTGCTGCTCAATCCCTGGGGATTGCTGCAATATGCGCACAACATGACCGGCGCGGTGGTGACGGGCTCGTTTGTGATGGCTGCGGTGGGCGCGTTTTATCTGCTCGAAGGCAAGCGGCGCGAATATGCGGAGATTTTCTTAAAGGTGGGCGTGATTGGCGGGGCGGTTTCGACGGTGATGATTATCTTCCCGACCGGCGATTTGCACGGCAAGTACGTCGCCCGCAACCAGCCGGCGGCGATTGCGGGGATGGAGGGGCTCTTCAAGAGCACGACCGGCGCGGGGATTGTGCTGATGGGCCAGCCCAACGAAGAGACGCAGCAGATTGACAACCCGATCGTGGTGAACGATGTGCTGAGCTTCTTGATTTACGGAACGACTAAGGCCGAGGTGAAGGGGCTTGACCAGTTCCCGCGCGACCAGTGGCCGACCGCGCTGCCGCTGCTCTACTACAGCTACCACATCATGGCCGGGCTGGGAACGTGGTTTGTGGCCCTGATGCTGGTGAGCGCGCTGCTCTTATGGCGCGGCAAGCTGTTTAAGACGCGATGGGTGCTGTGGGCGCTGCTGTTGAGTTTTCCGCTGCCCTACATTGCCAACACGGCTGGCTGGATGACGGCCGAGCTTGGCCGGCAGCCGTGGCTCATCTATGGACTGATGCGGACCAGCGAGGGCTACTCCGATATGGTCTCGGCGGGCAACGGGCTGTTTACGCTGCTCGGCTTCATGGGCATGTACGCGCTGCTGGGGCTGCTGTTCACGGTGCTGGTTTACCGCGAGATTGCACGCGGGCCGGAACCGAAGGGGGTGCTCGCATGATGGGTTTCATCTGGTTCTGGCTGGTTGCGGTAATGATCGTCGGGTACGTGGTGCTCGACGGATTTGACCTGGGCGTGGGCGTACTGCACTTGTTCCTGGCGCGCAACGAAGCGGAACGCAGCGTGACGCTGCGCAGCATTGGCCCGGTATGGGACGGCAACGAGGTGTGGCTGCTGGCCGGCGGAGGAACGCTGTATTTTGCGTTTCCGCTGCTCTATGCCTCGGCGTTTTCGGGCTTCTATCTGCCGTTGATGATCGTGCTGTGGTTGCTGATATTGCGCGGCATAAGCCTGGAACTGCGCAACCATCTCGAAATGGGTGTGTGGCAGTCGCTGCTCGACGGAGTGTTTGGGCTGGCGAGCGCTCTTTTGACCATCTTCTACGGCGCGGCGCTGGCCAATGTAATTCGGGGCGTGCCCTTGCAGACGAACGGCTATTTCTTTTTGCCGTTGTGGACCACGTGGACGCCCGGACCGCAGCCGGGAATTCTGGACTGGTACACGGTGATCGGCGGGTTGGTAGCGCTGGTGGCTCTCACGCTGCACGGGGCGCTGTGGCTGGTGCTGAAAACCGAAGGCGAGCTGGAGGCTCGCGCGCGAAGCCTGGTGAAACCTCTATGGATCGCTCTGCTGGTGCTGACGGTAGTGAGCCTGATTGCGACCATCGCGATAAGGCCTTCAGGGCTGGACAATTACAACCACTACCCGGTCACGTACATTGTGCCGGCGGGGGTGGTGGCGTCGCTGGCATTGATTCTGTTCTGGAACCGCAACGGCTCGCCACTGAAGGCCTTTCTGGCCTCGTGCGTGTACCTCTTCTTCATGCTGGCCGGGGCGTGCTGGGCGCTGTATCCCACGCTGCTCCCGGCCACAGGCGGCCCGGCCAACGACATTACGCTCGACCGGGCGCTGAGCGGCCAGCACACGCTGGCCGTGGGGCTGGCGTGGTGGATCTTCGGCATGGCTCTGGCCGCGACCTACGTGGTGTTTGTCTACAGCCGGTTCAAGGGGAAGGTTGAGATGGGAGCGGGACATTAAGGGGGTAGTCAGCCCTTTCGATTGCCAAATGCATCAGGCCCGAATCCTACTCTCGATTCGGGCCTGCGGCGTTCTGGGGGTTGACTTTTGAATTGGTTAGAGCGTTACCAGCGGCTCGGCCGGCGTCCATTGCTGGAAGGCGTGGGCGGTTTGCTGGCGCTCGGGATCCCAGTTCTTGGGCTGGTAGATGCAGCACGGCTCCTGCGCGAGCGGGTCGCCGGTCAGGGCGTAGGCGCGGGCGCGGCTGCCGCCGCAGATCTCCTTGAACTCGCAGGCGCCGCACTTGCCTTCAAGCTGCTTGGTGTCGCGCAGGGCCTTGAATATGGGCGCGTTGCGGTAGATTTCGGCCAGAGGCGTCTCGCGAATGTTGCCGGCATGGATGGGCAGGAATCCGCTGGGATAGACGTTGCCCACGTGCGAGATGAACATGAAGCCCTTGCCATCATTCACGCGGCGCGTAGCCCAACTATGGTTGCGGGTGGCAGTGTCAGTGGTTGGCGAACCGGGTTCGTAGGCGATTGTTTGCGCGGGGGCTAAAGCCCCATCATTCTTATTAGCGGGATCTTCGGCACGACTGAAGTCGTGCCCTGATCGAAGACCCGCTCCAGTTGTCGCGGTGGAGGTTCCGGCTACGGCGGATCGCGTCGATCCCGGCCGTCCACCGGGATGGCCGTGGCCCATCTTGCGCTCCTCAAGGTTGTGCTGCAGCAGGTAGCGGCGGTAGTGCATGGCCTCAGTGGTCTTGATCTGGAAGTTGGCG
>DATJSB010000239.1:0-3578 GCA_035504315.1 Occallatibacter sp.
TGCGGAAAAACTCGCGCTGGGGCGTTTTGTAACAAGGGCACGGATTTATCCGTGCCGATAAGGTCCAGAGAATGAGTCGGGGTTTTAACCCCTGAGGGACGTTTCTCTCGCACTAAAGCGCGCTCGCTGAGTTTTTCCGCAGCCTGTTCAGTCGTGCCAATAACGCGCCCAAAATGAGTGGGCTTTATTGAGGACTGTATAAGTAATGTCCGGTAAGCGCGCCATAGGCGCAGTGGTTGTTAGCCCCGCGTTTCGCCGGGGTCCCCAAGAAACGGTCTTTGTTTCTTGGGGTGGAAGCCGGGGTCCCCAAGAAACGGTCTTTGTTTCTTGGGGTGGAAGCGTGGGGAAGGGGATACCGCAATACCACCGCACAGTCCCGTAGGGACGACGCAAGGACATTTCGTATGCAGGGACGAATAGCCCAGAGTTTAGCGCAGCGGAACCCTGGCTAAGCAGCCATTAAATATTCTCAACCCCGCAGGGGCGACAGAACCCTCCGCGCTGCGTTCCACCTCACGCAAAGGAAAGAGCTGCAATCTACCGGCTATTGGGTACTGGCTGCTGGCTGCTTTTTATATCCCTCTCAGCACCCGCGCCGGGAACAAGAAGATTGCCCCAATCAGCGCCAGCACTCCGCCCACGGCAATTCCCATTACGCGAAACGGGATCAGCACCAGCCACACAATCGGATACAGGATCAGGGCCGCAATCGCCAGCGGCCAGCACAAGACCAGCAAAATGCAGAAGAGCAGAAACTTGACCATCGCGTTCAACTCCCCCAATTACTCATCCATTCTCTACGCACTCCGGCCCGTCCCGGTTCCTTGCCGATAATTGCCTGACCGCGCCGAATAATGGCCTTATGTTGAACTTCACAGCGGTTCCAAGGTTGCTGTTCCGGGGAACCACACTCCCACTACGTGGCGTTTTCCATTAGGAAAAACGCTACCCCTTTCTAATATGGATAGGGCACGGGAACTCTGGAACCGCTCTGAATGTGCGGCCAATGGGTCTTCATTCTTCGCCAGCCCGGTGCGCGCCTGCTCGCCGTTCCACGCTCGATGTTTACAGGAAGCCGCCAGGGTGATACTCACCCCCCGGGGGTAATTCGAAAGAATAGAATAGAGTCTTAGTAAGGCGCTTATAAATGAATAAGTTATCAAAATGTAACAAGCCAATTCCTGTTACAGTCACCTTTTTCGGTGCAAAATCGCCGGTTATCGCTATTTTCCCTTTGCTTTCAATAGCTTCCTGCGTTCGCGGATGACCTTCATCCGCTCCTTTTCCGGCAACGCCAGCACCTTCTTCGTCCGCGCCGGCAGCTTGGCGAAGATCAGCTCATAAGCTCGTTTCAGCTCCTGCTCAATCTCGCGCGGCCGCAATACATCCCAGCGCTCCACCGTCACCCAATGCGCCTTGGCCAGATACGGCGACGCAATGATCCCTTCCACCTCCAGCAGCTCATGAAACCGGTCCGGCCCGCAGTGGAACCAGAGAACGCCGGTGCCAGTTCCATCCAGATCGGTCATCGCAAACATCTTGCCGCCGATGTCGCGGTCGCCCGCCCAATACACCAGGTGATGCCCCCAGTTCACGGTCTCGCAAACGTGGGGTATCGCCATGCAGATCTCGCGAATGCGCTCATTGTCCATGCTTCAACCCGTCGTAATCGTGGCCCTGAAACTTGGCTTCGAACACCTTGAACCGCCGCTCCAGTTCCATCTCCGCAGCGGCTTTCTGACTATTGTGCATAAGGTCGACGCAGGCGGCGGAAGTCGGCGCAATTATGTTCTCGCGGCATTCCGGCACCACTTGGCTGTAGTCGTCCGGCTTGGCCCACAAACTCGCTCCCGGAAGGAAACTATGCTCGATGCCAGTCCGCGCCAGCTGCTTCAGGTCGCGGTAGCTCAGGTTATAGTCAATGGCCGCGCGCACGTACTCGTTGGTCAGATCGATGCGGCTCACGCCCTCATCGTCGGTCGAGAGCGCCACCGGCACATGCGCCTCGCGGTAAATCGGGAACGGATGCTGGTCGCCTTTCACGCCGAGAATCCCCTCGTTCGAGCTCAGGTTGATCTCCACCATGACGTGCTTGCCGGCCATCTCCTTCAGCAGTTGGCGCGCGTTGTCCTCATACATCACGTCAACGCCGTGACCGATGCGCTCGGCCCCCGCAATCTCCACTGCCTGCCGTATGTGGAAGCGCAATCCCTCGGGTGGCACCAGTCCCATCGTCAATTCGCCCGCGTGCAGCGAGATGTGCACCTTGGGATAGACCGAATGCAGATAAGCCACCATCTTCATATGCAGGGTGTAGTCGCGCATGCTGATGAATCCATCCTCGGGCATCACAAAGTTGAGGCCCACCCACGTGTCGTCGCCGGCATCCATGCTCGCCGTCACCGTCTCGAATCCCAGCAGCGCCTGCGCAAACACCTGCTCCGGTGGAAAGCCGCGCAGCACCTGGTAGATGTAGCGTACTTCGACCGCGCACGCCGGCGACGCTTCGGCCGTACCGCAGTGCTCCATTTGCCGGCGCTGCGTCTCGGCTTGGCGGGCGTCGTCACGGTCAGGAGCCACTTCGTCGCGCAGGCCGTGGTCGAGCAATGCCTGCCTGAACCGCGCAAATGCATCGGTGTTGCCCTGCGCCAGCTGCGGGTTCCAGCCAATCTTGTGCGCAATTTGCGCTGCGTGGGCGAAGGTTGGCGTCTGCATAAGCTCGAGGTATTGTTGGTTCTGCGCCGCCGCCCGGCTCGCCACCTCGTCAACCCACTCGCCCGTGTGGCCCCGGCTCAGGCCACGGAACCTGTCGAACGTAGTGAAGAAATGGTCGTGCTCGCTCCAGTCTGGAGCGGGCACAAAACTGCGCAGCGAGAACGAGTCGACCAGCTTGTCATAGAGCGCTTGATTGGATGGACTGATGTCGCCTTCGAGGTCCTTCGCTGCTACAAGCTTGCCCCGGCAGGGCGGCTTTACAAAGCTCAGCGCCGCCGCGTCCACGCACAGGCCGTCCTCACCGGCGTCGCGGATAAAGGTCTCGGCATACACCGCGCCCGAGAGATGCACATGCAGGTCGGCGCCTTTGGGGAAATCGGAAAGGAACGCGCGCAGAGCGTCGGGTCCCTGATGCAGATTGGCCTCGTAGACGAGCCCGGCGCGCATCTCAGCCTTTGTCCTAGGGCCCTGAACGCCAACCGGCTTGCGTTCGCATCCGCCCATGGCAAGGAACGCGAGACAAACGCAGAATCGGAAGAGGAGGGAAGCAGTTCGGCTGCGCATAATTGCACTCCAGTGTAGTCCACGACCGCCGCGGTTGGAGTCATTTAGCAGTTGCGGTCTCTGCCCGATCCGCCACGGCCAGCGCACCGCCGACGTTTGGTGCCTGACATTCGCCCTTGGTATACTGATCAGGTTGTTGCATCGTACTGTTCGTGGATACACCCACCCTCTCCGGCCCAGCCCGGAACTCCGCGCAGGAATTTGCAACTCCAGTCTGCACTGAGGCCAGGTAGCTCAGTGGTAGAGCGCGGCCCTGAAAAGGCCGGCGTCGGCGGTTCAATCCCGTCCCTGGCCACCAC
>DATJSB010000240.1:0-13854 GCA_035504315.1 Occallatibacter sp.
CAAAGCTTTTTGGCGTGGATGACCTTCAGGCCTGGATTGGAGGCACTTCTCATTATTGGCAAGCTCGTGGACGATCCCAAGAATGCCGGCGTGTGGAAAAACAAGTGTGTTGATTGGAAGCTATATAACAATACATTCAGCGGGGGTGCACTTGAATCCAAGTCATTGCCGAGGAGTAAAGAATTGCGGCGGGTGCTGTCTCGTCTTAACGATGACTTCATGCATCCAAATCCAACTTTTACATACCGCGATTCCAGCTGCATGAGCGTTGGTAAGGACCTCTTCCTTGAGATTGAATTCTTCGACGCAGACGACAACCTGCATGAAGCCCATTTACTTGGCTATCTAAACCTTCTTGATCTCGTTGCCAAGGCTTCTGAAGACCTGATCGATAATCTGTGCGGTCCGTTACCCACACGTTCCGCCTACCAATCGTTTGCCACACAAGAATCAGAACGCGCGCTGCGCGTGGCGTCGAAAAACATACTGGCCAAACAGGTGATGAACGACCTAGCGCTCTGGAATATTTGACAGACGCAGAGGGCGCTTACACCTCTTACGTGCTGCTCGGGCTAATCGTCGACGACTACCCGGACGGTGCCGCCCGCCGCTTCTTGAGCCATCGGCGATGTCGGTAAGCAAAACGATGGCATAACGCTCGAAGATGCTGCGCGTGCGTCCTCCGCCGATCTTCATGATGACATTTCGGCGATTCCGGCAACGGTAAAACCGAGGTTCGGCGGAGATCCAGCCGGGAAGCGTGGGGAGTTGACGGCACAGGCTACCGAGAAGCTGCCGTGAACCAAACTTGGATCGACTTTTTCCCCCGGCCATCCGATAATAGATAAAGGTAAGAGGTTTCCATGACCATCCGTGTCGAACTCAACCCGGAGATGGAGAGGCAGCTTGCTGCGGAAGCATTGGCGCGCGGCATCGCGCTGGAGCTGTATGCGCAGCGGCTCCTCCAAGAAGCGATGGCTTCCAGGGGCAAAGGGCGTTCTCGCGCCAGCCAGGAGGAATTTCGCGCCTTTTTGGATGCTCTTGCGAGCAAAGCTCCGAATGTACCCCAACTGCGGTCCGAGACCTTCTCGCGCGAAATGATTTACGGTGAGCACGCCTAATGCCCGGATCGTCCTACTTGGTGGACACGAACATTTTGCTCCGCCTCGTACAGCCAGACAGCCCTGAATATGGAACGATCCGGCAATGTACAGATCGTCTTTGGGCGCGCGGAGCGGAGCTCTTCTACACATCTCAAAACCTGGCTGAATTCTGGAACGTCTGCACCCGGCCGGCTGACCGGAACGGGTTCGGATTCTCTGTCGCAGAGACCGATGAACGTGCATCTCTGATCGAAGCCAAATTCTTTCTTGCCACCGACAGCGAAGCAACACATCAGGAGTGGCGCAGAATCGTTGTTGCAGCGAAGGTCTCCGGTATCCAAGTGCATGACGCGCGCTTGGTAGCAGCGATGTACGTGCATGGAATCGGGAACTTGCTCACTCTGAATGTCAAGGATTTTCGCCGCTTCAGTGGCATCTCGGTTCTTTCGCCAGATGAGGTGCTGGCTTCCCTCGGCTAGCGACTTGTTTTCGCGAGCGTTCGGCATGGTGCGTTTTAGCACGGATTCGTCCAGAGGAAAAAGAGGGTACGAATAGGGGTATTGTCGGGCAATTTACAAATAAACCATTTGTAATCAATGCAAATGACTCCCTGGGGGGCAGCCAAAACCTCTTCCAAAAGGGTTTAGCGAAGTCTAGATTAGTCCACCATTCCTTTCATAACATACTGAATCCACAAGAAATCATCGCCAAGCGTGGTCCATAGTGGCAATGTCAAAGCCATCCGTTTCTTGGGGGTACTTCTGGGGATGTTGAGGTGGAACCCTCAAAGCGGTGGGGGTATCGTATTCATGCTTGAGGTAGAGATTCCCAAGCCGGACCGCGGATCACTGCGTGCGGAACATCACGGCCTGCTTTGCCGGAAGGTCCACGGTCAGTTGTGTTCCGTTGGTTTGCGCTGTGCCCGATCCCAGCTCATGACGGAAGATCGTGCAGCCTTCGAGCGCCGTATGCTGCACAGAAAAAGACAGTGACCGGGGCCGATCCGCATCGTTGACGGCGATCAGATAGCGTTCGCCATGGCCGGCTCGGCAGCCCTGGTGCAGGTCGGCGGAGCGAACGAAGACGAGCGCCGTCGGGTCGATCCATAGATCCTGCTGACGGCCGCTCTCCATTTGCGAAGTATGGATACCGGCGCCGTCGCGGGCGGAGTTTGAAGAACCTTCCGCATTGAGATCGTTAGCCGGCATGTGGCCGGAAAAAGTCGCCTGCGCGACGTGGTAAGGTGTGCGGACCGGTGACCGCAGGGTTAGCAAGGCGCACAGGATCAGACAGACGACGGCGAGCCCGGCGGCAAGCCAAGGCCAAAACGTTCTTGAGTGACCAAACGGAACCGCAGGCGATTCCATAAGAGGTGTGGTTATGACCTCGCGGTCGATGGTCCTTACTGGCGCAATAAAACGGTAGCCCCGCCTCGCCAAAGTTTCCACGAACCGGGGATTCTCCGCCGAATCACCCAGGGCATCGCGAAGCTTGTTTACGGCGATGCCAAGGCAGTGATCGAAGTTTACGATCGTGTTGGCGTCCCAAAGCTCCAATTGAAGCGTCTCCCGGGAAACCACCTCTCCGGGATGCTCGGCCAGAATGGATAGAAGTCTGAAGGGCTGGCTTTGCAGCCGGATACGGATACCGGAGCGGCGCAGCTCTCCCGCGTTCAGGTCAGCTTCAAATGTCCCGAATTGAATTCGCCTCGCGCTGTGGTTTGTTTCCGCCGCTGCTATAGCCGATGCCATATCCGTTGAAAAACTCCGCATAAAAGTTCAAGCAGATTTCCCGCCAAGCGGGGGAGCCAATCGGCTTCGCGGCTCCGTCTCCAGGTGCAACCGCCGTACAAGCAGCTCAATACGCGCCAGTTATCTGGAGAAAATCATTTGATGCCGAATAGAAGAACCGTGAATCGACGCCCGCAATCTTAGATTCGTTGTTTCGCACTAGGTTGCGAGGAATCGCGTTGAGTGCATGCCTCATTTACTTCACGTCATTGCTTGGCAGCTCGCGACTCTCGTTCGTGTCAACGCTCGGCAACCCAAAATCCATGGCAATTCTTCGGAGGAAAAAATGATTGAGACGAAAGTGTGTCGCATAGAAGGCAGGCGCAGAACGATATGCGCACTGTTAGTGACGCTCACGATTCTGTCGTTTGTCTTTATCGGGTCGAGGCTTTTCGCCCAGACCGATACGGGCAGCATCGCCGGGACGGTTACCGATTCCACGGGCGCCGTCATCCCCGGCGCAACCATCACAGCTACCAACCTGGACACCGGACTAAAGCTGAGTTCCGTCGCCAACGGCACAGGAAACTTCACCATCCTGGCCGTCCCACGCGGCAACTACAACGTGGCCGCTTCGGCTCATGGCTTCACGGGCGACTCCGCGGTGGTGACGGTCACCCTCCAGGAAACGCAGACCGTCACCTTCCAGTTGCAGGCGGCTGGCGCAACCACGACCGTGACGGTAACCGCTGCCGCGCCGCTGATCGATACTTCCAACTCGACGATCGGGGCGTCAATTCAGGGCCGGCAGGTGACAGAGCTGCCGCTGAACGGACGTAACTTCTCTAACCTCGCGCTGTTGACCCCGGGCGTGACGCGTGGCGCGTACGGCGACGAAGCCTCCGGCGGCGGCAGTGCCAACTACACAGAGACGATCCGCAATAATGAGAGCGGCTCCGCCGCCATCTCCGTGAACGGCCTGCGTCCGCAGGCGGACAACTACATTCTCGACGGCGTGGACAACAACGACGGTCTGGTCAACACGATCCTGTTCTTCCCGAATATCGACGCAACACAAGAGTTCAACGTGGATACCAGCGTGGCTCCGGCCGAATACGGCCGCGCAGGTGGAGCGATCATCGTAAGCTCGCTTAAGTCCGGAACAAATAATTATCACGGTTCGGCCTTCTGGTTTTACCGCGACCGCAGCTTCGACTCTAACCCGAACTACCAGTTCAATGGCGCCCCGTTTACACCGGCAGGCGGCTTCATACGCAACCAGCCCGGCTTCGCGCTAGGTGGGCCTCTCATCAGGAACAAATTGTTCGCCTTTGGCGACTACCAGGCGCTGCGCGAAACCATTGCCGTCTCTCCGCACTACGTGACCGTCCCCACCGCCCTGATGCGCACGGGCAACTTCACTGAGTTGCTGACTGCGGCGAACTCCGGCGGGGCAGGCTTTCAGACGGATTATCCGCGCTGCTATCCCGGCAACCTCCCTGGCACCACGAATCCCTATGCCGGATCCACCAGCCCCGGACTGATCTTTGATCCCACCACCTGTTCGGCCGGGGGCCCTCCTGCGCAGTTTAGCTACGACGATCAGCCAAACGTGATCCCGACCGATCGTCTGAATCCTGCCGCGGTAAATTATCTCAACGCCTTTCCCATGCCTTCGCGCACCGACCGTTACCTGAACAACTACCTGGTCACGCAAAACGAGGCGAACCGATATAACACCTTCGATGGCAGAATCGACTGGAATATCTCGCCGAACAATACTGCGTTCTTCCGCTTCAGCTACGACAACTCCGTCAACACCAAGACCTCGGAGTTCGCAAACCTTCCGGCCGGCGGCGGAACGGGCATCAATCCAACGCATGCCCGCGGTTACGACCTCGGCTATACGCATATTCTTTCGGTAAACATGGTGAACCAGGCGCATATCGCATACAACCGTGACAACTACGGCTACACACCGCCCTTCTATGGCGATTACGTGTCGGCCAATCTCGGCATTGTGAACGCCAACATCAATCAGCAGACCTCAGGTGGCGCGCTCATCGGCGGATGGAAGGGCGACCTCGAGTACACCGGCGACTACGGCCTCTACGCAGTTCCTCAGAACACCTATGAAGTAACCGATTCGTTGAGCTGGCAGAAGGGAAATCATACCTTGAAATTTGGCGGAACGTTTATCCGCCGCCAGGTGGAGTTCTTCAACCCACAGGAGGGGAAGGGATACTTCTGGATCGACGAGGGAACGGTCGACTTCACCGGTTATGAGGTCTCCGAGCTATTGGCCGGCGGCATGGATCAATACGAAATCGGCTCACAGTCCGGTTATTTTGCCAACATTGGGCAGGAAGACGGCATCTTCGGGGAAGACGACTGGCGCGTAAATCGCCGCCTGACGGTGAACATGGGTCTCCGCTGGGACTTTCTGTCCCGTCCTTACGAAGCGCACAACCAGCAGTCCGCCTTCGATATCAATACCGGCGCCGTTCTCGAGGCCGGTCGGAACGGAGTCTCGGACAGCATCATTGCGCAGGTGTATCACAACTTCGGCCCGCGCGTCGGCCTCTCTTACGACTTGAAGGGAGATGGCACCACCGTGATCCACGCCGGATACGGCATCTTCTACTATCCGGACTACGGCGGCATCGACAACCAACTGGGCGAGCAGGCGCCCTTCGGCGGCAGCAACGACTATCTCGCCAGCAATGGATATTGCATCACCTTTACCGGCCAGCTGAGTCAGACCCCCGTCACCACCGGCAACGACTATAACTGCACCGGATACACCTCTCCGGCCGTGGTCGCATACAGTTCCTCCGGCGACACGGGCGCACCGCTTCCGGCACGCGGCTATGTCAACTTCAACCCCGCCAATCCGCCGGCCGGCACCAGCATGATCGCGGTGAACACCCACAACCCGAACAGCATGGTCCAGGAATGGAACCTGCAACTGGAGCAGCAATTCGGCGCCCACAACGTTGTAGACATCGCGTACGTGGGAACCAGGGGTTCAAACCTTTCCTCCTACTATCCCTACAACCTCTACCAGTTCACCACCGGCAAACAGAACTACCCCGGTCTGGGGGGAATCAACTACAACAACTACAACGGCATTTCCAACTACGACGCCCTGCAACTACACGCAGAACACCGCACCTCAAGCGGGCTGGTGGCAACCGCATCCTACGCATGGTCGCACACGCTCGACGACTCTCCGGGCGCTTTCCAGGGCCAGACGGCCGCGTTGTACTACGATCCGATGGCCGGATACGGCAACTCCAGCCAGGATCAGCGCGAGGTGTTCAGCACGTCGATCCTCTATCCGCTTCCCTTTGGGCGCGGCCAGCGTTTCGCCGGCAATATCTCACGGCCGATGGATTGGCTGATCGGCGGCTGGCAGGGGAGCCTGATCGCTCTGGTACAGTCAGGCACGCCCGTGGATCTGTCCACGGGTCAGTATGCACCGGGAAATCGGCCTGACGTGGTTGCTCCGATCGCGTATCCCAAGAGCATAACCGGGCACTGGTTTGACCCAGCCTCGTTCTCCGGCAACATTCCCACCGTTTACTCGGCGGCCTGCAACTGCACGGTGTACACTCGTCTCGGCACGCTGGGCCGCAATCAGGTCTACGGTCCCGGTTACCGCGTCGTGAATCTCAGCGTCCAGAAGAACCTTCACCTTGCGGAGGGTTACACGCTGGAACTGCACGGAGACGCATTCAACCTGTTCAACACGGCGGAGTTCACCAATCCAAACTCCAACCTGACCGGGTCGAACTTCGGGCAGATTGAAGGAACCCAGGTGTACAGCAATCGCGAGATTCAGTTGGCGGCTCGATTCACTTTCTGACAGCCTCGCCCGCCATCAAGGCTCCGCGGCAGCTCAACCGCTGCCGCGGAGCAGCTTCACTGAAACACTCCCGACCCGCTTGCCTATTGCCGTGCGCATCGCGCGAATATAAATCTCTTTTTCTGGATAAACCTTTGTGCACAATGCCGGGGAGAACTTCATGCGATTTTGGTCTTCATTCATTTTGGCTGCATGAATCTCCTGCGAGGCCGCAGCTTCGCCTGCACATGCGCCTCGCATCGACAGACCCCACATCGACAGACCCCGCGCGGAAGGTCTCGAATCGGTGCGCATGATTCGCCCGGACCGGATCACTGAACCATCGACGGTCCCAGGGTCCCATCGGACCAGCGCGCCACCATCAACATGAAAACAGTTACTCGCTCCTCGGGATCATTCGCCGCTATCAGTGGCGAGTCGTCCGCGTCCGCTCCCCAGCTTTTCGCGGCATCGCCGGCAACATAAAACATGACATGAGGATGCCAGTTTTTGTCGCGCTCGCTCAGGTACTGTTGCTTCGACATCATGTAGCACATCGCTCCAGGCTCGAGCGCAGGCAGTTCTCCCTTATCCAATGCCGAAGCCGTGGTTGCGGCGACCTCCGCCTTCGTTTTTCCTGTGAGCACCAGTTTGGTCTTCATAAGAAAGATGGGCAGAAAAGTTCTTGCTGCGGGCGCATTAAAGCAAATTGGGGCGCGAATTTTAGGATTCCAAAAGTCTGAATCGTCGCTCGCCTTCGCCCATGATCGCTCGACAATGCAGACAAATCCATTCGAGCCCTTTACCGCCGTCGCATAGCCATCCTGTCGTAGCACCATCACTTCAGATTCATTCGCAATCGACGCTGGAGCGGCGCTGCGAGCCAGTGAGATCTCAGCCTGCTCGTCCGAAATCAAATACTGATCGAGAGGAGCCATGTTCGGATAGAGAGCCTTTTCAACCTGTGCTCGAAGACAGACTGGGCTGGATAAAACGACCAAGGCGCAGAATGCGAAAACTGTGATCCTCATATTGTTCTTCAGCATTTGATTCTCCTGTAAAAGCAATTTGCCTGCTTTGAAGCCGATAAGCCTCAGACCGCTCTTAAGCACTTCATTGAAATCGATGGTAGCCGATTCGTTCTGACAGAAGCGGCGAGCCTGGTCTTGAGGAATTCTCCTCCCACCATTATGACTTCGGATGAAATTCTAGCAAGAATCCAGGCCGAGCCTTAGAACTCAAGTTTCAGTGCAAACTGGCCAAACCGCCGCTCATCGTGGTTGCCACCCGTAGCCAAGGTACCGAGTCCGCCTCTTAGCTCTTGAACATTGAGAGGCGTAGTTGTAGCACCGTCGTAGTCCAAGGTTGCGGTGTTCACGTAGAAGTTGTGGTGATTCAGAACATCGATGCCGTCAGCGGAGAACTCCAATCCCATGTGCTCGGTGAGTGGGAAGGTCTTGTGCAGCGATGCGTCGAAGTTCCATGCGCCCGGGCCGCGTATCGAGTTGCGGTGCATCATATCGCTTGGGAATGGCCCGAAGTCGGAGATACCCAAAGTGCTGCTAAGCGGAACAAAATCCTTGGGCAGTGGGATATTCAAGCCGTTGAAATTGTTGGTGCCCACTATTTGCGGCTTCTTGCTTACCGACGCGGAATAGAAGGGCGTTGCAGGCTCCAGGCGAGGCACAGTGTAGAAGGTTTCGTCTTCGCTGTAATCGAAAACTGAGAACGGGACTCCGCCGCGCGCTGTGTAAATCCCAGAGAGCGCCCATCCGCCGAGAGCCTCACGCTCAATTCTGGATCCCTGCTTGAACCACGGCGCCTGCCAGATGGGGGCCAGGGTAAGGCGTTGACGAACATCATAGTCTGCGCTGCCCCAGTCAAGGCCCGGATCGGCCAGAGAGGTATAACCGAGCGAACCAATATAACCGGAACCTCCCTGCAGGCTGTCACCAAAGGTGGAACTCAGCTCGTCGAGAGCGTGTGACCAGGTGTAATTCCCAGTCAGGCTCAGACCTGTGCGATGAAGGTTCTGCATCTGCACCCTAAGGTTAAGGCCGTTATAGGAACTGCCAGCCGCGCTTCCGCGCATGTTGATGTTGGTATATTGCGGGTTGGGGCGGGTCAGGCACTCTGCTATACCCGTGTTGAGATTTGTCATGCCGGAATTGGCGCAGTTCACATTGCTCTGGACCACCGGATCGCCGAGATAGACCTGGCCGGCGCCCTGCTCGTTCACGTTAGCTAGATCGTAAAGATGACTTCCCTTTGCACCGACGTAGGCAACCTCAATTAAGGTACCTGGGGCGAATTGGTGCTGAAGAGCAAGGCTCCAGAATTGGGTTTGCGCGACTTCGATGTTCTGATCGATATGGCGCATTTCCACGGGCGGCACATAACCCACTCCATTTACGATGGGCACCGAGCTGAGGTCATTGTTACTTACTGTGACAGCGCAGTTAACGTCTTCGGCAGCGCAAGTAGTACTTGGAATGGCGCTGGCCGGGGGATTAAAGCTCGCGTTAAAGGTTATGTTGCCGAAGTTGCGTTCGTAGCTGAGGCCGTAGCCCCCGCGGATGCTGTCGCGCCCATTGCCGAAGATGTCGAAGGCAAAGCCGACGCGAGGTGCAAAGGTTCCCCAACGGGACTTCCAGAAGCCGCCTGCCGCACTCTGATCCGCAATCTGGACTTGTCCGCTCCGGACCTGCGCTTCAAGACTGCCGCCCGAGCCGAAGTAGAAGTTTGAGTCGAGATCCGGGTGGTTGTTGTGCTGCACGCCGTAGTGCTCGAAGCGAAGACCCGCATTAATGGTCAACTGCTGCGTCACCTTGTAGCTATCCTCTCCATACCCGGACCAATCCTTGTATCGATAGCTGCGGCCATAGGAAGGTGGAAGCAAAGGCGCCGTCACTGCGCAGGAAGCAGTGTCGATGGTATAGCCAAAGTTGCCGTCGGTGGTTGAGGTATCGGCAGAGCACGGAAGCTTGCCTTGGGGGTCGAAGCGGGCCTGAAAGTTGATGAGCGGTGCGCCGTTGGGATTTCCCACCGTATTCATCATGTCGTTCAAGCTGTCCTGGAATCCGGCGCCCAGTTGCTCAACGGCCTGGGCATAAGCGCCGTAACCGTAATTCAATTGGATGTAAGTCTCGGCGAATCCAAATCGCATGGAGTGCTTGCCTTTTGTCCAGGAGATATCGGGTTCGATCTGGATGGTGTTCTGCGGACCACCAGCTGGGAGACCGCCCAGGCCTGGCTCACTTTCATTTTCCAGACCCGGCATTTGAATGAGTGATTCTGTACTAGGGTCAGTGGGCGAGACAAACATCAGATTAGGGACGTAAGTTAATGCCGGGTCGAAAGTGTTGTTTTCGTTAAATCGCGTAAAGCTCGCCTTCACCGAAAGGAACAAGCTGGGTGTGAAGATATGGGAGACGCTGTAGAGATAGCTCTGATTCAGATAGGTAGTGCCGGTGTTGTACTGCGGATAGGCGCTGTAGAAGTCCGATCCAAGAGCTTGAATGGAGGATTCGCGGGCTCCGCGGAAGAACATCTGGGTCTTGTTGGTGGGATTGTAGTCCACACGGCCCACGAGCTCGTAAGTGTTTTGGGGAATGCCGCCGCCCGCGTCGAAGGGTGCTTTAAAGTTGATGGTATCGAACATCGGTGTCGATGCAGGAATCGGAGTTGTACCGTTGACCTCGCCGAAGTTTACGCCTTTGGCTTCAATCTGGCCTACCGTAGAAGCCACTCCTGCGGACGGGAGTGTGGTTTGACCGTAGGTTTGGTAATACGCCTGGATGTCAGCAGGCATCATAACAATGAAGGCGGGATCGAAGATCTCCTCGCTTTCGGAGGCGGCGCTGCGCACGCGTGTCCATTCCGTGCTCTCAAAGATAAAGAGCTTGTCTTTCTTGATGGGGCCGCCAGCCGAATATCCGAATTGGTTGCGAGTATATTCACCTTTCGGGTCAGGCAGCGCCGCTGTTTGACCGCTCTGGATAAACGCCGAGTTGGCCGCGTCATTGCCGTAGGTGTTTGCAGTGTAAGCGGAGAGGCGATTGTACTCCCAGGCAGATCCGTGGAAGTTATTGGTGCCGGCCTTCGTCGTGACGTTAATGACGCCACCGGAGGCGCGGCCATACTCTGCCGAGTAATTGCTGGTGATGATGCTGTATTCCTGAGTGCCGTCCAGGGGAACGTCTTCGCCGATAGCCTGGGAGTATATGGATACGTTTTCCACGCCGTCCAAGAGGATTTCCGTGCCGGATTCGCGCTGACCGTTAATGGAATAGCCGACGCCACGATTCTGTTGGTTCTGGCCGCTGCCCGTTTGATCGATCGCAGTGGTGCCGCTGTTCGTGCTGTTGTCGCCGCCGGAGACGTTTCCGGCGAGGGCAACGAAATCGTAGGGATTGCGGGTGAGACTGGGAAGTTGGGTAAGCTGCTGGTTATCGACGACCTGTGACATCTCCTGGGTCTGCGTGTTGACTTGTGCGCCCCCCTCGCCAACCACTTGCACTTCAGTGGTGGTGTTGCTGACGGAGAGCCTGGCGTCGAGGGTCACATGGCCGCCAACGGTTACTTCGACCCTGCCGACAAAGGTTCTGAAGTTGTTGGAACTCACGGTTACCTGATAAATGTCCGGCTCAAGGCCGGGTACCAGGTACGCGCCGGACGACGAAGAAACCGTGTTCCGCACCGTATTGGTGCTGAGATTATTGACGGCAATGACTGCGTTGGGCACTGCGGCGCCCGTTTGATCCATCACGGTGCCGGCGATCTGACCTGTTTCAAGCTGCGCCTTCAGGGTCGAAGCCATTACCGTCAGGGTCAGCAAGATGCATAGGGACACAGAACTCGAAATGGATTTGGGGATTCTCATCGATGCCTCCGAAGGTCTTAGTAACTGTTGCAGGTTGCTTTCGTCGTAATCTGTAGTGTTCGGAAATGAGTGGCGCAACACGAATGTGTTGACCCGGTTCGCGATGGGTGCGTCTGCCACCGGAGATACTTTTTTACAATTGCGAACAACTGCTTCCGTCGAGTCGGAAACCCAAACACGCGGCAGCGAGCGTAGCGCGAAATTTTGACCTCCGTTCGGGCTATCGCCTCGATTCACCCGCAAACTGGGGAATACATCCGGTTGGGGAAACATCAGTTGACGAATACGTTGATATCAACTATTCTTTGCGTAACTTCACCCCGGCGATTTACATCGGACCTCAAACCGTGTTCAGAGCCTAGCTCAATGAAGTTGAAATGCCGGACCTAATCCGCCGGGCGATTGAGAGATGCGACGAGTCGAAGGTTTTGCGCGCCAGGCCGTGGAATGCCGCTTCATTACCTAAACTAGAATGCCACTTATGAATCGAGAGAATGTCTTGAATTTGCGGTCCTTCTGGCAAATCCAGATCATTGGATGGGCTTGCTTTTATCTTTTCGACCTTTTGGAATCCATTCATAATTTCTTGACTAAGCGTGTGTCTGTCGATATAGAGACGGTGCCTATCGTCCTGATGTTCCTGGCAAGTTTTGCCCTTCGCCCTGTTTGCCGCGGGCTGCTGCGACAATCGCAGTCCTGGATCGCTTTTGAATTGAAAGCAGCCGCGGCGGCCATGCTCACATCCATTCCCGCAGGCTGCGCGGCCTGCTTGATCTTGCGGCTTTCCCATCCAGTTCCCTGGCACGCAGTCGTTGCAACCGTGATGTGGTCTTTTTTCATTCTCTTCATGTGGTGCAGTCTGTACTTCAGCATTAAGCAATGGCAGCAATCGAGCGAGGAGAAGGAGCGGCTGCTTCGCGCTGAGTCTGAGGTTCGAGAGGCAAGGCTGCTGGCATTGCGCTATCAACTGAATCCCCATTTCCTGTTCAACTCGCTCAATGCGGTTTCCACTCTCATCCTGGATGGAAATGCACCCGCGGCCACGCGTATGCTGGCGCAGATCGGAGATGTGCTGCGCTCAAGCCTCGACTCCGAAGTTACGGTCGAAGTGACCCTTGCTCAGGAATTAGAGTTTACCGAAGGGTATCTTGCCATCGAACAAACCAGGCTGGGAGACCGGTTAAGGTTCGAATTGGCTATCCCAATGGAAACACGGGATGCCCTGGTGCCTAGCATGTTGCTCCAGCCTTTGGTTGAGAATGCAGTGCGCTACGGAGTTGCGCCACTAATAGAAGGTGGGTGGATTACGATCAAGAGCGCGCTCGATGCCGACAGGTTGCGAATTGTGATCGGGAATTCCGGACGTCGTGGCGATCGCGAGCAAGACAAGAATCGAAACGGAATTGGTCTCGGAAACACCGCGGAGCGCTTGAGAACACTTTATGGGCCGGGTTTTGAATTCTCGCTCGGGTGGCCTGAAGCTGGCGGTTGCGAAGTCGTGCTGGAATTGCCGTTACGCCGTGCTCGAAACCTGCAGGAGGCCTCGCCGTGCGCGTTCTAATCGTTGACGACGAGCCCTTGGCGCGTCGTGGCGTCGTTCACAGGCTACGTAAATTCAAGGATGTGGAGATCGTTGGAGAATGCGGAGACGGACTGTCCGCAGTGGAAAGGATCCTGGAACGATCTCCTGATGTTGTATTCCTGGACATCCAGATGCCGGGTATGGACGGTTTTGAGGTTTTGCGCGCACTGCCTATCCAAAGCCTGCCCGCAGTGATTTTTCTAACTGCCTATGAGCAGCATGTTTTGCGGGCATTCGATTTTCATGCGCTGCATTACTTATTGAAGCCAGTGGACGACACACGCTTCGCGACAGCCGTCGCTCGAGCCCGCGAACTGAGCGATTCCAAATTAAAAGCCGACATGACACAGCGGGTCATGAAGATGCTGGACCGCTCCTCCGATAGATACGCATCCAGGTTTACGGTGCAAACTGGATCCCGCATTCAAATCGTTATTGCGGAGGATGTCGAGTGGATTGGAGCTGCAGGTGACTATGCTGAACTGCACGTCAACGGCCGTTCCTTCCTCGTACGCGAGACGATGACGTCTCTCGAACAGAGACTCGACCCGGCAAAGTTTCTTCGCATACACCGCTCCCGAATTGTGCAGGCAAAAGGCATAATGGAGCTTCGAACCATAGAGAACCGCGAATTCACGGTGAAGCTCTCCGACGGTTCGGAGCATCGCTCCAGCCGCACCTACGCTGATCGACTCGAGCGCTGGTTGTCA
>DATJSB010000241.1:0-27253 GCA_035504315.1 Occallatibacter sp.
ACATCCCCGTACGCGATTACCTCGCTGACATCTTGCCCGGGCTTGCCAACGCGCCCCTTCAGCGATTCGCCGACCGTACCCCTGCCGCCTGGGCCGCAAATCATCCACAGATAACACGGCATGCGTTGGTCTGACGCTTACGATAAAACGTTACGCCGAACTCAACCACTTAAGGGCCAGCAGGCACGAAATTTTGCTTTACGGTACGGACACGGTACACGTCAGCCGAGTGTCATAGCACCGCGGGTTCTTTACGGCCTCGCGTCCCGTCCCAGAAATTCGTCCAAGAAATCGCTCTTTGGTTTGTGTCAGGGCATGGCTTCAGCCGTGCCGCAAAGGGCGCAAAATCAGATGTGCTTTAGCCCCTGAGGCCAGTTCTTCGAGCACGTTCGGCCCCTCCGAATTGTTCAAGTAACATCGGAGACACCACACAAGAGCCCGCTGGAGGATGCGTCGCCTCCCTGGACCAAGCCGTGCCATGCCAAGGCGGCCTTGACAACAAAACCAGTTGTAACTGTCTGGCTTCCGTAGGAAAGGATCGTTGATGCCGCGCCGGTCGCGCGCCCAGTATCCATTCTTATGAACTCAGACTTAGGCCAGCTTCCATCGCCATTGCGGCACCCGACGAGAAACGCGAGCCCTGCTGTGGCAGCGTAACAATTCTGCGGCGCCGCGAACCTGGTCCCTTGCACGATTGCCAAGGCCGACAATGCCAGTGAAGTATCCAGAGCGTTACTGCTTTCTTCGCTTCCCCAGCCTCCATCCTTGTTCTGCCGTCGCCTCAGGAAATCTGCTGCTATTTGAATGGCGTCCACTTCGGGAGAAACTCGAAAGAACAGGCGCAGGCAAACGTAGGTACCATAATACGGGCCGTGATACCAGCCGCTTCTCCAGTAACCCTCTTGGCTCTGTTGTCCCTGCAGATATTTCACCCCACGGGCGATTTGCTGACAGAAGCGGTCCCGGTCAAGCAGAGCAAGTGCGTACAAAAGGTTTGCAATGACTTCCGGGTCGGCTCCGGTGCCCCACATAGTTCGAACGAAATCTGCCTCTCGGCTCTGGGCGCGAGTGCGATCTGACTTCGGAATAATCCATGTTTCGTAGGAGCCATCAGGATGACAATTCTCCTCGAAAATCGAAAGCGGCCCCATGCAATACTTGTCTATCTCCTCATGAGATCCCACTCGCCAAAGCACCTGCATAATCTGGCCAAGGTCGTCTGCGTCAGCGGGTAGTTCCTGCAGCTCCGGGAAATACTTCCAGCCGCAGTGCCCTGGATCGCGCCGGCTGAGGAGATAGCAAATTTCATTCTCAAGGATTGGACGCAGCTTATCGTCCAGCATTTCATTCGCGTCACAAAGAATGTCGGCGATGAGCGCGCGTTGAAAGACGTCACCACGCTGATATTGTGGTCCATTGAAGCCCAATTCCGGCGGAAACTCCATGACGTGGCGCGCCTCGCCAAACCCGAGATGCCATTGTTCCATGATGTAGCCTAGCCCACGCCAAGCGAGCTCTTGCCAGGCGCTCAGGGGTGAAGGCAGTTTCAAGTCGAATGACTGTTGCGTCCCGACCCGGCGCAGGTTCTCCCCAACGATCCGGTGCAGGTCCTGAAGAAATAGCGTGCACTCGTGCCGAAGATCGGCATGGACCTTCCTCCAGCCGAGACTGGGCCATTCCGCCGTCACCCTGCCTGCCTCGTCAAGCAGGCCGAGTGCCAGTTCCATCAGGTACTTCGCGTGACCGCCATAAAAGATTTCACGCCCCACAGCTAAGATCAGCCTTGCTTGCTCCTCGTCAGTGAGCCCAACTGGACTTTGGTCAAGAACGCGTGCGAGCAGCAGGGAGGGAATGCCCGACTTAAGATCCTCTTTCCAGTCGCACAAGTCATCCAGCATCTGGCGCGCTACGTTGTAGCCGTCGATCGCCTGGTTAAGCGGCTGCAAAGCGGTCCGTTTTCCTTCCAATGCAGCGAGGCCCGCAACAGTGGCACGTGCAATGCCGTTCTTGCCCCTGGCAATGTCCAGAGCCAAGTCCTCGGAAAGCTCCCGCCAGGCTCGGCCGCCGGCGACGAATTTCTGCTCTTCGACACAGGCTCGGGTAAAGTGGCTAAGATAGCAGTGTAAGTCCTGCCAAAATGCGGAATGTTGCGGGAAAAGTTCATGCAATTGGCGATACGCCTCAAATTGCATTGCCAGTATTCTTAAGGCATTGACAGGTCCCAAGTGCGCGGTGGAAGCCTGCTCTGCTGTCAAATCGAAAAGTTTGTCATGCAGAAAGATGGAACTTGCGTAGAGCCGCGCCGCAACTGCAAAACGATTCAAGTCTACTTCAGCAATGGACGAGAATGCTTCAGCAAAGAGAAAGGGAAAACAGTCGTAGATAGACACCGTGCTGGCACCAAGAACGACCTGCCCAGGCCATGACGACTGCAATTCATTTATAGTTTCAACGGTCCGCTGCGCCTTTTCGTGAAGGCTTGAGGATATGAACAATTCAACCATGTTTACCCGATCCTCTCGTCTGGCTCCGGCCCCATTCGGCTATAACATTTTCACAATTGCCGTAGGTCGAAGTCACTACGCTCAAGTGGCTCTTTCCTCAAGAAAGAGCCACTTTGCAATGAATCAAAATGCCACATGGTAACTGTGAAACTGCCTTAATAAGGGCGCATTTCTACTTACGAGCGCTATGCGCGCCAGCGCGGAACGTCAAACTCGACGACTGATTCCGCGATTGGACGACAGCTTCGCGAAGCAACACACAACTCCCCTCGTTCCTGCTAAGAACGCTTTGAGAGTGACCGAGCTCTCCCCTGGAGGTTGTTAATCGCGAGAGACCGAGACACTAACTGATACATGCCAGCCTGAGGCCGCTGCTGCTCCGCCGCGCAAGCGTGATTGCAGTTCCTCGATATCCACGCCCCTTCCCAGGGTTTCTCTCAAATCCAGCTTTTTCGTATCCAAGCCGGCCTTTTCCAGGGCGCCAACCAATTTGCGTCCATCCAGTTCCACAGTTGTTGATGTTGTTTTCTTTTCTGCCATCGTATCTCTCCTTCCAAAAGTCTTTTCAGCATGCTTTGAGTTCCAACGTCTCGAGAGTCCGTGACGTCATATGATGATCAATCAAGAGCAGCTTATGCTGGGTCTTGTTATGGATCATCAGTTTCGGCTGGGTAAGGAGCTGACTCTGTATGTCTCGGATTTCCAATTCATCTCCTTGCTCAACTGACCTGGAAGTTATGGGAACTTCAAGATACATAAACCCCGAACTCGGGTTGCCGCCCAGAATCACGTAAAGCAATCCCCAAGGCTGGCGCTCGACCCGCTCCCAGCACACGTCTTTCATTCGGACTAACCGGTGCAAGTGATCGATATCGAAGTCGAATTTCCGGAAAATGAGCTGTTTCGTCACTTCACCTCGCTCAATTCCATATTGAAGTTCGTAGTATTCAACCAAGTTCGCCACCTGTGGGGCTCTGTCGTCTAGTGTCTGGAGAATCTGCTGCCGCAGATAGCGCACGAAATCGACGCGAAAATGGTAAAGGTAATAGTCTTGCTTAAGGGTGCTTGGGGCAGAATTCCTTGTCTGCCAATCGACCCAACCCGCAAACAGGTCATATAAATCGACGCCGGCCCCCCGCAGCGCGATCAACAAGGACGCACAGGTGTAAATGGATGCGGACAGGGCCTTGGTAAAGGCCCTGTCAAGTTGCGGAGTTGGAAAGAAGTAGAAGCTTGAAAAGACTTCCGGATAACGTTTGACGGCTTCGACTTCATCGTCAGACAAGAGAAAGAGCGAGATATCGGAACTGTGCCCATCGAAGCTTAGAGAGTTCTTATACTTCTGATAAAGCGGACTCCCCACCAAAGGCGCCAGCAGGTGCAGCTGGGTTTTGGTTTCGGGGGAAAGTTGCAGGACGTCCAGCGCCATATCAAGCGTAGCCAGTGCGTCTCCTGCTGTTTCATCGGGAAACCCCGTGATGAACGACGCCGTGGGCTTCATGCCCAGTTCGGCACAATGCTGCAACGTTGGCAAAACCTGCATGGTCTGCAGTTTCTTTTCGACAATCGGCTGGAGCCGCTGCGAGCCCGTCTCAATGCCGAAGAAAATCCCAACGCAGCCAGCTGCTGCCATCTCCTCCAACAACTCGGACGTCACACAGTCAACGCGCGCGCTGCAACCCCAAGTAAAGCTGCAATTGTTCGCTATGAGCAGGCGCGAAAAATCACGAACCCATTCCCGGTCGACCGTAAGCATGTCGTGAACAAGGTCGAAATCCCGATAGCCGTAGGTGTCATGCAGATATTCCATCTCCGCCAGCAAACGAGCCGGCGCTTTGATCCGGTATTTGCGGCTGAAAAACAGATTCGTGGAGCAGAAGGTGCACGCAAACGGACAGCCGCGCCCCGCCTCTATCGGCACCAGCGAAAACTTCTTCGGGTCCGCAGGATAAAGGTCGTAAGCAGGGAAAGGCAGACGATCGAGATCCAGTAGAGGTTGAGACTCCGTTTGATGGCAATCACCTTTCCGGTCTCGCCAACTCAAGCCAGCGATCTTGCTTTCCTCGGCTTTTCCCTCAGCCCAGTGGTCGATTAGGTCCGGAAAAGTTGTATCGGCTTCGCCACGAACAATGACGTCAACCCAGGGAAAATGGAGCAGTGTCGGCAAAGCAACTGCAGTGGCTTGTGGGCCTCCTAACACGACCTTAACCGCCGGGAGGAGTTTCTTACAGTGTCGGGCCAAGGTAAGCGTCTGGGGATAGGAGTTACACATGGTCGTGAAACCGATGACGTCGGGATTGCCCGCGCCAATCAAATCTGCCATTTCACCGTGGAACTCTGGCCTGTCGTGGACTTTTCCCTCGTTAAGCGCATTTGTCTGGTCCACGATCTCCACCTCGTGCCCTCGTTCTCGCAAAGAGGCTGCAAGACAAAGCAGATTCAGTGGAATATAAGGTTTGGGGAGCCGGCCGAAGTGCCAGTCAGCATTGAAGCAAGTCACCAATGCAACCTTCATGGCTGACCATCCTTGTCGAGTGTCTTGGTATCGGCGAATGCCGGCGGGGGCTCGTATCGGGATCTAAACTCGGCGGCGTCGAAGATCTCCGCACCAGCGTGGTGAAAGCAAGAAAGCCAAGCCTCGAGGGGATAAACTTTGGGCAATCGGTTCCGAACCAAGTTGAACAATTTAACAGATTGCTGCCAGCTTACGCGGCCTGCTTCCTTCAACGTTTCCCGATTTGAGCCATCCGCAAGATGGTCACGAACATCATCTGCAAACTGATAGCAAACTCCAAGCTTCCGACCGAGGGTGCCGAGATCATTCGCCAGATCTGGCTCCGCTCCGGCAAGTACAGCCCCAATATGAGCCGCTATCTGGAAAAGGCCTCCGGTCTTAAGCGCACGGATATCGCCCTCCGATCCAACTGAATCGGAACAATCGACCAGTTCCGCTCGCGCCATGCCGCGGGCGCCGATCGCAGCTGCCAGCGACTTGGTAATTCGCAAGAGCCGCTTTGGTTCAATCGAGATCTGCGCCACCACTTCGAACGCCGCCGCAACGAGCGCGTGGGCCGTCAGGATAGCTGCGGCTTCCCCAAAGCGTTTGTAAAGGCTCAGCATCCCACGGCGCACCGGCGTGTTGTCCAATGCCGGAAGGTCATCCACTACCAGGCTCGCGGCGTGGAGCATCTCGATGGCCACGGCAGCTTCACGGGCCGGCTCCTTCGATCCGTTGCAAGAATCAGCCACCACCATCAGCAGGAGGCCGCGCAGCCTCTGCCCACCCGAAAGGGCATAGGTCATCGTCTCCGTCAGGGGCGATAAACTGTAGCGATCCAGCGTCCGCCGCCAATCTGCTTCCAACGACGAACGCAGTTCATCTATATCCCAGTGCGGACCAGACAGTAAGCTCGATTTGGCGGCGGCTGGGCCACAATGGGTTCGCAGTATATCGGCAGACACCGCAGTTTCATGCGCCATCGTCTTCCCCTTTCAGGCACAAGCGGTTTGTCCCAGATAGAATGACTTGAACGGTCCCAGATTTGATGATAAGGATAGTACGGAAATGAGGAAGTACGTGAAACACCTTATAACGCCGCCGGGGCGCAGAAGTCAACCATTTTGAATTCATTTTTGTTTCAACTTAGGATCTGGTATGCCCAACCTTCAAATCTGCCACATACTGCGATTCGAAATTCGTCCGGCTTCACATTAAAACGATGAACATTTACGCTACAGTCATTCTCGTCTCGCTGCTTTTGGAGTTTGGGGTCCGACTAATAGTCGCCCACCTCAGTTTGATCTCGCTGCTGCGAAAGCCTGCGGAATCGTTCGCTGACCTGATCGACAGAGATCGATATCATCAGTTGCAGCGCTACACTGCTGCGCGCACGAGGCTTCGCGCAGGATCTGAAGGGTCTTATCTGGCCGTGCTATTGCTATTCTGGTTTAATGGCGGCTTCCGATTGCTGGATCGCTCAATTGAAAACTGGGGATTCGCGCCGCTGGTGACAGGCGTGTTGGTTATTGGAGCAATTGCCATAGGCCGGGCGCTAGTCGCCCTTCCATTTGCCGCCTATTTTACCTTTCGGATTGAGGGACGGTTTGGGTTCAACAATACGACACCGCAAACGTTCTTAAGTGACTTGTTGAAGGGCACGCTTGTCGCCGCCGCAGTCGGAGGGCCCGTCTTAGCAGCAATTCTCGCACTGCTCGGTGGGACAGGGCGCTACTCCTGGGTATACGCTTGGAGTCTTGTGGCTGGCGTGTGTGTTTTGCTCGAAATCCTTGCGCCGCAAGTTATTCTACCCCTATTCAACAAGTTCGAACCCATAAAAAACCGGCAACTCCAGGAGGCCATCTCTTCCTACGCCGCTTCGGTCGACTTTCCCCTTGCGGCGGTCTCAGTGATGGACGCTTCTACGCGTTCGAGTAAGTCGAACGCTTTCTTTACCGGCCTCGGATCCAACCACCGCCTGGTGTTGGAAGATACCTTGATTAGCCGTCACACCGTTCCAGAGTTGGTGGCAATCACCGCTCACGAGGTGGGCCATTTCAAGCAAAGACACATTCCCTTGCGCGTGTCCATTGAGATTCTGCAACTCGGGTTGTTCTTTCTGTTGATGTCATTGTTCTTGAACAGACAGGGACTTTTTCTCGCATTTTATGTGGGTCAGCCGTCCGTGCATTTGGGCGTTGTGTTCTTCACATTGCTGTATTCGCCAGTCGCATTCGGCTGGTCGATTCTTGTGAATTGGATAGCCCGCAAACAAGAGTACGCAGCCGACGCGTTCGCAGCCAACACCGCAGGGGCGACCGCGGATTTGGCTGAAGCACTACGAAAGCTGGCGGCGGACAACTATACTCAATTAGCGCCTCATCGTTTCGACGTATTTCTCAACTATTCCCACCCAACGCTGCGAGACCGAATTCGGGCGCTTTCGGCCTCAGATCGCAGCAGCGAACAGTTAACTATCTGCGGGAAAGGCACAGCGTAAGTCCCGTTCGATGAACAAAGAATCTTTCGAATGGTGCCGCCTGGTGGAATACCTCACTCGATTAAATTGATTGGGTAGGCGCACGCGAAAGAATGATGGCTTACTGTAATCGGACCATGATCGCTGTGCCAGAAAACGTCGCGCGTGACTGGTTAATTGATCGCGTGTGCGTGTTGAATCTTGTTGTACGCACGGACGGGACTGTAGTTCCAACCGCAGTTGGCTACGTTTTCTTCGCGCTGGAACCGGCTCGGAGAGTGAAATCAGCGTGTGATGATGTTTTTGTGGTTGGAGGCAAAACACGCACGATCAAAGTCATGCTGTGTGCTCAGAGAGGAACCCTCGCGCTTGTAAACGGCAACTGCGGGACTCTGAAGACAATCATCAATTTTGAGAATCGCCCTTTGGAAGGTTGACCGCCGATCCGGAAATGTCGATTAGGAAATGACTAATTGATTAACCCTTGCCGCGCGATAGGGCCCAATCACCTACTAATGCTGGAGAGCATGGATGACCTGGCTGTAATCTTGGAAGCCCGCGGACACGATAACGAGGCGGAGAAGGTCGCTCGCGAGGTGATAGCTGTGGGCACACGCAATCCGGGCCCATAAGTTCCCAGACAGTGCGAGCCATGAGCAATCTCGGCATCGCGCTAATGGACCAGGGCCGCGACGCCGAAGCTGAGCAAGAGTTTCGCAGGGCGCTGGATGAAGGAAACCGCCTTCTGGGACCGGACGATCCGCGGACTCCGGCCGAGCTCCACAATCTGGCATGGGCCGTCTACTTCCAACGCCGCTACGAAGAAGCCGAACAGTTGCATCGCCAAGCCCTGGCCGCCTACCAGCACGTGTTGGGACCCAAACACCCCGACACGGTCATTGCCACGCAGGGGCTTGCGAGCACTGTCTTGAATGAAGGTCACTTGGACGACGCCGAAAAGTTGAACCGTCAGGCGTTGAGTATTTGGCTACGGATCGTTACACCGGAAGACCCCAGAATTGCGATTATCAAATTCAATCTCGGAGATAAACTCCTCCGGGCAGACCATCTCCACGAGGCAGAACAGTTAGTGCGGGAAGCCCTCGCGATTGACGGTCACTTCAACGGACCGGAACACACAAATACCCTAAAGGACCAGAGTTTGCTCGCCAGGATATTGATCAGCGAGGGCCGCTATGCAGAGGCCGAAAAGATTGCTCGCGGAACCCTGGAGATTCAGTCACGAACAGTCGGTCCGCAACATCCAGACGCGCTGGCCAGTCTGCGGGAACTCGGGAAAGCGATGGCATATACCCATCGCTACCCCGAGGCAAGCAAGATGTTTCGCGACGTGATTGAAATGCAGGATGACTCCAGGGGGCGGGGGCGCGCCTTCCTGGTTTGGTATTACTTCGCTTGTGTGGCGACGGCTGCCAACCGTCCTGACGACGCGGTCCAGTATCTCGAGGAAGCGACCCGTCGCGGGTATAGAGATACGTTTGTCCTCATGACCAACAACGATCTGAAGAGTCTCCGCAAAAACGCGCATTTGCACCAACTCGTGGCCGAGCTCAAAAGCCCGGGCGCAAGAATTCGAGCTCCATAACTGAAAGCCTGCGTGCGCCACTCCTATTCATTCCACATGAACTATGAAAGCCGCATTAACTCCGTTGGCGCATCATCGCCAATGCGCTCAATGTGCACCAGAGACACTGATTTCAAGGCTCCGGGCAGATTACCGTCTAATCTGAACCGTCTACCCTGAAGTTACTGGTTGATCAACAAATCGGCACACCGGTAGCGCCATTTTTTTGTACGTTGCCTTGAGACCTCCATCGGCAGCATTTCGCCGTCCAGCCCTGGCGAGCCGGGGGCGGAAGCAAAAATGTAATTCCTGCGCATCCCGCGCATTCCCGTAGAATTTGCTCACTGTGGAGGACCAACTGAAGTTTGCATCTGAAAACTGGCTCCGCTTTCACGCTGTCTGCTGAGCGCTTCATTCCGCTGTGATTCAATCAACGATCGAGCCTCGTTTGCTTCTCGTCCAGCGTCGGAATTTAGGCCAAGATGGGCATATACCCGGCTTAACTGGTAGTGGGCAGGCGCCAACCGCGGGTTTAATTCAATTGCACGCTCAAGTGCTTTTCGAGCCCGGCGCCAGTCCTGTTGCGTTACATAGAGCTTGCCGAGTTCGAAGAACGGATCAGGAGAATTGGGCTGCAGCCTGGCCGCGTTATCCAGGGCGACAATCGCCTCCTGTTCGCGCCCAAGCCGGCTTGCCAAGAGCCCGAAGTAATACTCCAGCAGGTAATGACCAGGCCTTTTTTCCCGCGCCGCTTCAAGGATGCGAATGGCCTCCTCATCGTTTGCTTCACGGGCGTAGGTCTCTGCCAGGCCGACATAAGCGACGTCGAGATCGGGATCGGCAGCCAGCGCCGTTTGAAAGGCATCGCGCGCCGAGTCATAGTTGCCTTTCACCATTTCAATTACGCCCAAACGCACCTGGAGCGGAACAGTCGAATCCGTTTTGCCCATCCCGTTCTGGATTGCCTGGATGGCCTCGTCATAACGATCTGTGTCCATCAGCAGGCGGGTGTAATCGAGCATTCGATCGGGGTTGGACGGATCTGCAGCAACCGCGGCACGATAGGCGTCGAGCGCCTCAGGCATCTTCTCCTGCATCTCGTAAGCAGCGCCAAGGTACATCAGGATGTCGGCATTGGCCGGCTGTTCATGGTGCAGCGCGGCCAGCAGCGATGACGCTTCATCGGGGTGATTCGCGTAAAGCAAGGCGAGAGCGAGGTTGTAACGATTCTGCCACGATGACTCAAGCGAAGCGATGTGCCGAAAACAGCGAACTGCCTCGTTGTAGAGTCCGTGCTGAGCCAGAAGAACTGCAATTTGGTATTCCTGGGCAGCGGTGAGGAGGTTGGCCGCTTCCAGGCGCTCAATAGCAGTGGCAGCTTGATCTACGTGGCCCAGTCGGATTTCTGCTTCGATCAAGCCAATGGATGCCTCAGTGTCATGATCGACGAGATCTCCCGCCAGCGAGGCCTCATGCACTGCTTCGGCGTCGTGGTTTGTGGCCAGCGCCAGCATCAGTAAATAAAAATGAGCAAATTTATCGCGAGGATCGAGGCGCGATGCCTCGCGCAGTTCAGATCCAGATGCCTCGTAGTTCTTTTCCGTAAGCAGGTTGACACCAAGATTGCGGTGAGGTGCGGGTTGAGACGGGTCGATGCGAATGGCGTTGCGGTAGTGGACATCGGCAGCCGCGATCCGCCCGAGTTTGGTCTCAGCTATTCCCAGAAGATTTTCAATCGTCGCGTTTTCGGGAGCGATGCGATGTGCCTGTTCGAGTTTAACTACAGCCTGATCGAACTTGCCTTCACGAATAAGCTGAATGCCCTGGTCCAATGCTGTGTTCTGTGCCCGTAGCGGGACGCCGGGCGCGAGGCAGATCATGATGCACGCAAAGTGTGAGAACCGCATCATGGAGTGCTCTCGTGGTTAGCTTGCGAATCGGTGGAAACAGGCGACATCCGCTCGTTTTTGATGGCGTTCACCTGGGCAAAAAGCTTTTTCGCCTGATCGGTCTTGCCCTCGGCAAGAAGAACCCTGCCGAGTTGATAGTGCGTCGACCCATCCGGGTCGTGCGCAAGAGCTCGTTTCATTGCATCTTCGGCGCGCTGGTATTGTTTTTCGCTCGCATACGCGCGGCCCAGTTGCGCGTACGCAGGCCACAGATCGGGGTTGGCGCGAATCGCCAATTCGAGGTGAGGAATAGATTCGGCGATGCGGCCCTTGGCAACCAGGACCGAGCCCAGCTCGCCATTTGCCTCCGGGTCGCCGGGATCGAGTTCCAGCTCTTTTGTTAGCTCAGCAAGCGCATGATCGGCGTCAGCATGTTTCCAGTAGAGATGGCCGAGAATGAAATGCACACCGGGAAGATCGGGCCGGGCAGCAGCGACGAGAAGGTATTCGGTAATTGCCTGGTTATCCTGATCGCGATCGGCATAAAGCTGGCCCAGCAACTGATGCACGTGATAGGAATCCGGGGCAACTTCAAGCAAGCGGAGAATATACGCTGTCGCAATGTGATGGCGTGCAAGGATAAGATCGTAGCGCGCCTGGCGATCCTGCGGATGCTCAGTAATCCAATGCACAAGCTCGGTCTCTGCGTCTTCATAACGGTGTTCGTGGAAGGCTGCCAGCGCCTTGGAAAAAGGACTGGCAGAAAGTGCGGATGCCGGATTCACGGCGCCGATGCTGCGATACGCGCGCATGGCAGCATCGTGTTCGCCGGCTTGCTCATACAGGGCTGCGACCGCGGCCTGTCGCGCGGGATCTGGTGACACGGCGATCGCGAGCTTCTCCGCCACCTCACGGCACAGCGAAGAAAGTTGCGTGGCAGCGTTGGAGCTATCTGTCGGCTCGAGGCTGGTTTCGACGGGAAGGCCAAGCGCGTCGAGAGCTTCACTCCGGTCGACAGCAAGCGCCGCCCGGATGCGCAACAGTCCTTCTGATGTTTGCTGCATCAGGATGAGCACCTCGCCGCTGCGAGCCAGCGCTGCTGCGGATTCAGGCGCAATGATCAGGGCTTGGGCCAACTGCTCGTGAGCGTCGGAGAGGCGTGCCTGGGCGAAGAAAATCTGCGCAAACTCAAGGCGCGCGTCCAGCGAATGGGGATCCCGCTGGATGGCGCGGCGCAGGTGACCTTCGGCTTTGTCCCAATCGCGTTCCTCAGCGTAGGAATCTGCGTAGATGAGGTCGGAAAGAGCCGTCCCCATGGATTCTTCCAGGAGATCTTCAGTCAGTTGATGCACTGCTTTGCCATATGCTTCACCGGCGGCGAACAGCAGATCGGGATCGTCGGGAAACCGCGCGGCGGCGCTCCGCAGCTGGAAGAGCGCGGCGTCTATTCGACCGGCATTCCAGAGTGCTGTCCCCAGCCAGCTTTGCGCCAGTTTGTCGTTCGGATTCTGACGAACAGCTTCGCGCAAAAGCGCAGCGCCCTGCGTGGGCCGGTCCAGTTTGACCTCGTCGATTCCGAGCCAGAGACTTACGCCGCTCATGCCCGGGCGTAATTTGGCGGCCGCGGTCAGGGCCTTTGCGGACTCGGCGAATTTTGCCTGCGCATAATAGACCAGACCAAGATTTACATAAGCCTCAGGCAGAGCGGGCTGGAGCCGCAGGACATTCTTGTACTCCTGCACGGCAGCGTCGAGAAGGCCGCGCTGCTGATCCTGCTGAGCAGCGAGAAAATGCTGCTCGACCTGAGAGCCAGCCTGCTGCGCGCAAATTGACAAAGGGAATAAACAGACTGTGGCAGCAATGAAAATCAACGACGGGCGCGGACCGCGAGCAGTACGCAACATGAACAGACTCGGAGATCATTCTAGTGCAAACAACACTTGCATGGCGGCAGGCGCAAAGTGCAGACTGCAGTGGACTCGGATTGGTCGCGCACATTGGATACAAAGTCTCCCGGACCGCTGCCAAGAGATCCGGGAGGCAATCTGCAATTTAGTACGTGATGCGCAACTCGCCCTGGATACTTCGCTGGAAGCCAGTTTGCTGGTATCCGGCAAAAGGACCGCTGGTGCCCGATGCCTGGCCAAATCCGGGACTTCCCACTGTGTTGTTGAATCCCGTGAATTGATGGCGGTTGAATGCGTCGAAGAAGTCCACTCGGAAGATCGTATTCACTCGTTCAGTATGGGTGGGAATCTTTTTCTCGACGTCGAAGTTTTCGTTCAGGTTGGCAAAGCTCCTCACATTTCCAAAGGTGCGGGGCGCGTTACCGAATGTAAAGTCCGGCGCATAGGTGAATGCCGCGGCATTCCAGCGCAGGCTCTGCCCATAGACGAACTTGCCTCCATGGAACGCATTCGGATTCACCCCGGATACATAATTCGGCCGAGCGTTCGCGCCGAGATTGGCTTCAGGTCCGGCAAAGATTCCGGAGGTCCAGTTGCTTTCAGTCACAGCAAGCGGGGCACCGCTCTGGTAGGTTTGCGATCCAGCAACCTGCCACCCGCCGATCAGGCTATTCATGACAGGATTGACGGATTTGGCCAAGGCCTGCCCTTTGCCGAAGGGTAGCGCATACGTGTAGCTGAGGACCACGCTTTGCGGTACATCGTACTGGCTGAGTCCTTTTTCAACTTTTAGATTGTAGGTATTCAGTGCGCCCGCCACATCGTTGGACTCCCAAGCTGCGTCGGTCGGATACTCCGCGTCGGCATTGGTCAGGGTCTTGGACCATGTGTAGCTGGCGAGCACTGAAAGGCCGCTGGAGAGACGCTTTTGCACTTCAGCCTGCAATGCCTCGTAGGTATACACGCCGAAGGGATCGGCAGAGGTCACGGTATCGGGCTGCGCGCTCTCGTACTGCGGGAAAGGCCTGAGCGCCTGGCTCACCGTGCCGTTGAATCCGGCATACGGAGCGGTCACGACTGATTGCCCGGCGCAGGCCGGATTGCCCACCTGGTTACTGATATTCACCTGGAGACACGCGCCCCGCGCCAAATTGGCCGGCAAACCCTGGTTAGGGTCGTGCAGGAAGGCCTGCAGGTGATCGCCATGATCACCCACGTAGGCGATATCCACCATCGTATTGCCCGGCAACTGTTGCTCGACGTCAAGTGTCCAGGTCTGCGTCGTTCCCGGTCGCGCTGTCTTGGACAGAATGACCGTCGGATCCTGGCCATTCATCACGGTGGGATTGATAAACGGCGGCTGTGGTCCCGGATAGGCTTGAATCTGTGAAAGGACAACCGTAGGGGTTTGCGGGCTGGCAGGAGTTGGATAGTTGTAGCTGCCGGTAAATCCGGCGGAGTCGTTCTCGCCAAAGCCGCCCATTTTCAGGCTTTGGTAATAGATTCCATAGCCCGCGCGGACCACTGTGTTGGGCCTTATCTGGTAGGAAAGTCCGATACGCGGGCCCCATGCGTTCTTAAACGTAGTCTGAGACGTGTTGCTCCCCAGTCTGCCGGTTCCGCTGCCTTCAAAAACGTACGCTCCCAGCAGCCCACCCGCACCGGGATTGGGCACGGTGGGATCCATGAACGACATCTTGTCGTGGGCTTCGGAGACTGGCGTCGAAATCTCCCAGCGCAGGCCAAGATCGGCGGTGAGTTTGGGCGTGAGCTTCCAGGTGTCCTGCATAAAGGCTGCGTAGTATTTCACGCGCCAGTCCAGCAGCTCGGGCAAGAAGATGGTGGCGTTGGACGCAGCGCCCAGGTAGAAGCTGGCGAACCCGAATCCCGAGTTGGGATCGGTGGGAGTGCTGGTTGGCCCGGAGGTGAAGTTGAATTGGCCGGAGGTTGCCGTCAGGATGTCAATGTTGAACTCCTGCAAACGCGATTCGCCGCCGAACTTGAAGCTGTGACGGCCCTTTTCCCACAGCACCATGTCGTCGTACTGCCAGGTGTTGTCAGTAAACTGGTCGGCGCCATCGCTGGGCAGGTTGATCTGACCAGCAGGATAGTTCCAGCTGATCTGCGGGAAGGTGGTCTGCATGACTCCCATCAGGCCCAGTTTCTGCGGCCAGTCACCGCCATAGCCGCCCTCGCCGCTGAACTCCTGACGGTAGCGGCGGCTGAACCCGGCGTTGAAGTGGTTCAACAGGTTGGGCTTGAAAACATAGTCGTAACCAAAGCGCACATAATGGGTGCGCTGATTTGTGGCGCTGGTGTTGATAGGCTCGCCGGCGTCGTACACGGCATTTGGAACCCAGTCGTAGTCATAACTCCCATTGATCTTCTGCCTGGTTCCGATGTTCTGATCGATGCGCACTTCGTATATGTTTGCGAGTTGGGGATTGGTCGCAATCTGCACGTAATTCAAATACGGCTGCGTCTCGGAGGAGTGCGGCAAAACCTTCATCATGTTGGCCGCTATCGAGTCCTCCGCGTAAGGAATCTTGTTGCCCTGGAAGGCCTGGCAGGGCTGGCCTTGATTGGCGCCGGTGCAGGTCGTGTAATCGTACAGGATGTGGGCCGGAAAGGTTTGCCCGTTGATCGTCACTTGATTCAAGAGGGAAGAAAAATCGCCGTTGAGCATCGCTTCGGTGGGCGCGGAGTTCAGGCTGTTTCCTCCCGTGTTGTAGCGCCAGCCCTCGTAGTTGAACATGAAGAACGATTTGTCGCGCCCGTTATAGAGCCAGGGAATGTAGACCGGTCCCGAGATCAGGGCGCCGAAATCGTTCTGCGTGTCGACTGGCTTCGGAACGCCGTTGTAATCATTGATCCAAGCATTGGCATCGAGCACTTTGTTGCGCAGGATGTCGTAGGCCGAGCCATGCAGCGAGTTGGAGCCGGACTTTGTGGTCAGGTTTACGATGCCGCCGCCCGTTCTTCCATATTCTGCGTCAAAAGTATTGGTCGTAACCTTGAAATCCTGCACCGCCTCCACGCTTATCCCGTAGTTCATCTGAAGGTTGGCCGATGCGAATTCGATGGTGGCTCCATCGACGAGGATGTCGGTCCCCGCCTGCTGGCCGCCGTTCAGTTTGAAGCCTCCGAGCTGGGTCGGCGAGTTCGACATCAGGCCGGAATAACCGGGCGTCAAGGTCACGAACTGGAGCGGATTGCGTGGCCAACCGCCGAATTGGAGCGGCAGGTCCTGGATGAGCTGGTTCGAGACTGTGGTGCCCACTTCCGCCGACTGCGTCTGCAGGTACGAGGCCTCGGCGCTCACCGTGACATTTTCTGTGGCTGCTCCCACTTTCAAGACCGGGTTAACCGTGGTCGAGCTGCCGACCTCGACGCTGAAGTCGGTCTGCGTAAAGGTCTCGAAACCGGCGGCCGTCACCTTCAGCGAGTATTTTCCGGGCAACAGTTCGGGAAAGGTGTAGAAGCCGTCGGCCGTGGATTTAGTGGCGTAGGCGCTGCCGGTGCTCACTTCAGTCAGTTGCAGTGAGGCTACGGGAATGACCGCGCCGTTGCTGTCGGTGACCGTGCCCACCACAGTACCCCTGCCCAACTGCGCCCACCCAGGGAGTGCGCCGGCTGCCATGCAGATTGCAACCACGAGGCACCATGCCAGGCGCCACGTTGGTTGATTCGCTCGAGCGATGTGCTTCATTGTGTGCCTCACTTTCAATGGTTGTCAGACCTCCGATGTTTGTCCGGCAAAGCTCAGGGCGGTGGAGGTGGTCCCCGCCTCGACCAGATCTCGCGAGATTTGGCCAGCTACCCGGATAGACAGTAACTGCAGCAGGGCAATCACCGGGAGCGCATACTTGAGCGCCGCAATTCCCGATCCCCAATAAGCAATTCCCAGGAACAACCCGCAGCCCAGGAGCCGTCCAAGAAAGAGTCCGAATTCGTGGTTAAAGATATACGCATATTCGCTGCGGCCCTCCAGGCGCGAGACCACGTCGACCACCTGCAACTGGATTGGATAGTAGGCAAGGTCGAGCAACGGCTTGGCGAGAACGAGGCAGCCCATAAAGACGAGCACACCCGCGGCGTTAAAGAGCGCCGCATTTGACAGCGCGCCGAGCAGAAACAGCAGAAGGCCGGCGGCGAAGACAATCCTGCGATGCCGCGGTTGGGCCAGACGTCCGGTTGCATACATCAGGCATGCGGAGAAGACGCCGCCCACTGCTTGCGTAACTCCAAGCGTGCCTTCTTTCCCCAGCAGCAGCATGATCAGCATGGCCGGCGCGGTCACGATGTATCCCTGGGCCAGACCCTTGAGCAGGGCCAGTTGCAGCATTCGCCACCAAAGGCGATGAAACCGGAAATACACAAAGCGCGTGTGCTCAGGGTTGCGGAACGTGCCGCGCTCGAGAGTTCCTGCGGACAGAACCGTGAGGCCCAGCACAGCCCCCGCAATCATCTGGTATGCACGGTTGGCAACCCCACCCAACCATCCGTAGAGACTGGTGGCGCTGATAAACCAGCCGATCAACGCGGGCACAGCGACGGCGCATAGCGTTGCCGCGAAGTTCTCGACCCCGTAAAAGTAGTTCCGGTTGGAGTCGTTGGTGGCGGTCAGCGCCAGGAATCCGCGATTTGCCCAGAAGATCCCGGTCGCGAGGCCCATGGTCAAGCCGGTGATGGCGATGCCGGCGGGGGCAAGCACTCTCAAGCGCATCATCAGGATCATCGCTACTCCCGAGAGCAGCATCCCGACGGCGTAGAGGTGCTTTGAAGCTACGCGGCCCATCAGTCTTCCGTTGATATAGAAGGCCAGGGGCGTAGCCGCATAGATCGACAATTGATAAGCAACCACCTTGGCCACCTGGTTGGAATTGCGCATGACGTAAGCGGCAACGAAGATTTCGATCACCGGCAGCACCAGCGCGTAAATCATGTTCGACACCATGAGCACCTGCATGGAGTGCGGGCATTGACGGAACAGCGCAAGTTCGCGGCGCAGACCCTTCATGCCGTCGCTCCTTTGACCGCGGCGAGACTGCCAATGATGCTCGCGATCGACATGCGGGCCGCGCAGATGACACTGTCGGCGGCGCCGTAGTAAATCGTCAACCGATCACCCTCCACGACCTGGCCATTGGTGAAGATCACCTGGCCCAGGAATCCTTCCTGCTCGTAGGGCGCCAAGGGCTCCATAATTGGTTCTCCTGATCGCGCCAGCACGCGCCACGGCTGGTTGAGATGCAGCAGAAGCGCGCCCAGGCAGTAGCGGTTTTCGCTGGTTGCGCCGTGGTAGATCTCGAGCCAGCCCTCTTCGGTCCGGATGGGAGATGCGCCGGCCCCGACGCGAGCGCTGTCCCAGCAGTTTTCGCGGGTGAGCGCTACGCAGCGATGCCGTCCCCAATGAATCAGATCGGGCGATTCCGCCAGCCAGATATAGTTGCCTCCCAGTTCCGGACTGCTGGGGCGATGCAACGCAAAGTACTTCCCGCCGATTCGCTCTTCAAACAACGCGCAGTCCTTGTTGTGCGGCGGAAAGATCATTCCCTCATGCACAAACGTCTTCCAATCGCGCGTGGTCCTGAGCCCGACGCCCACGCCATGGCTCGAGACTTGTGTATAGGTCAGGCAATAGGTCTCATCGATCCGGGCTACCCTGCAGTCTTCGATTCCAAAGGCCTCCAGCTCACCATTTCCAACCAGGCGTTGCGGAGGCTCCAGTTCCCGGAAGCTAACCCCGTCGTCGCTTGAAAGCAGCCGAAGATGCGAAAGCGTGGTCAGGTAATCCCGGCCGTCATAGCTGATTACGCGCGGGTCCGACAGGTCGAGGCGCGGGTCGCTGGAGTTGAACTCGAGGATCTCCATTCCTCCCCACGGCGTCAGTACCGGGAAAGAGGTTTTTCCCGGCATCTGAACGGGCCGCTCGGCAACCCGGACCACCAGCCAGGTCTTGTGGTCGAATTGGAACACCCCGGGATTCAGCAGGCAGGTTATTTCAAACCCCGGTGCGCTTGGTCGCAGATCCTGAGGCCGAAGAATGGGATTACGCGCCACGCGCTCTGCAAGATCTTGGTTCATCGGACCTCTGGTCATATGCGGAATGGAGCCGCAATTGCCATTACGGAACAACAAAGGCGGACAGAGTTGAACGGTCCTAAGAGTCCAAGACTGCGTGTGCCGCAGAAAAGGTCCTTACGCAAAAAATCATTGAGCATCAATGCGATTCACATGTGAATCGCATTGTTGCACCGGATTTGGCGTTGCTTATCGCTGTTTAACTGCACACCATCCCTGCCTCGCAAAGAGACAAGAGTGCGCACTGCATCAGACTAGATATCAACATGCTATGATTCTGTGTTCACGTGAGTTGATGCTGTGCTGCAGAGTGCAAATCCGAAAACTCATAAGGCGTCGGACCAGGAACTGAATTCCGATCCGCGCTGGCAGCTCATTGAAAGAATCACGGCTAGCCCATCGTTCCAGAAGTCGGCGCGCATTCGCGATTTATTGCGCCACATGGCTGAGCGAACCCTGCACGGGCAACTGTCCGATCTGACCGAGCACCGTATCGGAAGCGCAGTCTTCGGCAAGCCTGAGGATTACAGCGTAGTCGAAGACAGTTCGGTGCGCGTCCATGTGCGCCAGCTTCGGCTGAAACTTCACGAGTACTTCGACGGTGACGGCAAAAATGAGCAGTGGATCGTCGAAATACCGAAAGGCTCCTATACAACGGCTTTTCGTCACGCGGAAGAACGCGCCGCCATGGCGCCGCCAGTCCCCGATGCAATCGGAACTGGCCGGCACTGGCCATTGATTGTTCCCTGGGCGCTCACGGGGCTATTCCTTCTCACAACTGTTGCTGCCTGGTTCCTTCGTGCGCCGGCCGCCGCTCCACCGCAGGCGCCGTGGCCTCTGGCTGCTTTGTTTGCATCGCCAAATCACCGGGTGCAGGTGGTCGTTGCCGATGTCAATTACGGCATGACGCGGTTGCTGGACAGGAGATCCGTTACGCTGGACACGTATCTCGGACCTTCCTATCGCAACGGCGAAGATATTTCCAACCCGCACCCCACCGAGCGTGAAGCCCGGCTGATGCGATATCTCTCCGGATCGCTGCTGACCTCATATGCGGATGTCGTCGTGGTCAGCACCCTGCTGCGAATCAGCGGCGGTGAGCGCGATTTTATTACAATTCGATCGGCACGCGAGCTCCGCCCGCGCGATCTTGAAGATGGCAGTTTCGTATTCGTTGGCAGTCCAAGTTCCAATCCCTGGGTTTCGTACTTTGAAGGCAGGCTCAACTTTCAGGAGGGCGAGGGCGTGGTCGGCGAGAGCATGAAGTACTTTGAAAACCTGCATCCACGCCAGGGTGAGCAGGACAAGTATCAGGGACTTGAGTTCACGGGAAGTTCCGGCGTGGACTACGCAACCATCTCACTTATGCCGGTTCCCAACGGACGTGGGAGCGTGCTTATCCTGCAAGGGCTGCAACAGGAAGGCACGGAGGCAGCCGGCATTTTCCTGGCTGATTCCGGCAACCGCCAAAAGCTCCAGCAGGCTCTTGGCATCACGCCGACAACGCCTGAACCCGTGTACTTCGAGGCGTTGATTCGCACTCAGGCCGTCGCCGGCGCGCCGAACGCAACCTCCATTGTGACCACGCGGCTGCTGCATCCATAATCGCGCGCGCGAAGCTTGACAAATCTTTCACCTTCGATGAGACTCCCATTCCGTGAACCTGATTCCGACTTCACCATCGTTGCGGACGGACGTGTATGCCGAGTGAGTCTGCAACGTTTGCCGTTCCGCTCAGCAACGCCACGCTCAACAGCGTGTCGGCCTCGATCGCGCGCCCGCAATACGATCGCAGACTGATTCGCCCCCGGCTTGTTCACATTGGAGTCGGAGGCTTCAATCGTTCGCATCTCGCGGTGTATCTTGACGATTTGTTATCCTGCGACGCGTCCCAGCAATGGGGCGAGTTGGGCATCGGATTGCTTACCGGCGACCGTGTAATCAACAAGGCGCTCGCGAGCCAGGATTTTCTTTACGGTGTGCTGGAACTTGACAGGGATCGGGAGAGTTATCGCATCATCGGCTCGCTCGTCGGGCACCTGTACGCACCGGAATCCGTTAGCGCGGTGTTGCAACGTCTCTCTTCGCCGGAATGTTCTATCGTCTCGCTCACGGTTACTGAAGGCGGCTATTTTAGCCACGACGCGAGCGGCCGGTTTCTCGCCGATCATCCCGACATCCTTCACGATCTCGAGCACCCAGACACGCCTCGCACCTGGCTGGGCTTTGTAGCTGAAGCGGCTCTACTGCGTATGCGGCTCGGTCATCCCCCGTTTACCGTGCTCTCCTGCGACAACGTGCAGTCTAACGGAGTTATCGCGCGTAATTCGATGCTCGCTTTCGCCGGCTTGCGCAGCGAATCGTTGCGTCGCTGGATCGAGCAAAACGTATCTTTCCCCAACAGCATGGTCGATCGCATCACTCCCCGAACAACCGAGGATCATCGATCGCACATCGAGCGAAGATTCGGTGTTCTCGACCGGACTCCGGTCGTATGCGAGAGCTTTCGACAATGGGTGCTCGAGGACCAGTTCGCAGCCGGCCGTCCCGAATGCGAACGCGTTGGCGCGCAGATGGTGACCGATGTGGCGCCCTACGAGCGGACGAAGATGCGCATGCTCAATGGCGGTCATTCGGCCGTCGGGTACGCGGCCGATTTGCTCGGATACACGACCATCGCCGAAGCCATGAGCGATCCCTTGCTGCGCAGGCTACTGGTTGCATTTATGGCCGAGGTCCGGCAGACACTCGTCCCGCTGCCCGGAATCGATCTCGATTCGTACTCGACAACAATCGTCCGGCGATTCTCCAATCCGGCCATCCGCGACCAGGTTGCCCGTATCTGCTCGCAGGGCTGCGCCAAGATCGCCGAATTCATCCTGCCTTCACTCCTCGATCTGGTTGCGTCGGGAATGCTTCCGCAAGTAATTCCTGTCGTGCTCGCCACCTGGTTGTACGATATGGCCCTGCGCGACCGCGAGAGTCCAGGCTCTATCGACGACTCGGCGCTTGAATCTCTGCGGCCGTTTCTAGCCGCCGGTGGTTCGGACGCAACACGCGCTCTTTCTGCACCCAGCCTCCTCGGCGAGCGGGCTGCAAGTCTCTCTCGAGTCCTGGTGACCGTACAAATGTACATGGACGGGATCCGTAACCGCGGACTCAAGCCCGTACTTTCCGAATTCCTCGGGCAGGATCATCCATGACATCAAATACAACGCCATCGAAAGATCAGCTGCGCCTTTCATTCGCCGAACGAATTGGAATGCACCCCGAGCTCGTTGTCGGTTATATCGGATTGCTTTTGTTCATGATCGGCGATGGAGTGGAAGCAGGCTTCCTGTCGCCGCTGCTTGTTGACATGCACTTTACTTCTCCGCAGGTAGCCGCCGTCTTTACCGGATACGGTATTACAGCAGCTCTGGCATCGTGGCTCAGCGGCGCGCTCTCTGACATCTTCGGCCCCAAAAAGGTGATGTGGGTAGGCCTGCTGTTCTGGGTAGTCTTCGAGATTCCATTCCTCACCTTTGGCATCGCTCGCGCAAACTACTTCGTGATTCTGCTCAGCTACGCTGTTCGCGGATTTGGTTATCCGCTCTTTGCCTACAGCTTCCTGGTGTGGATCACCGAGGTGACTCCGGAGCGCTACATGGGGCGGGCGGTAGGTTGGTTCTGGTCTGCGCGAACCGGCGGCTTGCCTACGCTGGGAGCACTCCTTGCCAGCTTTACCGTTCCCCGCGCAGGCGCTTACGCAACTCTCTGGATATCCGTCTCCATGGTCGTGGCCGGCGGTCTCATCGCTCTCTTCGGCGTTCGCGAAAAACACGGACTTGTCCCGCTCGCAAGGAATGGCCATCACCCCATCCGCCTGCTGCTATCCAGCGTCTCCATCGTGTGGAGGCATCCTAAAGTTGGGCTCGGCGGAATCGTCGCCACGATCACTACAACGTCGGAGTTTGGTTTCCTGGTCTTCTTACCGATCTTCTTCACCCGCGTCATCGGATTCACCCTGGAGCAGTGGCTGCAGATTCTCAGCATCATGTTCGCCACCAATGTAGTCGCAAACCTCATTTGGGGATGGGTCGGCGACCGTATCGGCTGGCGCCGCACCATCACCTACATCGGCTCCTGCGGTTGCGCCGTGACGACGCTCGGCCTCTTCTACGTACCCCATGCCTTCGGCGCAGACTACGCCCTTGCTGTTGCTGCGGGGATGGCGTATGGCACGGCCCTGGCGGGATTCGTCCCCATCGGGGCAATCATGGCAACGCTCGCTCCCGAGTCGCGCGGAGCCGCCATGTCGATCATGAACCTCGGCTCGGGGATGAGCACCTTCATCGGCCCCGCGTTGGCAGGAATCTTTCTGCCGCTGCTGGGCGTCTCCGGAGTGATCTGGATCTTCGCGTGTCTCTACCTTATTGCGGCCGGAATCAGTTATACATTGCGCCTTCCCGGCGTGCATGCACTCCGGTAGTGCTGTGCGATTCACATGTATTGCATTTGTTTGCTCCTGATGAATCCTGTTAAACCCTTGCCTCAGCCGACGGCGAAGTGAACAATGACTTTTGTTCAACGTCAACCAGCTCTGCGATTCCTAACCGGAACCTCAACCCAGGAGATGCAATGAGTATTCGAGTGGTGGATGCCGGCGCGGGGGGAGCAAGCCGGCGTCAATTCCTCATAGGAGCAACCGCTGCCGGATTGCTTACGTCGGCCGGCCGGTTTGCCTTCGCTCAGGAAAAACGCGGCCTTGCCGATCTGCCCGCCAGGCCCGCCAATCAGCCTCTTGATTTCCACTCCCTCGCCAATGCTTTCGATGCCTACGTAATGGACCCGGCGCACGGCGTAATCCTCCGTGATAAGACCGGGCGCCAGTATTTTGCCTCCGCTTTGGAAACAACGGACGAGGGAGGCCTCACCTGCTACGGTCCGATGGCCATGGGCAAAGAACTCCGAGGCAGCGGCCTCCACGAACTCTCGCGTTCGCTCAAAGCCTATTTCAGTGAGCCCTACGGCCTGTTTCTTGATGGGCCGGGTGCGACCCTCTGCGAGTACTGGTACCTGATGAACGTCAACGCTCTGGCGTTCGCGTTGATCCGTACGCGCTTTGCTCACGATCCGGAGTGGACTGATCGCGTCAGACGCTCGGCGGAAAGTCTGCGCAACATGGCCCACCAGATCAAGTACGACTTCAACGATCAGGGTTTCGATTATGCGGCCGGCAAGCCGTTCACCCGGCAAGATATCTATCGCCAGCCGGATGCCGTGGGCGGCTACAGTTACGTGATGCTGCTGGCCTGGGAAATCGCCGGCAAGGACTTCTGCCTGGACGAAGCCAAAACTGCGATCGATCGTTACACTGCCTTCAGGAAGAACCCGTGGTACGAAATTCCGAGCGGCGCAATGGCTGTGCTTTCATCTGCCCGTCTAGAATCCCTCGGTCATCCGGCCAATCCTCGCAGATGCCTTGATTTCGTACTCGATTCCAGGATTGGTCTTATGGCCACCGGGAAATGGGGATCGGTTCCGGTCGACGGCCTTATGGCGGGATTCTGTACCGAACCAGCGGGGCAGGCATACAGCATGGAGTCGATGGTGACTCTGCCGTACCTCATGCCTGCGCTTCGCTTCCGGCCCGATTTCGCGGCGGAAGTCGCGTGCTATGCCCTGAATGTCGCCGCCAATCTGCGCTGGTTTTATCCCGAGTACCTTCCGCGCGAGAACCAGAGCCGCCCCGATCTCACTCCCGCAGTTCCCTACGAGCGGCTTAGCCGCGAAGCTCACGGACGCTCCCCGTTTGCCGAAGGCGATTTCGCCGGTCACCGCTCGATCTACGGAGGAGCATACGTGATGTGGCTCGACAAGATGATCGTGCCGCAGAGCGATCCATGGCTGCTTCGGTGGGACCTGACTCTGACCAATTTTCTGGATCGCAGTCTGCCGCCCACGTTTCTCTATTACAATCCATGGCCGGTGAAGAAAACGATTTTAGTTGAGGGCCCGGGCCACGCTCGCGATCTCGCGCTCAACCGGGTCCTGCCGTCGAAAAGCGGAACCACCGAGGTCGTGCTGGGAGCCGGCGAAGCTCGAGTTATCGAGATTCTGCGCTAAACAGCAGCGCGCTGAGGGGAATCGATGAACGGGATGAGCGTTGCCATCAGAGTTTCGGCCGCGGCGCTGGCCATGTGCGCAGCAACGTCATTCGCGCAGCCAAGAACCACGGAGAACGCATCGCTTGCTCTGAATCAGGGCTGGGAGTTTCGCCAGGTGGTTGCAGGCGCACAGGAGGACGGCGGCGATTGGCTTCCAGCAACTGTTCCAGGGACGTTCACCTTGACCTGCTCGCAAACGGATAAATCCCCGATCCGTTCTATCGCGAAAATGAAGCCAAGCCGCAGTGGATCGAGAACGCGAGTTGGGAATACCGGCTGAAGGCAGCCCACCCGCTGAACCCTTGATTGTGAAATCGACAGCCCTTATTCAATTTGCAGATCGAGTTCAATTTGAGCCGGTCGCTCTTAATCTCCCGCAAATCAAGAGGCGCGCACACGAAAGCTGACTGCTAACTTCCGTCGCGAATCACGCGGCACGATTCGATGTCGAAGCTCACCTCACCGATGGTAAGCAGTGCCTGATCGCGGAATTGCTCAACGAAACGAAGAAATCGCCACACATCGGCAAAATTGCTTGCCAAACCGAGCGAAACGCGAATGGCGCCGGCGCTTTTGTGTCCTCGCGACCTCATCAGGCGCATAAAACTGAACAGATTGATCTCCGGACTCAGCGCCAGCGCAGCCCGCATATCCTCATCGGTCAGACCCTCGGCGATCTCTCCGGTTCCGGGATTGCAGAAGCAGCCTATGCGCAAGGAAATGCCTTCATTGCCGGCCAGTTCTTCCACGCGCCGGTAGTCCAGCAGATGCCCTTCAGGATCGTAGAGGTTCAGCGTAACTGTTCCGCCGCGAGTTTCGGTAGTCGTCGGTCCGTAGATTCGCACCATGGCGTGCCCGTTGCTATGCCGCAGCGCCAGCAGTTCTTCGAGAACCCATCCCGTCAAACAACGTACGCGCTCGCCAATCTTCTCGATCCCGATGGATTCAATGTGACGCAGCCCGATCTCCACCGCAGGAATCGACAGATAGTTGAGCGTGCCGTCCTCAAACGCCGCCTCGCCCTGCGATAGCACATGTTCCTGCCCCTGAACCGATACAAAGTTGACGGTTCCCCCGGCAAACCAAGGCCGCTCTAGTTTCTCCATCATCGATTTGCGCACCAGCAACGCGCCCACGCCTGTCGGATACCCAAACATTTTGTAGAACGAGATCGTCACGAAGTCCGGCTGCACCGCCGTCAGGTCAAGCCGATTGGTAGGAACATAGGCGGCCGCATCGAGCAACACTCGCCATCCCTTGCTTCGTGCTTTCGCCACGAGTTCGAGCGGGTGCTTAACGCCTGAGAAGTTGGATTGCAAGGGATAGGCAAACAGATTCTCCCGGGACGGATCGGCCTGATCAAGCAGCCCTTCCAGCCGCTCGAAATCGATGCGTAGCGCGGGCGGCACAAGCGGAGCGTAACGAATTTCAGCACCCTTTGCACGCGCAAACTCACGAATCCCGTTCACTGAATTGTGATTGTCGAAGGTAAGTAGGAGTACACCGCCTGGAGCGAACGGGAACGACTCGCCCACCAGCTTGAGGCCGCCGGAAGCATTCACCGTGAAGACGAGGATGTAATCCTCAGGCGACGCATGGAAATAGTGCAGGACGTATTGGCGGCAGCTTTCAACGTAACGCGTCGTCTCAGTTGAGGACGGATTGGACGAGTGCGGGTTGCCAAATATGCCGGAGCGCAACAGGGCCAAGTGCTTTTCAATTTGCGACTGAGCGTAGAGGGAACCGGCGGTGTAATCGAGGTAAACCTGGTTCAGTTCATCCAGGCGGCGATACTCCGTGGCACGTAGTTCATCGAGGGCGGTTGTTCGTACATATTCAGGGAATCGTTGAACGAAGTCCGCATAGGCCAGATCGAACCCACTTTTTGCATCCACATTGTTCGCTGCCATTCGCGTGACCGTCGGCTTTCTTTACGAGCGCTGGGCGCAACCACTGCAATCCTAGGGCCTGTTAACACTACTGGGGTGGCTGGCGCCGGGAGCCAGTTTTTCTCAGTTCGAGGAATGAGGAGTGACGCATACCCCGGGGTCCCCGTGAACAAAGTTCAGGGGGTGGATATCGGGTGTCTGCTAGCGACGAGGGACGATGAAATGAGGAAAACTGGCCCCGGCCCGAACGATGGGCATACGCTGGCTGCC